>JAHPYZ010000030.1:5275-21060 GCA_019058425.1 Promethearchaeota archaeon
ATTGGGTGTTAAAATTTATAATAGAACTATGGCTATAAGTCTTTTAACAAAAGGAGGTAAACAAGGTGCAAGAGTAATTGGAGCAACTGGAGTAAATGTACGAACAGGTAAGTTATATATATATAAAGCTAAAGCCACAATACTTTGTATGGCGCGCCCTACTCGAATTTGGCTTTTTTCTCCCGGATTTCCAGGAACTTCTGAATTCCGTCCACTTCAGTGTATGGGAGATGGGCATGCAATGGGTTGGAAAGCGGGTGTTGAATTTACGATGATGGAAAAATCATTAAGAGGATTATGGTCTGGTGAGAGAAGCTTTCCCCCTTATGGTACAGGCAATACTCATAACACATGGTATGCATGTTCATTGGTAGATGCTAATGGTAAAGAGATTCCATGGGTAGATAGAGATGGTAATATACTTAAGGAAATTTCTCAGCGATACAGACCAGTTAAAGGACAAAAGCTTTTTTTAAAGGGTGGTGGTGAATCTGATTTTCATTTATATAAATATCTTGGACCTGATACTCTTCCAGTGGAAGATCTGTTAAATCAAGGGTATAAATTACCATTTTACGCTGATTTACCTAGCATGTCAGAACTTGAAAGAAAAGTAATTTGGGGTTTAATGGTGGGGGAAGAAGGAAAATCAAAAATCCCTATACTGGATACATATACAAAAGCAGGTTTTAATCCAAATAGGGATCTACTACAAAGTTATGGAGAAGGATGGACATCGACCTCTTTTTTACCGCGCGAAAGACAGCTTTTTGGAGTTCCTGGTGGAGTATTGAATGATTGGGAATTAAAAACAAATATAGACGGACTCTACGCTGCCGGTGATCAATTATTTGCTTCAGATTGTGTTGGTCATGCTGCGGCAACGGGTCATTATGCTGGAAGGCATGCAGCTAAATATGTAAAGAAAATTTCAGAAGTCCCAATTGATTCTCATCAAGTCGAAGTAGAAAAAAGGCGTATACTTTATCTTATAAACAAAGAAGATGGTATAGGATGGAAAGAATTTAATATGCATATTACCAGAATTATGCAAAATTATTGTGGAGAGATAAAAAGTGAAGAACTCTTGAAAATTGGATTGAAATTACTAAAACAAATGGAGCAAAATGAAGCTCCGATGCTACATGCTCGAAACCCTCATGAATTATTGCGAACATTAGAAGTTCTAAATATACTTACTAATGCAAAGTTAATTATTTATTCTTGTTTAGCGCGAATGGCAAGTTGTAAGCAGTTACACTTTAAAAGATCAGATTTTCCAGAAATGGATCCCCCAGAATGGCATAAATTTATTACAGTTAGGCTTGAGAATAATCAGGTAGAAGTAGGTGAAAAACCGATTGATTATTATGGTTCGCTTAGACAAAACTATGAAGCCTATAATGACGATTATATAAGGAGGTTTAAATAATATGAGTAAAAAGATATATGTAGTTCCCGAACCAGGGATATCGAATCCTATTATTTTCAATCATGATATTTGTAATGGGTGCAATAGGTGCATGGAGGTATGTCAAGTAGATATATTTATACCGAATCCAGAAAAAGGGAAACCTCCAGTTGTATTATATCCGGGAGAATGTTGGTATTGTGGTTGTTGTGTAGGTGAATGTCCAAATTTTGGTGCAATTAAACTCAATCCTCTATTAATGAATCAAGTACACTGGAAGTCGAAAAAGAATCTTCTCTAAAAAAATCAACTTAAGAATAAGATTTATTCTGTAAATACATGAAAATCTTATTCAACAATTTTTTACTATATTAGAAATTTAAATCGTAGAGCGTTTTATATTCATTGATTCAATTAATTTAGATCTCTTCCAGTCTTTTTTGGTACTTTTCCTTACTGTATTTTTACTACCACACCCTTCACAAATCGACTTTTTTTCCCAAAGAAAATATCCACATTTATCACAAACGTATGGATATGTTCTTTTAAACGAGCTCCAATCGAAATTAATAATATCCCACCTCCAATTAATTATTCTTCACGAAGAACAAGAAAATTTATCCTAATTAATTGAATTATTTAGTTTTATAAGATAATTCAATTAAATTTTTACAATAATTAAGTGTTTCCACGTTGAATCTTACTTTTATAAACTTGCGAAAAGAGAAAATTCTAATTTACTTGAAATATATTAAAAAGATCGTGAAATCGGGCTTTTACGAATTTAATTTCTCTGATTGATTAAAAAATAAGATTTATATCATTCTTCTCTATTAGTAACATACATTATAAAAAATCCAACGACAAGACCTACAAAACCTAACACGACAACGATAGACATACTTGTTATACTTAAAAACTCATTTCTAGCAGCTTGATCCATTACAAAAGATTCTATTATCCATCCGATTAAAAGCCCTATAAAAAATCCTATACACGCACCATAAAAAGACCTTGCCATGGAAGTTTTCCTCTATAGATGATATTTAATCATTATCTTGAATTGTTTAAAATAAAAATTATATATCTTTATTTATTATTTTCGCAATTTTTATAAGGTTATTCTAATATTAAGAATTCTTTATACTTGATTAGATGTTATAGTTAATAATCCTTAACCTTGTGTTTCGTGTTGTGAATGGAGATTACGTATACCCATCTCAGTTAAAATTAATTTTTTTTAATATAATAACAATATTTTAAATGTTCAGTTAGAAAAAGATGGGGACTGAGGGATATTTTCATGAAACGCGATATATGCATTCCATATTGAACCCCCGACCGACAGGTGTCCACGGAACAGCTTTTGCTTGTAGGATCTGGAGCCTGCTGTGCCACCGGGCTACACCAAGTCCCCTTTGAAAAGTTAATTTATTAAAGAATGTATGAAATTTATATTTTTTTCTAATCATGACACGTGAATCTAAAAAATTAGCATAAATAATTTGATTTAATGATAACTATTTCTATTTCATTGGTTCAGAATGAAAAAAATTTGGTTCAATGTCTACTATTTTTACAACAGTCTTCTTTTTTGACAATGAAGTACTTTTAAGGAAATTCCATTCTACTTTGCCAATTAGCCATTTCCCCTCAGAATTTGTACCAATTTCAGCTTTTACAATTATTCCATACTGCATCGCTTCACGTTTCTTGGATTCCGAACCAAGACAAAAATCACCTAAAGAGAATGCAATTAATTTATTTCTGTTGTTATCAATGGGACAAAATGATATTGGTTGTGGACAATGTGAATGATGGCCAATCAATGCATCAAATTTTTCTAAAATTATCCTACCGTGGTTAATTATTTCTATACGGGGATATAATTCCAATTCATATCCCCAATGTGGAAAAAGAATATTAAATGAACCTTCTTTGAGATAATTATTAGAGTTCTCTAATTCAACTAAATAATTACAGGGTCGGTTTGACCATCGAGTACTTCCTACTACTCTTACCTCATCTGATAAATCTATGAATGGGTTTTCTTCTGTACCAAACACATTAAAACCTCGTTTATATAATTCGTCTAATGAAGATGAAAATTTATCTAAACCAAAATCGCCACTATGATTGTTTGCTACTGATAAAAATGTTTTTTTTGGAGGGAACAAATTTTTAAGTGAATCCATTATCACGGGTTTATGTCGCTTATCCATCAACTTCTTTTTCTCTGAAGTAATTGTACCTTCAAAATTTCCAACAAGAAAGTCAGATCCTTTAATGAATTGTTTAACACTATGTTCAATTACTAAATGCTTAGAATCCATGGCCATGATATCCCCTATAAATGAAATTGTGTATTTTGGGGTGATTTCATTTAATTGATAGGTTTTTGGAATATAGTCAACACTGCGAGCATTATTTTTCTTTGGACCGAAAATTGTTCGTCTAATCCTACCAAGACTCTCTTTTATTGAGTATGGAGTGACAATATGACCATTATTAAAAAACCGTCCAGATTTAATCATAATAATAATTAGATTAGAAATATATTTCTGATTTCCAGTCCCGAACTATTATTGGATCTTTGGATGATCACTGGACTATTTAAAAAAAATATTAACCTAAATAATCAGAAAAAGTAATATTGATTTAAAGCCTTGGAATTTTAATGGATAAATCGAAATTCAAAATAAATGAATTAAATCTGTTAACCATTACCATAATCCAGATTTCGATAGCATCAACAATTTCTTTAGTTTTTCAATTTTTGATCCTATTTTCATGACAACCTTTAGACAAGTTCCTACATGGAGCAAAAAATCTGATATATTAAGAAAGTATAAAAATCAGCCAATTCCTCTCTAAAAAAGTTACTATTGAAGAAGAAAAATTTTAAATAGCTAATTATCCAGATTCTAGTTATATATCCATAAATTATTCTTAAAGATTTTAAGATGGATTTAAATAAAAAGACAAAATTAATAATTTTATTAATATCAGGAATTGTTTTCAATTATTTTACTTATATTTGCTATAATTCAAGGTTTATTAGCAGTAATTGCAGAATAAATCTAAATTACAATAATGAATCAGATCTTGAAGATTTAGAAATTTCTTCAATATCAGAAACAATCCATATAGATGGTAATTCTGGCTGGGTAGCATTCAAAGCTGCTGGAAATTGCACTGGGAATGGGACTTATTACGATCCTTACTTAATTGAAGATTTAATAATAGATACAGGAGGTTTTGGAATAGGTATCTTGATTGAGAATTCAGATTTTTACTTCAGAATTGAAAATTGCACAATTTATAATTCAGGAGGAGTACTTAATGCAGGAATACACTTACTTGATGTCATTAATGGCCAATTAATTGATAATAATTGTTCAAATAATTGGGCTGGGATATATTTACGGAGTTGCAGTAATAGTAACATCTCAGGAAACATCGTAAATGACAATAATGATGGAATAGCTTCAATTGCTAGTGATCGCACTACAATTTCAGATAATAGTGCAAATAACAACATTAGGGGAGGGATTTTTATATATGGTGGTGATGATATAATGGTTTTGAGAAACATTGCAAATGGCAATGACAAGGGAATTTCATTATTTTTTAATAATGATAATACTACAGTCTCAAGTAACAAGGCATATAACAATTCTTTTGGAATACACTTAGAGAAAAGTAATAACACCATTATTTCTGATAATACGGCAATTAATAACAGTTATGGAATATATTTAGAAAAAAGTAATTTTAACAACATTTCGAGAAATAATTTAATGGGAAATGAAAATTGTATTTATGAAGATAATTGCAAGGGAAATATTTTCGAAGACAATGAATATTGTGATTATAAAGAAGACTATGAAGAAGTTCCGGGATATAATCTATACCTTCTGCTTGGTTTCCTATTTGTTGTAGTAATCATAATAAGTAAAAAAAATAGGGAAATCTCAAAAATTTAATCAAAAAGCCTCTTTTAAAATTTTAAATTTATCAATTGAAAATTTATAGGAAAATTTATTCTGCAACAAAGAGTTTTATGGCGAGTATTATAGGAAAAAATATATTTTCTGCTTAATAGTTTTCAATTGGTTAAATTGAAATTTAAATTAAGTGAACTTAGTTTAAGAACTATTACTTTAATCCAAATTTCGATAGCCTCTATAATATCAGTGATATTCCAGATTGTAATACCATTTTCATGGCAACCTTTAGACAAGTTCCTATATGGAGCAAAAAATCATGGAGATCCGGGTACTAATTTAGTAATTTTCACAATTAGTCAGTGGTATTTTTCATTTTCACTCGTGTGGTTTCTTTATCGTGAAAATCCCTATATAAATAACTTCCTAATTTATTCTATTGTACCTCTTGGAGTAATCTTTTTCTATGAATTTTTTTTTATTTACCTTTATTATGATTATATTCATGTAATTCCTTTTTTTCTCAGCATTTATTTAATTTGGAAGAAAAGGGAAACCCTTTTCCAGAAGTTTGCATGTTATATCATTCCATTGAATATTATTTGGTTGTTAGTAGTATATTTCTTAAAGTTAGCTTATTATAATGCAGAACTATTTATCTATTTAAGAAATGTCTTTATTTATTCAGCTCTCTGGATCTCTTTTTCATTTCTTTTAAGATCAAAAAAGAAAGATGAAAACAGCTTTATTTAATAGGTGTTTTACAATATGGACAAATATTTGTATCAGGTTCGATTTTTTCTCCACATGCAAAACAGACTAAACTATTATCTCCAAATAATATCTTTTCCTCATCTTTCTCTAACTTTTTTTCTGACATTATTTTAAATTGATATAGAATTGAATTTAGATAAAGTATTAACGAGTAAAATAATAAAAAAGTGGAGTCCGATCTTTAAGATGTGTAAAAGATGACAAAATTTAAGAGTTTGAAATTATTTATGTAATCATAATAAAATTATAAAATCGAGAAGTAGAAAAGAAAATGCCTGGTTCTCATGGTTCTTTAACTAAAGCAGGGAAAGTTAAGATGCAAACTCCGAAAATTGAGCGGACTGGTATAAATTCTAAAAAGAAAAAACCTCCCCGAATGCGTTTTCGACAATTATATGTAGAAAGAATTATAAAAAACCGATTTGGGGGACAACAAGATAGTCTAGGAGCTAAACGGTCTCAATTCTCGAGAAAATAAACTTTTTATTTTACATTTCTATTCCTATTGTTTTTAGTTGGTTTCTCAATTTCTGACTTTGTTTTAGGTAGAATTGACTTTTTTCCCGATTGAGTTCAAATGTGTTATAGAAATCAACCATAAGTAAATTCCAGCGTATTCCTCTCTTCATATTACTTATTTCCCTTAACCTTATCTGATTTTCAAGATTGTTAAGCAAATAGTAGGCTCTTCTGGCATCCTTCTTATGGTGAATATAAAATTCAGATAACTCAAGCATGAGGTCTATTAAAACTTTGATAATTTTCTCGTTTTCAAAATCTAAGCCAACAGTATCAAAACCTGCTTTTAGAAATTTTTGAGTGAGTGTTATGTTACCTCGATTCTTATAAAAAGAGCCACGGAGTAAAAAATATTTTAGTTTTACCTTCAAATTATCATTTCCAATTAGAAAAGCATTTTTAAAGAAAATTTTAGAATCTTCAACGTTTTTTTGTTCTTGATGAATTAATCCAATATAAAGATAAGCTAATCCAAGTAATTTTTTTTTATTAAATGCAATTTCTTCTTTTTCTAGAAAAGTGATTATTATATTAAAATGATTAAGGGCTTCTTGAAATTCCTTTCGTTCAAAATAAGTAACTCCAAGTTTATAATGAACTTTTATAATATATTTTATTGGAATATCTCCTGATTTAGATACGCCTAATGCATTTTGTAAATAATTAAGTGCAGTTTCTTCATGACCTAAAAGCTTCGCAATTTTTCTAAGTTTCAACAAAATTGACACTACAATCTTTCTTTGTTGATTTTTATTAAATACAATAAGAGCTTCATTAAGATTGTTCGCAGCTTCTTCAAATCTATAGTTTTTTATTAGTTCTTCAGCTTCAGTATATTGATTTAGTGATTCAATTACTTCAAAATTAGTTGGAGGTTTATTGAATAGTTCATTATGGATATTAAATAATTCTTTTATTAGTATACTTTCATAACTTAAAGCAGAGAAGGGATAATTATTAAAATCTTCTATAAAATCTCGATTACCATAGATGAGTTCTTTAGCCGGTCGAAAATTGATAAATTCAGTTTGGTTTATATTTCTTTTTTGAATGATTTCTATTAGAGAATTTAGTATCATGCGTGTAAATTGAATCCATTTTTCCACCAATGATTCTAATTTAAACTCGGGATTATTAGTAAATAGTTCTCTTAAAATATATGGGGAATAACTATCAAATAAGCCTCTAATATGAAATTTTTTATATTCTAAGTCTTTAAAATATGTAAAATAACCTTTTTCTAAAATGAAAAACTCGTCAAAAGAGCTGTCATTTGAAAATAATAAGGTTTCAGATAATCTAAGTTTTGGAATTCCATAGTTAAGTTCCCAAGGTATATTGAAGCTAGGATTTAATCCAATTTTCTGAAGAGATTCTACCAAATTACTCAAGTCATTATTAGAAAATGCCTGAAATCGATCTCTCTTATTCATAAGTGAAATTCGTATACGATTCAACCATGAATTCTCTTTTTCATTGTTTATTAGTTCGGGAATAACCAAATCCAGAAGATTACCAATTTGTTGTTTTTTATCCTCTATAGGAAAAATATGATCAAGAGTTAATGATATTGCCAAATTTCTCAATGCTTTCATAAGATAAAGAATTACACCATAAGAATTCTTTTCTAAATTCCAAAATTGGAATACTATTGAAAATCGAAAACTAACAACCTCAAATGGGACGTTGATTCTAATTGGTAGAGTTATTGGAAATTTGATTGTAAATAAGAGTAATTTCTTCTTCTTTAAACTATAGCGAAAATAGTTCTCAATCGTTCCATCAATGTTCCATCCATTTTTTTCGATAAGTTCTCTTAGATTTTTTATCTCATTTGAAGAAAGAGGAGATATTGACATAAACGATTTGCTCTTAAGTAATTGCTGTTTTCAGAGATATATTATTCTCTTATATAACTAGTAGTGATTAAAAATATTAAATTATGTATTACCATTCGAATAAAGATTTTATATTAGAATTTATTTGTAGTCATTGTATCTAAAATAAGAAAAATTAGAGACTATTATGGACATTACACAATTTAATAGAGAACTCGGAACTAAAATCGCAATTGCTAAAAGATTTGAAAAAAAAAGTGATATACAAGCAGCAATCCAAGAATGGGTAGAAATATCTGAGATGGCTATTAATTTTTCAAAATCTCCAAAATTAGATGCCTCCTTCAAGAATATGATTATTACAAGAACTCAAGGGATTTTTTTACACATTAAAGAACTAAAAGCGGGTCAATTACAAAAAGAAATTTACGAGGAGGATTTAAAATATCTTGAAGAAGAACCAGAACTTGAAAGATCAACAGATAACACAATAGCTGAAGAGATAAAAAAGCATGAGGAACAAGTAAAGCAAAAGTCCACAATGAATTCAACACAAAGTCATGAACCTCAAATTATTGAAGATTCTGAATATAAGGATATACCAAAAGGATTTAAAGAAATTCAAACATCAGAAGACTTTAAAATAATTACTCCTCATGATGAAGATTTTGTTAAAAAACAGCGAGCTATAGCGGAGGAAAGTGATTATATTAAGTCTCTAAAACCAGAATCTTCTGAAGAAGTTACTGGGGGACCTGATAGAATAGATTTTGAGCAACCTAAAGATGGAAAAAGTCTTATTTGCTTTGCATGTGGCCATGATAAAAATGCACCGAATGCTAAGGTTTGTAAGAATTGTGGAACAGAATTGAATTAGAAATTCTGGAATTTATTCATATCTTGTAGATTGAAAATTCCAAATCTTTCGGCTCTCCTTCTTCTTAACATGTATTCCCATCCCATCCGAGACTCTTGTAAACATAATTGGGTTTTGTATCCCTTCATTAATTCATAAACTTTATGCCGATACTCATCAACTTTTACTCTAATCTGTTTCTCTTTCGGTAATTTTAATGATGTATGAACTACATAAACATAAAACTCTACTTTTAATAAATTTAGTTCTTTAGCAGCCATTTTTACTATAGTGTGTGTACCTTGATGATCTGGATGAGGATTATTATCGCTAGGAAGAAGAATTCTACCTGCATCTTTTATTATATCGATCGATAATTTTATTCCTAAATCAAGATTGTTCATTACATCCTGATCATGAATTTTGAAATAATACACATTTGTTTTTTTAAATCCAAAATCATTTGATACAGCTGAGGCTTCTTTCAATGCAATTTCTGCTACTTCATCTTCATCTATGTTAATATAGTCTCCAGCATATTCATGCAACAATTGATTTT
This sequence comes from Promethearchaeota archaeon, assembly GCA_019058425.1. Taxonomy (GTDB): domain Archaea; phylum Asgardarchaeota; class Lokiarchaeia; order Sigyniarchaeales; family SOKP01; genus Loki-b32. The sequence goes on from JAHPYZ010000030.1 coordinate 15,180, forward strand.
CCTTAATTCCCCAAGTAATTAAAGCCCTATTATCTGTAACATAGACCAAATGTAGATCATGACCCTCATCCATCCATTTTAAGATGCTACCTCCACATCCAAAAATTTCATCATCTGGATGTGGAGCAAACACAACAATTTTCATATTCAATTACCGTTATTTAATTGTAATAGTGAGATCAAAGAATGATTCTTCTTTATTATTGGAAACATAGATTTGATCAACTTTACATAAAACATCTCTTTTTAATGCTCTAATCAGAATTCCTTCAGATATACCACACATTATATGAACATGATAGATGAAATCATCTGAATCTTCGAGAAAAACTGAATTTTTAAACCTATAGGTAGCATTTTTGCCTTCTTGATCGATTTTTAGCATTGTTATATCTATATTTGGCTGAAATATATCATAAGTAGAGTAGAAATTCTTATAGCTTTCTAAAAATATTCTTGAAATGGGATGACCTTTTAGACTTCTCAATTGTTTTTGAACACTTGGTCCAAAAGGAAACTTAATATCGTTTGCAGCTTCTTTTCCAATCTGTTTTGCAATTTCGTCAGAATTGGGAAAATATTTCTTAAACTTGGATAAGAGAGCTTTGTAATATGAAATAGCAGTTTCAAAAGGGATAAACTTCTCTTTTTTAGCAAAAAGTAATTTGTAGGCTCCCACTTTCTTACTGAAGATTTGATTTGTGCGTTCTAGGGTAAGAACATATTTGGACACCGTGTTTCTTGAAAAGTTTGTAAGGTTGGCAATATCTGAAGCTGTTATTCCACCAGGATTATCCCGAATACATTCTAAAATTACCACTTCATGATTTACTGTCTTGTTTTTGTTAGACGTAGGTTTTCCCACCGATTAAAATATCAAATCTTTCAGTAATTTACAAAGGATATATTTATATATTAATTTATCAAAAATTTAATATATAAATGTGATCACTATATATGATCATTAATTATCAAGGTGAAAAATTTGTCAAAAAGAATATTAATTATCTCAGCTATACTACTTGCTGTAGGATCTGGCTTAATACCAAGTGGAGTTTTAATTGACGATTATATAAATGAGAGGGTTGTAAATTCTGTTGATGAAGGGCTTTTAGGGATAGAAGAAGAAGCAATACCGCTAGTTGAAATTATGGTTAAAGAAATGGGAATCCCACAGACGCTCAGAGGCATTAGGGATACTGCAATTCCTTTGATTGAACCAATGATCAAAGAGAAAGGGATCCCACAGGCACTTAGGGGCATTAGGGATACTGCAATTCCTTTGATTGAACCAATGATCAAAGAGAAAGGGATCCCACAGGCACTTAGAGGGATTAGAGATATTGGAGTTGCATTTGTAGAGGATATGGTTGAGGTTACTTTTGTAGCTGTATTAGTGGAAGTTATGGCGCTTACTGGAGGAAATATCTCTGGCACATTTTATCCCGGTATAGGCATGAACACTTTTTTTAATAATGACACTACTGGAGTTTGGGTCATTTTTAATGGGGTTTCACGTTACCATGCTGAACCACTGAATTTTACTGAAGATGCTCAAAATAGGATATTATATGGAAATAGTACTACTGTACCTGGATATATCCCTGATATACAAGGTTTTGTTAATGATACATCAACAGGCGCTGGAGTTCAGAAATTCTCAGATCAGTACATTGCTGCCAATTCAAGTGGGACTAATGAATTGAAAGATACATTGCAAAATAATTATAATTGTACATGGTATCAACTTACTAAGTTATATGAGTATGTAACTGATTTTTTAATCGACTTAATTATCCCAGTAATTATTTCTCTAAATTTGCACGTAGAGTATATGCCGTCATTATCAGGGCTTCTCTCGGTAAATGCAATTGCAAATGCTTTGTTTATGGAGCAGTGGGCTAATGGAACAATATTGGATGAAGTTTTATATCAAGGTGGGATCGATTTTAGTGAAATGCTTGAAAGTATAAATGAGACTCTTGTTGGATTTGAAATAGGACGGCTAAGACCATCTAATATCACTCGAAAAGTAGCGTATGCTCTCTTTGATGATGTTAATTATCCAAACGCTCTAACAAATGACACAGGAATTGAACAATGGATTAGTGCATGTACGAATACTACAATTAAGAATAATCTTATCAACGATTTTAATCTGACACAGACTCAAATGGATATGATTCTTTATTGGTTATTCGAAGAATCTTTTCAGGATAATGTTGTTCCTGAACTTATGAAACTCCCCCCTCCTGATGGGGTAGGTAAGAATATAACAGAGTTTGCAAAACAGCTTCTAATGGAACAATGGACTAATGGAACAATATTGGATGAAGTTTTATATCCAGGTGGGATCGATTTTAGTGAAATGCTTGAAAATGTTAATGAAACTCTTGTTGGATTTGAAGTGGGTCCTGTCATACCATCTAATATAACACTTAAATCTGCTTTAGCACTCTTTGATGAGATCAATTACGTAAATGCTCTAACTAATGATGATGGAATTGAACAATGGATTTTTGCATTTACTGATAATGCTACTAAGAATACACTTATGAATGACTTTAATCTAACACAATCCCAAATAGGTAGGATATTTTACTGGTTATTCGAGGAATCATTTCAGGAAAATGTAGTTCCCGAATTAATGAAACTTCCCCCTCCAGATGGTGTAGGGAAAAATATTACAGAATACGCAAGAGATCTTTTGTTAGAACAATGGGCTAATGGTACAATATTAGGTGAAATTCTATATCCAGGTGGAATTGACTTTAGTGAACTATTAAGTGGAGTAACAGACCCTCTAATTGGATTTGAAGTTGGAAGAGTATCACCTTCAGGTATTACATTACTAGCTGCTTCCGCTCTCTTTGATGAAAATAATTATCCAAATGCGCTTACAAATGATGTAGGATTTGAGAAATGGATACTAGCATACATAAATGAAACTATTAAAGATGCTTTGATGAATCAATTCACACTTACTCAAACTCAAATAGATATGATACTAAATTGGTTATTTGAAGAATCATTTCAAGAGGATATTGTCCCAGAGCTCATGAAACTTCCTCCTCCAGATGGTGTGGGTATGAATATTACAGAATATGCTAGAGTACTATTTCTAGAGCAATGGGTAAACGGTACCGCAACGGGAGAAGTACTCTTTCCTATTGGGTTTCCACTCCCTTTAAAAGCTGGCATTGTATATGGATTTGAAGTGGGATATCAGGGTATAGGTATGACAGTATTACCAACGAACATGACATTAGAAGCAGCAGAATCATTGTGGGATCCTTCAAACGAGTTTTCGTTAGTTAATAAGCATGGACTTAATGATTGGTATTATGCAATTAAAAATCCCAAATCTGCAATGGCTTTTGGATTACAAGTAGCTAATGGATTGGACGAGGATGCTATGGAAATGATCCTCATCTGGTTGCCCAAATTTAGAGATAATGTAATGCCTTATCTTGCTCAAGAAGAAATGAGCTTACCAATGGACTCAACTTCATTGGGGAATACAATAGAGCTAGGAATGAGTGTGCCTGGAGGAATTCTTATAGGGCTTGCAGCTGTAGGCTTAACAAGTAATATTCTTGTTAAAAGAAAATTAAAAATTAGATAGATCCATTAGTATATCTCATGAAATTAATACTTAATTTCTTCTATTTTTAGACCTTTTAATTTTATTATATTTTTCAATGGCGCGATCTCGCCAAATTGTGTTCCACTTTTTAAAACCCGATTTAACATACTTTTCTCTTTTAAAAATATCATAACATACCCAATTAAACAATACAAAAAATCGTTTAGCTCCACTTTTTTTAGTTAAGCTTTTGGATCTTACACCTAAATCATTCCTAAGATGTTCAATTAATCTCCCTTCTACGGCATCTTGTAATTTTCCTTCAATTATCGCATCTTCGTAATTGATACCTTCTTCTAAGAAGTAATTCCTTACTTGATCGAAAATATTCCCTCTACAGAGTTCAATTCTTTCTGTTTTATTTTGGAAATTTAGTTCTTGTAATCCCTCTCGCACAAGTTCAACAGTAACTTCTAATGGTTTTTTATTTTTCCAGTTTTCACCTTGAAAAAGCGTGACGGGCAATGTTTTAAAAATTAATTCTCCAGTTTCTTTTCTTAAAAGCCCTACAAATGCATTTCCTACAAGATCACCTGTTCCACTATCATCTATTTCGATCGTCATTTTGTTTGAAATCAATTTTTTTCTTCTACTGGTAATTGAGTAAATTAATTAAAAAATATCAAGTTTTATTAAATAAAATATAACAAGATTTTTTTAAGGTTTTTCTCATGATAATAGAACTTTTAATGATTGGAAATGAAATCCTTATTGGAAAGACTCAGGACACAAATTCTAATTGGATAGCAAAAAGAGTAACGAAGTATGGACATCAGGTTAAAAGAATTACTACTATCGGAGATGAGCTTGAAACAATCTCGAATACTTTAAAACAGATTATACTGCGTAAACCCAATATACTTATAACATCGGGCGGAATTGGTCCTACATTCGATGATATGACATTACAAGGAATAGCAAATGGGTTAAATAGGAATTTAGAGTTAGATCATCATGCTTATAAAACAATTAAAAAAACCTATGAACGTGCTCATAAAAAAGGACTATTACAACTCGAAGGAATGACTAAGGAACGAGAAAAAATGGCTTATCTTCCGAAAGGTTCTATTCCTTTACCTAATACAGTAGGGACTGCTCCGGGAGTTAAGATTATTGAAAAAAATACCACAATTTTTATTTTACCAGGTGTACCCGCCGAGATGAAAGCTATGTTTAGGAATATAATTGTACCAATACTAAAAGAACAACAAGGAAACTTCATTGAGAAAGGTTTTCTTTTTTCTGGGATTGGAGAAAGTCAGATTGCAGCATATACAAATGATTTAGAGAAAAAATATCCCCAACTTTGGATTAAGACTCATCCAAAAATTGGCTTATCAGTAGAGGTAGAGGTTTCAATAACTGCATTTAATGTAGAAAATGGAGAAAAATTAATAAATGAAGCCTTAAATGAAATTAGAGATATTGTTACAAAACTAAATGGTAAAATCAAAGAAAGAGAATCAATCTGAGTTACAATAAATTTTAAATGTCTTTTTTTATTTAAATTGTTCTTACTCTATTTTTTATAAGAAATGAATTAAACTGAGAAATTTATTACTCATTATCTTTAGATTTATTATATTTAATTAAGAATAATACAGTTTTGTATATGTATAGAAAAAAACCTGAGACAGAGATAATAAAACCAAATGGATATGGAGATGCTGAAAAAGAATTTGTTGAGAATATTAAAGGTATTTTTGCTAAAGAATTCGGTTTATTAAACATGAGTAATAGAAAATTAAGAGCCATATTCGATAATTATGCATTTAATAGAACAATAAAAGAAAAAAGACAATTTAAAGACAACAAAATAAAAGATTTTGAGGATATAATAAGAAGAGAAATAAAAAATAAAGAAAATTTGAAAGCCGCACTAGAGATCCTAAATAATTTGAAAAAATCAAAAAGACCCTTAATTAAAGTTTGGAAATCTTATAGTGAAGGAGAGATCGATGAATGGATAGATTTATTTGAAGAGATTGGAACATTTCAGGGTGTAAGTAATTTCATTAAAGGAAAATGCAATGGTTTTGGTCCAAAGGGGGATACTATTAAAAAAAGGGTGAAATCCAAATTTATTGAAGGAGAATTAGATTTTGAAAGTTGGTTAAATGAATATCAGATAAGAGATTATTATTTAAAGAATTTAAAACGATATGAAGAGATTTATAGTACTGATGATGTTGAATATTGGATAGAATTATTTGAAGAAATTGGTACCTTTTCAGG
>JAHPYZ010000030.1:21070-48163 GCA_019058425.1 Promethearchaeota archaeon
TTTCAGGTGTTAGCAAATATATTAAACAGAAAAATAATGGAAGAGGCCCTATTAGAGACACAATTAGAAAAAGGATAAAAACCAAATTTGAAGAAGAACAACAAAATTATGACAATTGGTTAACTAATTATTATAAACCAGATAGAGGAACATTAATCGGAGATTCAATTCATCCAATTCTTGAATGTATTTTCATAGAATTTGCAATTTATAAAGGGTTCAAAGCATACTATGAAATAATGCCAAGTGTGTATAGTACCAATACGATAATTGATAATACTAAAGTAGATGTCTGTAATGATATTAAAATGATTAATATTGATTATACTATTAAGGGAAAATTATATAAGATAACAAATAAATTTTTTAAAGGTTATCAAGGAGAAGAAAAATTGCTTGTTGTTGTTCTTTTAACAGTTGATAAGAAAAATATCAATTTATCTGATCAAATTTTAATACCATATAAATCTAATGTAAAGTTAATGAAAGCTAATGAATTTCCTGAGTTCATAGGATACGGTGGTAAATTTTTGATTAAATATAATTATTCTGTTAATTTAACACGTAAATCATTTTATGATAATGAATCTTTAAATATTTTAATTGAATTAGCTAATGAAGCTAAAGTAAAGTTAGAAATGTTTTCTAAAAAATACCATATATGTCAAATAGATTTAGAGAATTTTCTTAAAAATGGAACGAGAAAAGATCTTTCATATCTTTTAAAAGAATCTGTAAATAATAGCAAATAAAGTTGTTATTTTAATTCTTACCTAGAATTTCATTTTATTTCCTTGCTAGGAGAAGTCATCTTGTGACTAAAATTTTCTCACAAAATTCATACTTCATATTTTAAATTTTTGTGATTTCTATATTTTGTACGTTTTCAGAAATTCGGACAACACCGGGTTGAACTCTATCGATTGTACCAACAGTCCAATTGCTAATTTTATTACTTGTAAGTGCATTTGTAAATTCTTCTACATTTGTTGGATCTACAGCAAGAAGCATACCTCCTGCAGTTTCATGGCACTTGCAATCATCAAAAGCATACCCTAACTCATGTGATAATTCTTCAGAAAACTTAATTGATGGAACGTTCTCAATAATTGCAGATAGATTTGAGTTCTGGAGCATCTCTGCAGTATGTCCCCCTAAACCAAATCCAGTGATATCACTTAGGGCATGTATAAATGAAAAATCCTTGTAGGAATGAATTGTTTTTACAACATCTTGATTTGGAGTAGTCATTATTTTTATAGCGAGATCTATTGACTTTTGAAGTTCTTCAATTGAATAATGTTCTAACATCTCAGGAAAATCTTTTAGAATCCTATAAGATGCCATTGTTGCTTGTAATCCAATCGGTTTTGTTAAAACTAATTTATCTCCTTTCTTAACTCCTTGTTTATGAATAATTGCGCTCTTGTTGACATATCCAGAAGCTTCACCACCTATTAATGGCCATTCGCTATAAATAGTATGTCCCCCAACTACTTTGGAATCAATCTTTTTCTCCATGAAGTGTTTGATTCCCCTTAGGATTCCTTCGGCAACTTCCATTGGAGTCCTTGTACTAATTGCGAGAAATATTAGCATTCCTGAAATCTCAGGCACATTCATCGCAAAAATGTCATTAGTGACGTTGCACGCGGCAATTTCACCAGCAATTTCAGGCTCATCTATAATTGGAGTGAAAACATCTATGTTTTTGACTAGAACCAACTCACTGTTAGGTATTGGTATAATAACAGCATCTTCTATAATTCCTGCTAATCCAACATTAGTTAATAATTCATTTAAATCATTTTGACCGAGTTTACAGCTTCATCCGTGTATCTTTACATCTTTGGTTAATCTATAATCCGATTTTTCCATTTTCACCTCACATCTATATTGCAAATCAATTAAATTAAGAACTTAATTATATAATACTTTGTAATTATTTTTTATTAAATTCATGAAATATTGTTCCTTATTATAACAAAAATTGTAATAAACAAATAACCAAACATTTCCGAAATAACAACTTACTTCAGAATTTCTAAGAATGCTTCAATTCTGTTTGTTAAAGGTCCTTCATCCTCTGAAGAGTAATCTGTAGATATTGAAATTACCGGGATGCCTTCTTTTTTTAGTTCCTTTTCTAAACCAACCGCTTCTACATCATAAGGTTGACAAAAGTTTAAAGTATAAAGTATAACGCCATCAACATTATAATCGTTTACAAGTTTTAATATATCCTCTTTTCGACCTTCATTTGGAGTAAAACAGGCACAGTTAATTCCTAGATATCTATCAGCAATAAATTCGAGAAGTTCATCTAATGTGTTTCCTTTTATTTCATATTCTGAATCAAAATATCTTGTTCCAGTACAAGTTTCTTCAGCGACAATGACAGCTCCTTTTGATTCTACTAAGTGATGCATTTTCCAATTTGGTATAGCCATTGGAGTTCCACTTATTAAAATCCTTTTTGCTCCTTTCTCTATAATTCCAATGTGATTTTTTATCCGCTCTTCTAATTCATCAGCTAATTTTCCAACCATTTGAATTTGACGATCAGGATCATCGTAAAAGGCAATCTGGGACACTAATAAAGCATCTTTTCCTGAAATTGGAACAGGATCAGCTTTTCTTGTATTATATACTCTTCTTAACTGATTCCTCTTTTCTTTTATTTTTTCCATGGATATTTTTAACTTTTCTGCGGTTAGTTTATTTCCAGTTATTTCTTCAAGTTTTGAGATTAATCCTCTTAATTCCTCAAGAAAATGAGCTTTAGCTTGAGGTCGATCCTTACATTGAGGAGTCTCTACGACATAAATTGGTTTAAATTCAGATATAACTTCCCAAGCCTTTTTCTTGCCATCACACGTTGTTTCACCAATCAAGATATCAGTTATTGCATAGTATGGACAAATATTCCCTATACCAAAACCTAATGCCGATTTAATCAATGCACAAATATTTGTTGGAAGTAACTCCTCTGAGGCGTAGTTGGAAAAATTTGTTCCTCCACATAATCCCACACCAATAGCATCTAAAGCATATATAATTTCATCTGGAATGTATAAACAGAAAGTTCCAATTACTTTTTTACCTTCTTCTTTTGCTTTCTTAAGTTCACTAACTCGAATACCATGAATATCACCAACAACAAAATCAAAAAATCCTATTCCCTCAGGTCGATTACATTGTGTATCAATATATATTTGTTTGAATATATCGGGTAATATTGCTAAAAGTTGATCATGTTTTTCAAGATCTAAGCCCAATTCTTTCCACATTGGATACCAATCAGGTTTTTCTGTTGTCATTTTTTATTCCTTTAATTTCTTATTTTAATTTTAATGATAGAAGAAGGAATATTTTTAATTTATTAATCTTTTCGATATTATTTATCGATAATATCGATAGTTAAGAATGTCAAGAATATAAATAAGCATTTCACAGAAAATAAGAAATTTGATAAAAATAAGATAATTTATAATAATTACCAATATTTTCGATGCTGTTTTGCAGCAGTTTTCTCAATAAGCGACCACATTTACGTGTTTTTGCTTACTTCATTGACATCGTTATATTTTTGTTATTTCTATATGTTCAGCATTTTCAGAAATGCGAACAATTTTGGATTTATTAATGTTATCGATCGTACCTATAGTCCAATTTTTCACACCGAATTCGCTATTAAGTCTCTGTGAGAATTCCTCAGCATATTCATGATCAACAGATAAAAGCATTCCTCCAGCAGTTTCAGGCATTTCACATTCATCATATTTATATTCAAAATTATAAGCTAAATCACTTGTCAGTTTAATACTAGGAATCAGTTCGATTATTGCTGATAAATGTGAATTTTGAAGCATTTCTCGAAGATGTCCCGCAAGACCAAAACCACTTACATCAGTCATTGAATGAATGAATGAAATATCATTATAGGAATGTATTGTTTTTACTACATCTTGAAGAGGGGTGATCATTAATTTTATTGTCATTTCAATAGAAGAATCAATCTCATCCATAGAAAAATTTTCTAAGAGGCTAGGGTTGTTTTTCTGGAGACGATACGCGGCCATTGTAGCTTGATTTCCAATTGGTTTTGTAAGTATTAATTTATCACCTTCTTTCACATAGTCTTTTTTAATGACCTTGTCTTTTTCAACAAAACCACTCGCTTCACCCCCAATAAGAGGCCATTCTGAGTAGATTGTATGCCCACCTAATACCTTGGAGTTAATTTTATTCTCCATGAAATTTTTAATTCCATTTAAAATCCCTTCAGCAACATACATAGGCATATTTTTCTTAAGTCCCAAAAATACAAGCATACCTGATATTTCTGGAACGTTTAACGCGAAAATATCATTAGTAACGTTAGCAGCAGCAATCTCTCCCATGATTTCTGGTTCATCTATAATAGGAGTGAATATGTCTATATTTTTTGCCATTAAAAGATTGGTATTTGGCACGGGGATAAGAGCAGAATCTTCTATATCACCTTTAAGGCCAACATTTGCCAATAGTTTCTCTAATTTGTCGGCAGATAATTTACAGTTTCATCCGAAAAGTTTAGTTTGCAGTGTTAATCGATAACTCTCTAACTCTTGCATTCTTCACCTCATACTTTAAATTTTAAGAATCAATCTTAGTAGTTTTAAATTAAAGAGTTAGATATATTAATTTTTTCCATATAAATTATTAAAATTTTGGATAAATCGAAACATTTTATAAGTAAATGTGATCAAAAATCTTATATTTTTATGGGATGAAGAGATCAATATGTTTAGTTGATTTCCTGGAAATATTAAACTGGTCGCGATAATAAAGGTCTAGCTTAATTTCATCAGCCGAGGGATCGAATAGGTTCTTTTTAAGTTCTTTTCTTTTATCCACTTTTAGAACATAGTTGAATTTAAAGACATTTCCAGGTTTAAGTTCATTTATTTGGAGGAATTTTGGAAAACTTTCTTTTCTTTGAAAATTGAGATATGAGGGTACCTTTAGAGATATTTGTAAATCTTTAAAATCAAAATTTGAAGGATTAGTTAATTTAAAGTTTAAATAAATTTCATTCCCGATAGTTTTAATGTTTTTAAAAAAGAGTATTTCTCTTGAGTCAACCAGCTCCGATTCTAATTGCTGAAAATAAAGTTTATCATTAATCATTTTTACATCAAGTTTATTTTTATTTCTAAATTTTAAAATCAGATCCTTTAACTTTTCTATGTCTAAACCAATATAAGAGGATAACAGATCTAATTTAATTGGATTTAAGATTTTGGAATAATATTTTAATTGGTTTAAATAAATTTTGTTATTTGATTTTCTATTAAATGTTTTAACTCGATTTATCAACATTTCTTTAGAAGAATTAAATTTGTTGATATAAGGTCTTATGTATAAATTGAATACATTATTGTCTTCAAATATTTTTTCATTCCCGATGATTATACTAATTTGCTTTTCTGTGTCTTCGATGTAATTCTGAATCTGTGTTGAATTCATTTCAATTAATTTCTTCGCATCCGAAAATTCTTCTTTTTTAAATAAAAATTCCAATTTATCACTAAGGCCAGAAAAATCATCATTGAATTTTTTCATTCCTTCAATTCTCTCCGTAATAATAGACTGGATATGTCCTTGCAGAAGTTGAAAATTTAGTTCATTACTAATCCCATTGATCATTTCGGATTTAACTTGCATACTTTTTATGGGTTCTGCTTCTTCATATTCAATTAATTTATCTTTCATTTGTTTAATCTGGCGATCTAAATCATTCAAATATTCTTGAATCTCAATTTTGACTGAAACCCATTTCTGTAGAAGTTGCTTAAATATTTCGTTGAATTCTACGTTGCTTATTAATAATTCTCTTATATCACCATCCAATTCAAAAAGTTTCTTTCGTATTTGGGTGATATTAGCTAGTTTCTCTTCTTCAATATATGTAAATCCCTCTTGAGATGATTGCTTATCTAAGTTAACTTCAAATTTGGTTTCTCTCAAATACTCAAATTCTGCTTTTAGAACATCAATTCGATTAGATATAATACTAATATCTTTTTTCAAATTAGATACAAATTCTGCTTTTTTTTCTTCACAAATTTCAGTAATAAATCCTTTAATAATACTTAATTCCTCAATTATCTGAACTCTAGTTTCTTCCCATTCTTCGATTAGATCAAAAGCTAGTCTTTTATACTCAAATCTATTAATTAGATGGGAAAATTTCTTAATATTTTTTAATATTTTATTATATTTCTCATTTAACTTAATCTCGGTATCGTTAAATTTAAAAATTTCGATATAGGAATTTAACTTCTCCCTAAACTTGGCAGGTACTTTCTGGAATTCAATAATTCTCTTATGGAAAATTGATAACTCATTGTTGATTTTTTGAATAGATTCATCTATATCTGGAAAACTTGCTTTAATATTTTTTAATGTATAAACCATTTCAGTTTTCACTTCAGGATCCTTTTCAATATTTAACGCATTACTCAATTCAATTGTAATCCAGACTGCGATCTTCTTATTTTCGAGAATGAAACAAATATGCTGTAGAAGATTAATAGTTTTTTTTCTTTCTCTCCAAAACCTTGATTCTAATTGATATAGTATTTTAGTTATTTCATTTTCTATTTCGATCTGGTATTCTTCGAATAAACGTTGAAAAACTAATGCGATCCCTTCTCTTATATTTTCAGTAGGGTTTTCCAATTCCTCAAATAGATATGGGAAGATATCATTTATGTTTTTGCAACTAAGATGAAAAATTGCATTAATAATTGAATTTCTATAATTTGTATCGCTTGCATCTAACAAAGAATGTAATAAATTTGCCCAAATTTGATCAAAATTATTTTCAGCGATATTAACAAGTGCTTCAATAACTTTTATTTGAATACGATAGGATTTTTTTTTCAAAAGATTAATTAATTTTGGGATTATAGAGATTATCTCGGATGATTTTTCTTTTCCAATCTCTCCAAATAACCAAATAATAAGCTCTTTAACTCTATTTTCTTCATTATAAAGCAGATTCAATAAAATGTAGAATATTTTCTCTTTTGAAAGAAAATAAGTTCCATGGATTTTTAAAAGTTCTGCCGCTGCTCTAGCCACATCATCGTCTTCGTCCCTTAGGTTTATGATGACCATAGATAATAATGGTTCTAAATTCTGAATTTTAGTATAATCTTGGTTTAAGATTTTTTGGATTGTTTTAATTACATGTAATTTCACCTTCCAATCATTATCCATTAACTTTTCTGTGTATTCTTCAATAATTTCTAGCAATTCGTTTATATCAATATGTAAGGATAAAATCAGATTACCTATGATCTTTACTGTTAATCTCCTCACAGATGGATCCTGATCGTATAATCGTCCTCGAATTTTCTTTATTAATTCAATTAATAAATTTGGCCTAAACAGACTAATTTGATATGAAATTTCTAATGAAACCAATCTATTCCAAGAATCTGAATCATTAATGAAATTGGATATATTTTCAATTGCTCTCTCTGATATTGAGGGTGATTTGTCGCAGATTAAATTTAATAAACTAAGGCTTCTATAAATTAACTCCTTATCAGAATGGTTTTGGTAATCTCCGACAATATTAAAGATTTCTTCAGCAGCTTTTTCATTATACCCATTTAAAATTAAACTCTCAATTTTTTCAGTATCTAATGGCTCTTGGTGATCAATTGGTTCTTTAGTTGTCAAAAGTAGTAGTTAGAATTTTTGTTTTTATTATTCAATTCCTTCAAATATTTGATCTATTAAACTAGTATAAAAATCTTTTAAAATAATTATGTGAAGAACTAAAAAATTTTCTAGTTGAAAATAAGATACTTCAAAGATACTCTAAACTCTAAAGATAGTTCGATGAATAAATCTATATAATAAATCATCTCCTAAATTTATTCAAAATTCAATAATTTTAGCAGTGTCATTATACAAATTAAAAATTTCATAAGTGAATGATATGATTGAAAATTTATTTACAGATTTTGTTGACATTATTAACCAAATCTCAGAGATTTATCGTTTTAAGGGTAAGTACAATAATGTGATGTTACTTTACGATTCAATCAATCCTATTTTAAACTTAAGTGAAGTAAAAAAGGAAAATAAAGCGAAATTCTTAATACAAATTGCCAAGATTAAGATAAATCATAAATTTCTTAAAGATTTTAACTATGAAGATGAGATTAAAATGCTTAAAGAAGCTCAAAAATTAGCAGAAGATTCAAATGCAAAAAATAGTCAAGCTGATGCGATTGATCTTATAGGAGATTGCATCTATAGTAAAGGAATTCTCAAAGGAGATTTTAAAGAAGCATTAAATTATTACAACAAAGCGCTATCTATAAGAACTCAAATCAATGACAAATTAGGGTTATCCAAATCTTATTTTCATTTAGGGCTTTACCATGATAATAAAAAAGATGCTGATGATAATGATCATCAAACTGCTTTCGAGTATTATGAAAAAGGATTGAAAATAGCTGAAGAAGAAGACTTTAAATTAGAACAATCCTTTTTCTTTCGCCATCTTGCTGGTATTTATGCTTTTGTAAAAGAAAATTTAGATAAAAGCTTGGAATATTTTAAAAAATCAACACAACTGAGAGAAGAGATAGGATACATATTTTCTTTACAATTTGCATATTTTTCAGAGGCATTTGTTTATTTCCTTAAAAAAGATATGCTTAGTGCTCGAGAATATTTCATTAAAGCATACTCAGCTGCAGTGAATGTAAAACGTATTGAAGCAATGAGAGTTCTTATATTCAAACGTGGTGAAGAGATTATAAAAGAAATCGATTTAGAAGCAGCTTTAAACTATTATAATCTTTTATTCGATGCGGCTCAATTTGTAAATGATAAAGATGGAATAAAGGAGATTGAAACAAGAATTAATAATCTTAAAAGCTCTAATTAATCAAAAAAATAATTTAAAAAAATAAAAAAAATTAAGTTGGTGGGTGGATTTTTCTGTATTTCTTTTTAAGTTGTCTTTCTCGAAAGATACGTCCATAATCCCAACCCTTTTTTAGGATAAGAGGAATTGAAGCTACAATCATATAGATTGCAATTCCAATCATAAAAGGATGCCAAGTAGCAAAATAAATTATCCATGGAGTTATAAGTGTGCAAAAAGGACCTGAAATATGAACAACTTGTCTTTGATTAAATGTCGCTTTTAAATATGATTTATAATCAATTATCAAGGCCCATTGTCCAAAAAAATTGAATGTTACCCATGCTTTATATTTAATTCCCACAAATCTTCCAGCAATATAATGCCCTAAATTATGTACACCAAGATTAATAAAGAACCATCCTAGAAAAAGAAAAAAAGTGCTTAAGATAACTGACCATATTATATTTGAGGGAATAATGGGAATATCACGAAAATAGATAATACAACTCCCTAAACTAATTAAACCAATCCAAAGGATAATTCCGGAAATAATTGAATGCTGTTTTGATCTCCAATCATTCACTAATGTAGTTCTTATTTCTTGAATTAAGTTTAATATTTCATCAGATTTTATTCCATTCACTTTAATTTCTGATACAACCTTATAGAACTTTTTCTTTTCTTCCTGGAAATGACCTCCATTCTTCAAGTTATTTTTGATCTCATTAACCTTTTTTAATATTTGGGATTCAATTTCTAACATATTTATTTTCTCACCTTATAAGATACTAAAATTCTATATTCGAGCTTTGCTCGATAGACATATATTTATACAAATATTTAAAGTTATCGAGTAAAGCTCGATAATTTTAAATACTCAAAAATCAAATATTTATTTAAATTAGGATTTTTATGAAAAGTGAATTTATATGAATGATAGAAATGCCAGAGATAGAATAATACAGATAAGTATTCAGATGATACAAGAGAAAGATTATAATAAAATAACTACAAATCATATTGCAAGAAAGGCGGGTGTTAGTATAGGCACTCTTTATTATCATTTTGAAAATGGAAAGCCTGACATTATTAAAGAAATAGTAAGGCGAGGTTACGCTGAATTCTTAGATGAAATAAATCTTAGTAATTTAACAATAGAAACATTACCAGACTTTTTAAAAGCATTTCTAAAAAGATATTTAGAACAACATAAAGAGAATAAATCACTTTTAGTAGCAATTGAGATGGCATATCTCTCTAATAGAAAGGTATTCCAAGATTTTGAATACATCCAAAATGAATTAAAACTAGTTCCACTTATTTCAAGAGTATTGAAACAATTAGGATATCCTGATAAGGAAGATCTAGAAGGGATAAGTAAATTTCTTTTATACTCAATTGACAGTATTATCCATCGTCATGTGATTTGTGAAGATCTTTTGATAAAGGATGAAGAGTTAGTAAAAACTTTATCAGAAATGATTTTTAGATTTATTAAGTTTAGTGGAAATTAATTGATTTTGTTGTAATCTTACAAAAAAAAAGAATAAAAATTCTAATGAATTTAAGTAATTCTAATCAAAAATTTCAATGATAGCTTGCCCTGGGGTTGCTATTCTTTCTCTGTAAGTTAGAAATCCTTCTGGAACTTCTTTAGTCTTTACTAAACCCCTTTTAATATCTTGTTCAGTGATATATCCTCTTTCCCCTGCTTCAAATTGCTTTACAATATTACCATCTTTATCTTTGATGTCAATATTAGTAAATGTTGCCTGTTTTACATCGAAATACACTCTTTTTCCTTCAATTTTTTTAACTGTTGCTTCAGTAATGAGAAGATCACCACATCTTACCATACCTCTCATTTGGACACTAATATCAATGAGATTTCCATATTTTCCATGTTCGAGTAAATCTTCAAATAATTTTGAAATAAAGCCGAAACTTAGTAAGCCATGGGCAATAACTCCTTTAAGTCCTGCTCTTTCAGCTACTATATCATTAGTATGAATAGGATTTGTATCTCCCGAAGCTTTTGCATACTGTTTTAATAAATCTCTTGTAATTCCCTCAAATTCATTTTTTAATACTTGTTCAACTTTTAGATCTGAAATCTTAACCATTTCAATACCCTCCTTTACGAAAACCAGCTGAAATAGTGATATTACAAACTGGTTCATTATTTTGATTTTTAACATTTACTAAAAAATCTGCGAAAAACATCATGTTCTTTTCTACTAGACGAGCATCAATACATTTTCCCGTCACTGTCAATTTATCTCCAGGTTTAACATCGACACAGCCTTCCCAATCATAACGATTCCCTGCGTGTAATAATTTGCCAAGATCAATTGCTAGTCCTCGTTCTTTGCCATCTTGATTTAATTTAAACCCTAAAAGTAGTTTGTAAAGTGATTTAATTGTATAAAAATTAGCAAATGCATGGCAAGCTACTACTCCTTCTTCTTCTGATCCTATATATTTTGGATCAGTTATTCCATAGACTTTTGCAAAATTAACCATATTTCTATATCTGATATTGATAGTAGTAGAGCCCGGAATATCTTTTCCTTTTATATTGTCAATTAGAAATTGAGCATTCTTTTTCATTTCTTCAATATCCATTTTGATTACACTCTTGATTTTAATATATTGACTTTTAATATTATATTATGTATAATTTAGGTTCAATTTAATTAAAACTTTAATTTTAATTATAAAACATAATAAAAATGTCGGTAAAAACAAGTTACCTTACTTAGAGGTTCTTCATTTTATTCTAGTATAAATTCTTTCCTCTGATTTCTCTGATTTAAAGTAATTTATGATTCTTACTGAATTTTGAGAACCGTTTAGAATAACACAAGCTATATTATATGAATCAATTAGAGTTGTTGCATAAGGATCGATTGGAGTTGATCTTTCTTTTATTTTTCCAGTATCTAGTTTAAATTGAGCAAGCTTCCCCGCTTCTTTCATTGTTTTTAATTCTGATGCTGAGATTTCTTTAATAACATTGTTTTTATTGTCCAGAATTCCATCTACATCTTTAATGAAATAACATTCATCTAATTTGAGTTCTTTCGCGATAAAAAGAGATATTGAATCAGATGTAACGTCCCATGAATGTGGTAATCTGTCATTATCTTTTAAATATTCATACGGTAAAAAAATACAGAACATTTTATTGTTTTCTTTTAATTTCTCAAAATTTTCGGTAATTTGCAAGGAAGGAAATTTCTTATTTAATTCTAATCCATTATAATTCATAGAAATAATACTCATCCAATGAGCAATTTCTTCAGTAAACTTTAGTTCATTGTAGACTTTGCGTATGAAATTAGCAAAAGAACCACCACCAGGGATTAAGATGATTTTATCAAGTAAACTCTCATTAAATATTTGAGTTAATTGAGATAGAGAAGAATTCAAATTTTCAAAATCATCTAAAATCTTACCTCCAATTTTAAATATAGCAGTTTTATCTTTCATTTTATCAATTGTTGATTTAGTAATTGATTATATAAGGCTCCTGCAACAGCGAAAGCTGAAGAACTTATATTGCTAGGAGTATACGTTATTACTTCATAACTGACAATATCAGTAAAACCAAGATCTTGAAGTGGTTTTCGTATAAGAAATTCAGCAGATAATCCAGTTAATACAAATTTGGGATTGTGATGAAAATCATTATATCTTAAAGAAAGATTATTCATAAAAGCGTTAATCTCTCTTTTTATAATATCTAATTGTTTTTGGTAGATATAATTGGCTATTGTATTTAATGCTTCCTTCGAAATTGTTTCTAGATCCATACAGATTATCCGAGAAAGTCGAGAGTAACAGTTTTCTAATGTTTTTGACCGATTATCAGCTGTATCGTTTATGTACTCTTCTTCTGATATATTGTTTAATATTCTATGAACATCAGAAATTAAAGCAAATTTTTCAAATGACAATCGGATTTTTCTGTTTTTATAAGGAACATGATGAGTAATGGAAGGAATTGTTGACCTTAAACCTCCTGTATAGATCAATTCATGATTTATAAGACGTGAAATATCATCTTTCCCTTGTGGTACTGGAATTGAATCTATGATAGGAATAATATCAATAGTAGTTGATCCAGCATCAATTAAAATACACTGAGGTATATACCGTCCTAGAAATAAAGCAGTGGAGGCCCAATTAGCTGCTGATATTGATAAATAATCAGATTTAGCCGTACTATGGCCCACAAATTTACTATTATTGGTTATGAACCTCAATTTGTTTTTATCAAAGACTGTTTCCAGGGCATTTAGAATAGTATAAATTCCTTCTCTCTTTGTTTGGAAAGCATCTGAAAGCTCAGCAGTAATGGTTACAGCAAAATATTCAATATCTTCAAGCTTCAACTCGTTATTTTCAATTAAATGTTGTGTCAGTCTTGCTAACATTTTTGGAATCTCTTTTATCGATTTCTCCCAGAAAGGAAAATATTCTATATATGAAAAAGATTCTTTAATCTTTTCACCTTTCAAGTTTAATAAAGCAGCTTTAGTATTTGCCCCTCCAATGTCTAGCCCAATGATGAATATTATTCATTACCTCTATATCTTTCTTTTATATGACTAACAATCTTATCTAAATTAAATCCCGTGAGAGCATTTGTTAAAAAGTATTCATTCTCTTTTAAATTTAGTTTTTCTCTTAGGTATTGAATTTCTGTTTCTTTAGCTAAATCCATTTTATTAAATATAATAAGAAGTTCTATTTGCCCTTCTTTTGAAAAATTATACTTTATCTCATTATATAATTCAATTTGAGATTCAACATTGTATCCTGAGGCAGGAGTAGGATCAAATACAAAAAGAATTAAATCTGAAATTAAGCTTAATGCTAAAATAGCCTGTAATTCTATTCTGTTTCTTTTTGCCATAGGACGATCTAAAATCCCCGGAGTATCCAGACATTGAATTCTAATTTTATTAAACCTTTTTTCAATCTCTATATGCCCCATGTTCAATTTCTTGGTGGTGAATGGATATTCTTTAACCTCAATCTTTTTATTTGTGGAGATATTTTTTACAATGCTACTTTTTCCTACATTTGGATACCCTGCAAAGACTATACAAGGCATTGTGTAATCAATTGAGGGAATTTCTCTTAAGCTCCCTCTAATCTTATTTAAATATTCAAGATTATTGTTTTGCTTATTGATAATAGATGAAATTCTCCCAAATGCGGATCTTCTAATTTGATCACCCTCTTTTGGAGCTTCTATTCTGCTTAATTTACTTAAATGTTCTCTTTCAATCTTGTTAAGAATTGGTAAAATTCCATTTATTTTACCTAAGGTTAATTTTAATTCATCAATATCAACTAAAATACTTGCTAATTCTCTATAAAAATCAGGAAGTTCGTCTATAATTGGTACTAATTTTATAATTTTTAAAATTCTACTTACGAGCTCTTCAATCGCTACTTTAATCCGCTTAGATTCTTTCTTCTTTGCTTTAATAAGAATTGGAGCATTTTTGGAGACTTGAGCAGAACTCTTCATACTCCTTTTAAAAGCAATATCTAATAATTCTTTTGAATTAGGAACGTGATAAAAATCGTCAAAAGGGTTCTTCATAAAAATCCATTAAATATTTTAATAATTAAAAAGAAAGATTAACATCTATACTTTTGTTCTAATAAAAGATATTTTTTTTTCTATCTCATAAATCTCTTTTCTTGTATCCATCATTTCGCTTGGAATGGATTTGTATAATTCTAATATATATTCATACCTTCCTAAGACTCTTGAATATTTGTTTAATTTCTCTTCTTTTTCGGCTTTGTCTTTTAATAACGTAATTTTTTCAAGTTTTTGTTTCATTCCTGGAGAAAGAGATTTTTGAACTTTTTCTTGTTTTTCTTGATACCTTTCCTTTTCAGTTATAACTTTTTGAACACGTTTTTGAAAATCTTGTTCACTTTTGGTTTGTACCATAGTATCTTGTTTTTCAAATTTTACTAAATTCTTTAATCTGGCAATCCGTTGGTTAATCATTCCAATTTTACCTTGAAAGCCTAATTTCGTATAAAGATCTTTAGCTTCTTCTAAAAGCGAAATAGCCATAACAAAATTTTTTCTGCCAAACTCGTCTTTAGATTGATTTTCTAAACTTTCAGCTTCTTTTTCAAGTGCATCAAAAGGTCCTGGCATAAATATCACATAATATTATTAGTATATAAATGAATTAGTAGAGTTGTAATCCACTACCTATAATTAATCTTCGTTTTTTCAAATAATTTATCAATATAAATAAATCTGTATTTTTTTTTATTAAATTTGAAAGAATTATTAAAATAATAATTTTTAAGAAGAAAAACTTTTAAATTGAAAGTGATTATTATCTAAAAATTAATCATTAATTTCGGAAGTAAAAAATAAATTAATAACTAGAGGTTTTCTAATGAAAAAATTAAATGTAGGGATATTAGGAGCAACTGGAGTTGTAGGTCAGAATTATATTAAATTATTAAAAGATCATCCTTGGTTTCAAATTGTTGATGTTGCTGCTTCTCCTAGATCTGCAGATAAAACATATAAAGAAGCAGTTAAACAAAAATGGCAAATTTCATTCTCGATTCCTAAAGATATAAGAGAATTAATTGTTAGGGATGTCCAAGATTTTGATTCATTAAAAAATGAAGTCGATTTTGTATTTTCTGCAATTACACTCCCAGATAAAGAAGATATAAAAAAATTGGAATTTAAATATGCAGAAAAAGGCATACCAGTTATCTCAAATAACTCCGCACATAGGTGGACTCCTGATGTTCCTATGATAATTGGAGAAATTAACCATGAACATATAAATGTAATTCCAATCCAGCAAAAACGTAGGGGATTCAATACTGGATTCGTGGTTGTTAAACCTAATTGTTCACTTCAGAGCTATCTTACTCCAATTTATGCATTAGAAAAAGCAGGATATAAAATAAGCAATTTGATTATCACTACCCTTCAAGCTGTGTCGGGAGCAGGATATCCCGGTGTGTCATCTATGGATATAGTTGATAACATTGTTCCTTTTATCAGTGGGGAAGAAGAAAAAACTGAAAGAGAACCTTTAAAAATTCTTGGAACTCTCGGAGAAGATGGTATAATAAATGATGACTCAATAAAGATTAGCGCTACTTGTACAAGAGTACCGGTAATAGATGGACATACAGCTTCAGTAAACATGAAATTCCAAGAAAAAATCCCTAAAATTGAAGAAATAATTTCAATTTGGAAAAATTTTAAATCGATACCCCAAGAGTTAGACTTACCATTTGCCCCCACCCATCCAATAATCTATTTAAATAATATTGATAGACCGCAACCAAAAAAAGATAGAGATAGTGATAAAGGAATGGCTGTTACGGTGGGTAGACTTAGAGAAGACAATATCTTTGATTATAAATTTGTTTCTTTAAGTCATAATACAGTAAGAGGTGCTGCGGGAGGTGCTATTTTGAATGCTGAGTTATTAGTTGCTAAAGGATTTATAAAGTAAAATATATTAAATACTTCCGATTGTTATTGAACACCCTTAACTACTTAAAATTCAAATTTATCAATCATTATCGGAAGGAATAGTTTCAATAATGATAGAGGTCTCTTCTTTTTTATTAAGCTATAGAATGGGAACTCAGGGAAAATTGCAAAATATTTCTCATTCTTCAATAACTTCAATGTCTTAAATTTAGGGATAAGAGAAAATTTAGAGTGATTAAAACCGAAATTCTTGACAATCTCTTGAATTAGTATTTTATCGAGGATAATAATTGCTGAGGGCGCCCCAAACATTTCTATTGAAGCTTTCCTAATCGAGGATAATGAATTAGAGTTAATATTTAAAAAGAGACTGTCTTTATCTATATTTGTTATCCTTTCCAATGTACTATCTTCAAATTCTAATAAGAAAGTATGCAAACATGTATTTTTTATAACATAATCTTTAGAGGCTTTGATTTTTTTAATTCTGTCTTGATCGGTAACAATAAGTAAGATTTTAGAATTTAAACCAAAAAAGAAATCAAAAGTAGTTGAGATTGCTTCTGGAATTGCCCAATGCGAAATTTTTTTAAAATTGAGATTGAATCCGAGTAGGCGAATTAGAAATCTTACTAAAGTGTTGTAGATAGTAGGTCTGGGTACCATATCCCAGTGGTTCTCAAAACTACGATATCCAAATAATGTTTTTTGAAATAAAAATTTTAGATTTTCTTTCTTTAAAGGAATTAAAAGTTCGAAAAGGTTTGATAGAAAATTTAAAATGTCATTCTGTTTTAGGTAATACGACTTCTCAGTATGTAATTTATCTTGAAGTAAGTTTAGGGTGTTTTTTATATCTGAATCGTCTGCATTTATACCCAATTCTGTTGGAGTAAAGAAATTTAATCTTAACTCTGATTTTCCAGATTTTGAAATGGTATTTTGTACCAGAGCAATTATCTTTGTATTTTTACCGTCTATTAAAATAGAGAAATGGAATTCTGGTAAATTTTCTTCTATAAACTGAAATAAATTGTGGAATCGGATTTCATTTAACAGGGAAATACTATTTTTAATAAAATGAATAACAATCGGTTCTGGGTAGATTAAAATTAAATCTTGCTCTAATAAATTCTGGAGTAAATCCATTGTTCGATGAAAAAACTCATAAAGAGATATTTCCTCTATATTTTCACAGTGTTTATTTAGTAAATCAATAGCTTCTTTCTTAAATATACGAATTGATGTAATTTGAATTTGTTTTTCCTTAAAAAGAACACTTTGCGCTTTATTGAATATTTCATCTAATTTTTCAACTTCTAGACTTTTGATCTTAAACAGTTTTTCTGATAATGATTCTACAGTTTCATGAATTCCCGCTTTCTTTGTCTCATATAAAAATGAATTGATTATTTTATTTTTTTTATCAATATCCTGAATGATAATATCAAGAATGTTCTGTTGGTCATTAATAAATTTTGGATACAAAATTTCAAAGAAGTAATATAAGATATTTGCATTTACAGTTATTGGACTTAAAGGGATTCTTACAACTTCCTCACTCCGTTTGGGATCTTTTAGTATGCTCCTATTTTTATTAAAATTTAGTATTTTTATCCAATTATCCCTTAATTTTCTGTTAATCATTTTATCAAAGCGCCTCCCAGGTCTTTAGTTCTTCATTTACTTTCCCGTTAATCCAAAAATCATTCATTTTTGTAAGTAAATTTAAGTTAGGAAGATTTTTCTTTCCAAAATAATTCATAAATAAGTCTAAACATGTAAAAACATCAGGAGGACACCCATGTAATTCCAATATATTCCTATTTTGTTTTTCTTTGATTTTGGACTCTTTTTTAGCCTTAGATTCTTTTAAATTCTTTTTCTTGTTTGCTTTTTTCTTATTATTTTTCTTAGACTCAATCACAACTTTTCTAAAATTATAGTTTTTTGTGCTATTTATAGCACAATCTCCGAATAGAACGACGTGGTTAAAATTCTCTGGTGCTATAGGATTTTCTCCAATTAAAAAACTATTATTAGGATTGTACTTTAAATCTTTTGTTAAATATGTCTTCATAAAATTTAATAAATGATAAGCTTGTTTGTAGCATCCAGCACAATATTTCCCTGGATATGTAGATATGTTTTGAAGTTTAATATCTTCAATTTTTGGCACACATGAATCAATACCAATTCTATTATCTTCAATTTTTTCACCAAATACTTTAATATTTGAAATTTCAGGTACACTAAAATTCATGGATCGTGCTTGTTTTATTAGTTTATTATCATCAGTTTCGAGGTTTAATAGTTTTAATGTTATAAGATCAACAGAAATTGCATCTTCTCCAATTATCATTAAATTCGTTTTTCTTAATTTAGAATCCTCGTAGATAAAAGGTCCAGCACCCTCTAATATATAAAATAAATCATTAATAACCAAATTTGGTTGCTTAACTGTAAAAATCTTTAGGACATTAGAAATTATATCCATTTTATATTGATCACGAGAATTATATTCCAGAGTAATATTCTGCTTATTTCCAATTTCACGATAATTTGAAGGAATAATAGAATAGGAATTTAATAGTGCTAAATTGATTTTAAATAAAGGATTCACATTTACTTGATTAACAGATATAAATTTATCCGAATTTAGAATAATATTTGGTATCGGATATTCATTATCATTTAATTTAACTTTTGTAAATGAATCTCTTTTTATTTTCTTTAATTGTTCTAGACTTATCTCTTTCTTGCCGAAAAAGTTACTATTATCTAGAAATACTAACTCTGCACCAATAGTATTAAAATAGTTTTTTAAATCAAGTATCTCTGAAATGATATTAATTGGTATCCCTTTAACAGGAAAACTTCCTAAATAGATTTTACTTGCTCCTCCTTCCTTGCAAGATTTTATAAGTTCTTCTAAAACTTCAAAATTAGTATTTGTAGGAAAACCTCCCGGTAAATTCAGATTGAATTTTATGAAAACTTGATCTCCTTCATTAATGAATTTAGAAATTCCTCCCATTAATTCAATCCCTTTTTTTAAGCTTTCTTTCGGTGTATCAGCCTTACTGATAGCAACTTCACTTTTCTTCGATTTTGATTGACCAAGCATGAAAAAATTTTACAAAATTCATATATTAAATTAATAATATAAAATAATGAAAGTATTGAATTTTAAGTTAAGTGATACTAAGCATGTCAAAAATAATTATTGACGAGAATATTCTACAAATTCCATCAGATAGAATTGGTATCGATATGGGACAAACTCTTTCAAAGATAGCGTATATGGAAGGTAATGAGCTAATTTTTTTTTCTTTCCCAACTCAAAGTAATATTCAAAGAATCGATGATTTACTAAATTCTAAGAGAAATAAAGTAAACTCTTTTAATTTTACTGGTGGAAAAAGCTTTACTTTGTATAAGCAATATTCAAAAGAAGGCGAAACAAAAATAATAAATGAATTTGAGGCTAATGTGAAAGGAATTGAACTTCTCTACAGATTAGAAAAAAATAAAGAACTCCCTCGATCATTAATAGTAACTATAGGGACAGGAACATCAATGGTTTTGAATGATAGTGAATCTACCCATTTAGGAGGTTCTGCTCTCGGTGGTGGCTTTTTTATGGGTTTAATTAAAGCTTTATTCAACATAAATAATTACCAAGAAGGAATAAATCTCGCAAGAAACGGAAATAGATATAAAGTGGATTTGAAAGTCTCTGATATATATTCTATTGATGATACGAGGGTTGATTTACTTTTTAGGGAGTTCACTGCTGCCTCATTAGGAAAGATTGACAATGAATTTGATATTGGTTCATTAAAGAAAGAAGATTTCATTAGTTCTATTATCTGTTTAATTGGTGAAAATTTAGGTACAATTGCTACATTCATTGCTGAGAATAATCAAATTTCTAATATTGTATTTTGTGGAGGATTTTTAAAAGAAAATAGGATTTTAAAGAAAATTCTGTCTCTATTAAGTAAAGTCAATAAAAAAAAAGCGCTATTTCTTAAAAATTCTGAATTTAGTGCAGCTATTGGTGCTTTAATAACATAAAGTGTGCGCCGATTTGGAGATTTTTATTCATCGAATGTAGATTCTAGTAAAAACACTATAAATCGGCGCTTGGTTATATTATGAAAGAATAAAAAAATAAATTTCAATTTAAGTACCTTGAGAATGTTTTTCGAGTAAATCTTTATTTGTTTTACCCATTTTTATTGCTAACTCTGCTATAATCGCATCCAAATATGCAAAAGCAGCTATTTCAAACATAGTTCCTTCAGGGGCTAATACCGCATCATCACCGACTGCGTTGTCTCTTTTAGTTCTACCTTTAAGCTTGATAGTTATATCACCTATCCTCCCAATTACCGTTTCGGGATGACTAGTGATAGTAACGATTCCATATGGTTTTACAGTATTTACATAGTTATTTAATAAACTAACAACAATACCAGTAGTACCAGAACCTGAGAGTACAATTAAGATATCTTTTTTTCTTAACGCAGGCATACTTGCTAAGTTTGTGACTATATGCACTTCAGCTCCCAAATGCACTAAACGAGTCGCAAAACACTCTAAAATAAAGGCACTTCGACCTGAAGCTAATAAGAAAAATCTACGTTTATTCACTAATCCATCATGAACTAAATCAATAAATTTTTTAGTATGTTTAAAATTCTTGTCTAAATGATCAATATTTGCTTGAATATTGTTCATTATTAGTTCCATAGATTGAAATAAAATTCTTTTACTTTCTCCATTAACCGGTAATTCATTAGTTTCCGTCATGTGAAGTTTTTACTCAATAATTGATAATTTATCAAGTACCAATATTTATAATAAAAGACTTAAAATAATCTTTTTGGTCAATACTTATTTTCGAATAAAGTTTTTAAAGTCCATTATCAAACTATTATTTCTGCTGAAAAGAGAGGAGATAACGAATGATATAGAAGAATAGAATAAAAAAATTGATATTCGGTTTGAAGTTCATTCATAGTTCATCATTTTCATCTATATATGCTATAATTTATTATAACTAAACAAAAAAGGAACATAATAGAGAATTTAAAGGAGATAACGCAAAAATGATTCAAAAATTTTTTCCCTCTTCATTGTATAATTTCCTTAGATTTACAAATTCAGTTCAGTTGGAAAAAATAGTTTTAGATTGTGGAGCCGGTGGTTCGGACCCCAAACTTGCATTTTTTCATGAAAACGGATTTAAAACTTATGGAATTGATATTTCAGAGGAATCTATAGAAGGATCTAATAAATTTTGCGAAAAATATGGAATTAGATTGAATATTATTAAAGGTGATATGAGAAATATACCTTTTGACCCTGATTTCTTTAGTTTTATATTCTCTTATAATTCTATTTTTCATTTAAGCAAAGGTGACTGTATAACTGCTATAAATGAAATGTATAGAGTGTTGAAAAAAGGAGGTCTTTGTTATATCAATTTCCTATCGAAAGATGATTATCATTATGATGATGAAGATGATTTTCATAGCTATTATGATGATGATGAACCAGATAAATATTTCAATCATTTTATTATTATTTACAAGGAAAAAAGACAAATCTTAAAAGGAAATTACTTTAATACGGGACGCACATGTATACTTGATTATATAGTAAAAAAACCATAAATCTCAATTTAGTTTTTACTCATTGATAAATAAGTTCAATGTTCGTTCTTAGTACAAGAATTTCACCTATTTATGCTATCAAGCACTAAAGTAATTATAGTTCTTAAAAATGTGATATAATGATGAAAAATAAAATTCCTCCTAAAGCTTATTTATTTCCTATGCCGCTGGGTCTTATTGGGGCAAATGTGAATGGAAAACCGAATTTTGAGACTCTAGCATATGTTGGTATTGTAGAAGCTCAGCCACCATTAATTTCAATAGCTTCCTATGAAACGCATTATACAAATATTGGTATTAAGGAAAATGGAACATTTAGTGTTAACACCCCCTCTGAAGATTTGGCAGAAAAAATAGATTATGTTGGGATTGTTTCAGGAAAAGAAATAGATAAATCAGAAGTATTTGAAGTTTTTTATGGAGATCTTAAAACAGCACCGATGGCAAGCCTATCACCACTAAATCTAGAATGTGAAGTTATTAAAACCATTAAAGTGAAAGAATTAGTTGATGTAGAGAAAGGACATGAAATTTTTATTGGAAAAATAGTAAATGCTTATGCAGATGAGAAATATCTAACAGAAGGGATACCAGATATTGCAAAATTAAATACTTTTACCTATTCTCGAAACAATTATTGGAAAGTCGGTGAAAAATTCGCTTCTGCATTTGAGATTGGAAAAAAATATATAAAAGAATAAACAAAAAGAGCTTTTGAGTTATAATGTCTAAAGAAAACTTAGATAAACAGATTATTGAAGGGAATCTTTTGAGTCCCTTGCCAGTTATTTTGGTTGGAGCAAATGTGCATGATAAAGCAAACTATCTGGTAATTGGATATAGTTGCCCATTTGATTTTGGTAAATACATCTTCTTCAGTTTATATCCAAAACGTTATACCGCAATCGGAATTCATGAGAATATGACCTTTAGTGTAAATATTCCTTCAGAAGATCTCATAGAAAAAACTAATATCTGTGGAAGCAAATCTGGACGAGATATTAATAAGAGTTCCCTCTTTGATAATTTTTACGGAGATCTAAAAACAGCTCCAATGATTCGTGAATGTCCAGTAAATATTGAATGTGAAGTAAATGAAATCCTCGACTATGGTGATGGTGAAGGAATTATTGGCAAAGTAATTAAATCCTATGTAAACCGAGAATACACCATCGAAGAAGAGAACGTAAAACTTGATTGGAGTAAAATACATCCAATTATTTGGACTACTGGAGGGGATTTCAATTATTATAAACTTGGTGAAAGAATTAGTATTAAAGAGAACTAAATAGATATTAAATAAGAGAAAAGGAAATTAATATGTTAGAAATATTTCCCGAACCTATATTAGAATTACCAAGGGCGGATATCTCGATCGGTGGTCTTAAAGCATATATTGCCCAGGGGGAACATTTTCAAATTTTATACATGGAATTTGAAAAAGATATAATTATTGAGGAACACTCTCATGAGAGTCAATGGGGTGTCATTCTTGAGGGTCAAATTGATTTAACAATAGACGGTAAAGAGTTTGTATTTAGAAAAGGAGATCGGTATTTCATTCCAAAGGGAGTAAAACACTCAGCTAAAATCTATAAAGGTTATGCCGATATTACCTATTTTAACCAAAAGGATAGATACAAGGTTAAATAACATAATCAAGATTTTTTCTCCATAAATTTGATTTAAGTTCTTAATTTATAATTTTAAAGCTTTTTCTTTCTCGATCCTTGCAGTTAATACAAGATCCATAATTTCAGCAGGTAATTGTTCATTTTGCCAGTTTCTCTCGGCATCTATAGATTTACCTGCACTTTTAACAGCCTTTAATGCATATAAAGCTGCCCCTAATGAGTGATCGGCCATATGAGTTGTTGCAACAGCATGTCCAACTGAACGTGCTACCGCTATCGAGGTCGGATTAAGAGATTCTCTTGCCACGGCATGTGCACCTAATGATGCTTCTCTTGCGTCTCCTACTGAAGCATTTCCTTTTATCCATTCTTTAGCAACTACGATAGCCTTTTTTAGTCTTATATCAATTTCTCCACCAAAAAGGGATAATACATTTTCAGCACAATTGCAGCCCCATTGCACTAATTGCCTGTGCTGTTCCTTTTTTAGAGGTCCACCTCGATGTTTTGCTACAAATCTCTTATCTCGCATTTATCTCTTCATTTTATCTTACATAGAATGAATATTTATATATAATTAAATAAACTGATCATCTCCTAAAATAGAATATGAGATAAAGAAAAATAAAAAAGAAAAAAAATATTAAAAGTTATTTTTAGCCCAATAAACTTCTTTATTTGTATTTAATCGACAATAGTAAGTCGTTTTTGGTAATTTTCTTTCTGTTCGCATGCATTGTAAAAGTCCTTGCTTGTTCAGTTAAAGCAGATGCAGTCTTTTCTAAATGATCAATTAATAAATCTACTGCATTTCGAGCTACAATGCTAGCACCCTGTTGCTTCATTAATCGGCGAATTGGGCTCCATGCGAAAGAATGTTTCTTTTTAGCCATTTTTTATTCCTCCAACTTTTTTAATCAAAATTTTTAAAAATTTAGATTTTTAATTTTTTTTGAAGTTATTAGTAAAGTTTCTTAGATAATATAATATGTGAAGAGTTATTTAAATGTTATGGCAAATCAGAAGAGTGTGAAGAGTTAAATAAAAAAAAAATCACGACAAAAAATTTTCGTTATAAAAAATTACTCAGTATCTGTGATCACTCTATGGTTGATCATGAAAAAAATTTGAAATGTTTTTGTTAGTATCACCATTATTCAAATATTAATTTTGGCAAATTAGCTTTTTATCTTAGTTTGGCTATGATTTAGTGGCGAATTAATAATTATAAAATTAATGAAAGTGATCCATAATAAATGTTGATGACATCGATTATGTGATCATATCATGGTCAATCAGTCAAAAAAGATGGGTTGATTTTCATAGAAACAAAATTATTACAATTTCAATATAGATTAAAGTTTCTTTATTATAGGTTTTATGGTGATTCAATGGCGAATTAAAAAATTTTTAATTGAAAAAAATAATCCCCATTGAAATTCATAGGTTCAATTATTTGATCATATTAATTAAGACATATTGATCTTAAGAAGTAAGAATTAATTTTAATCTGGAGATCATAGAGTCGATTGAAATATTATCTATGATAAGTTAAGTATTAGGATGAAAAAGTCGGATTTTTAGCGAAAAAAGGTAAAATATTATAAATTAAAAGAAAAATTTTAATTAATTCTTATTATTTTATATTACAAAATACATCATAATTCAATTATTATAGATTTTAAAAATGTCTCAACAGATAATGGTACCAGGAGCGGTCGGAGTCGCTATTAAATGTAAAGATGGAGTGGTATTAGGGAATGACCGAAGAGCAACCTGGGGATATACTGTTACAAATAAGTCTACTCAGAAAGTGTTTAAAATTACTGAGCACATAGGTTTAGCAGCATATGGTTTAATTGGTGATTTTCAAATTCTAGTTAGAATTTTGCGAGCACAAGCAAATCTCTATGAATTAGAAACCGGTGAACGTATCACGACGAGAAGTATGGGAAAGTTAGTCTCCAATTACCTTTACTCACGTAAAATGGCTCCTTTATATACGAATTTGGTGATTGCTGGCATGGATAAAGATGGTCCGAGATTGTACAGTCTCGATGCCCTTGGTTCACTTATGGAAGATGATTATGGAACTGCTGGAACAGGTATGTTACTATCAATTGGTATTTTAGAAGCAGAGTATAAAAAAGATATGACTGTTGCTCAAGGGGAAAAGCTTGTTGAGAAAGCCATCAGAAACTCGATAAAAAGAGATGCTATGACCGGTAATGGAATAGATCTTCTAATAATAAAATCAGATGGTGCGAAAGAAAAATTTATAGAGATTACAGAAGTAGGAGAATAATTTCTCAAACTCTTTGTTTTTATCTTTTAGATCTTTCAATTTTGAAAGATATATGAATTAGAAGAAAGAATTTGACAGGATTCCATTAGTACCAATAATCATTCAATAAAAGATCTACATATTAGTTCTAATTAAATAACTAGAACTATCGTCAAAAGATTTCAATTCATTATTAAGGATTTCTTTTACTATCGCCCTCTCCAATTCATGTTCAGCTTCCGTTAGAGTAAATCTAAAAGATAATGTTTCCTCATTCTCAATAGTTATCCAATTAAATCTCTCAAACATTTTTAAACAATATTTAGGAAGATCTCTTACATTTATTGAATCTTTCAATAAATCTAATTTAGATTTTATAAAATTAATCCCAGACTCAAAGTTTTTAAATGAGATCAAGGCATCTTCTGATAAACACGTATTTAACCAAAGATGTTCTTTCTTATCATTGAGAAGATATTCATATTTGAGTAATTTCTCTACATTTGCTTTACTTAAAGCAATTTGCTCTTTAATGTTTGGGATTTTTTGATTGAAGATTGGATCATAATCACAATCAAATCTCGTATAGTTAGGTAGATAAGTAATTCTAAGAATTTTTCCCCCAACACTCCCAATAACGGCTGCACTACTTTTTGAAAGCTCAAAATGTAAATTTTTTTGTTTTCCCTCAAATTCAATAATTACTTTTTTTCCATCGACAGTCATTATTCCCCTTTTACTTACCTTATTACTTCTTAAGAATTTATTTAATCTCTCAATTATCCTAATGAGATTTTTTTCAGGTGTATCTTTAGAGTCTATTTGACTGAATATAAAATGCCTAAAAATTCGAAAAAATCGTATAGTTTGGTCACTTAGAGGGATATATCTATTCATTTCAACAGAGGCTTCAAATTGAGGAATTAGTGCTTTAAATGTTATTTTGTCATAAAAATTTTTTACTTTTTCATCAACGACATTATCAAAATCATTTAGATCTTTTCCCTTTTCATATAGTTTCATTAATTCTTCTA
>JAHPYZ010000031.1 GCA_019058425.1 Promethearchaeota archaeon
CTTCTGTAGTGATGAGATGCTTCCCTTCTTTAAAGATTTTATCATATTCTTTCTTTACTTTATCATAATCTAAGAAAGGAAAAGCTTCGAAAATGGTTTTACCTATAATATCAGAAGCAAGTTTTAATTTTGTAAGCCATTCAATCATAACAGGATTTTGGTATGTAATTCTTAAACCCCTATCGACTACATGCATGGCATCACTTAAGGAATTAAGAATTGTAAGGTATTGATGTTCAGAATCAGTTGAAGTATTAATATATTTCATGTTAAAATTATCACTAATTTCTTTCAAAATAATATTAACTATATGAGTGTAGTTCTAGTTATTGAAAAAAGAAAATATATTTAACAATTTGTACTATTTTCTAAAACCGAGTTATTGTAATAGACTTTAATTCAACAATCATCTATGATAATCTATTAAATTAATAAATTAGGATTCAAACACCTAGAAATATTTTAATATAAAAATATATATATTCTTTATAAGAATGAATTCAAATAAAACTGCAGTAAAGGTGAATTTAATGGAAAATATGTCTTTAATTGATTTACTAGCAGTTTTATTATTATCGTAAGCGATTCAAATCCCTATAATCTTTTTCTTTTAAAAATTCCACGGATTTGTTCGCTCGGCGTGTAAATTTTATTGAAAGAGATTATAGGTGGTGAATAAATCAATATAATAGAAAATTAATATAAATGTTTTGAAGAAAAATGTATAATCCAGTAAAAATTGAGAAAAAATGGCAAGAGAGGTGGCAAGAATCAAAAATATTTGAAGCAAATCCTGATAAGAAAAAAAAAAAAATCTTTATTACTTCACCGTATCCATATGCCTCAGGACCTACTCATATCGGTCATGGGAGGAGTTTTGTTAATGGAGATATATTTGCAAGATATTATCGGGCAAAAGGTTATAACGTATTATATCCAATGGCATTTCACATTACGGGTACTCCGGTTTTAGCGATTTCTTCATCTATAGAAAGAGGAGATAAAATACTAATAACCAGAATGAAAGAATATGTATCATTACATACAATAGAACAGAAAAGAGTAGATGAAATTGTAAAGAGTTTTGTTGATCCATGGAAAATAGTGAATTACTTTTCAAACACAATTAAAATGGATTTCAAGTCAATTGGAATGAGTTTGGATTGGCGTAGAGAATTCACTACTGGAGATAAAATTTATAATAAATTCATTGAATGGCAATATTTTCACTTAAAAGAAAAAGAATATATCGAAAAAGGGGAATATCCCATTTTATATTGTCCAAGAGATAAAAATGCTGTAGGGGAAGATGATATAGCCAGTGGAGATGAACTGGACCTTAATATCAATGAATATATTTGTATAAAATTTCCTTTTAAAGATGGATTCCTTGTTGCATCTACTTTAAGGCCAGAAACAGTATACGGAATCACAAATATATGGATAAATCCAGATGGAAATTATATTAAGGCTAACATAAATGGTGAAATATGGTATATTTCCGAGGAAGCAACCCATTTGTTAGAAAACCAAAATAAAAAGATCAATATACTGGAAAAATTTGAAGGAAATAGAATTATTGGTAAAAAAGCTAAAGATGTATATGGAATTAAAGAAATTCCGATTTTACCTGGAGAATTTGTTGATACCGCTACAGCTACAGGTGTGGTTTATTCAGTACCCGCCCATGCCCCTTATGATTATATAGCTTTAATAGATTTACAAAAAGATACAGAATTAATTGCGAAATTTAATTTAGATAGAAGAGAAACGGAATTAATATATCCAATCCAGATTATTGAATTAAAAGGATTCAAAGATTTTCCTGCTAAAGTATATTGTGAGAGACATAATGTTAATTCACAATTAGATAGTGAAAAACTAGATTTAGCCACGAGTGAGAATTATAAAAATGAATTTTATAATGGATTCCTTAATGAAAAATGTGGTAAATATCAAGGAATGAAAGTTAGTGAAGCTGCTAAACAAGTTTCTGAAGATTTAATACAAGAAAACAAAGCTGATAAATTATATATACCTATTACTAAAAATCTTAGATGTAAGTGTGGAGAAGAGGTTATAGTTTCTATTCTGAAAGATCAGTGGTTTCTTAATTTTAATGCAGGAGATTGGAAAGCGAACGCACTTAAATGTCTTAAGAACATGAAAATTATACCTAATAAGTATCGATTAAACTTTGAAAACATTTTTAATTGGCTTGAAAAAAGACCTTGCGCAAGAAAGAGAGGTCTCGGTACGAATTTACCTTTTAATAAAGAATGGATAATTGAATCACTAAGCGATTCGACGATATATATGGCCTTTTATACTATTTCATATAAAATAAGAAATTTGGAATTGAAACTAGAACAACTAACTCCGGAATTCTTTGATTTTATATTCTTAAATAAAGGGAATATGATAGAGTTATCAAAAAGTATAGATATTAGTGAAGAATTACTTAGTGAGCTCCAAGAAGAATTTCTATATTGGTATCCTGTTGACCACCGTCACACTGCTATAATGCATATTTCTAATCATTTAAGTTTTTATATATTTCATCATGTTGCTATTTTCCCAGAAAATCATTGGCCGAAAGTCATCAGTTTGATCGAACCTGTCAATGTAGAAGGTCAAAAAATGGGTAAATCAAAAGGTAATTTAATACCATTAGCCAATATTCAAAAACGTTATTCTGCTGATTTATTCAGGTTTTACATATCTCATGGTGCTGACTTTGGTGTTTATATGGATTTTCGAGAAAAAGAAATTGATATAGTGAAAAATCATATAAATAAATTCTATACCTTTATTTCTGAAAAAATTAACCAATCTAAATATGCTGGAGTCTCCTTTAAAGATATTAATACTAAATATTCGAAAGTGATACTGTCTAAAATTATTAGGAAATTCATTGTAGCTCAAGAAGCCTTGAATGAATACAATATACGGAAATATCTTCAGACTTCTTTTTACGAGATTTTTAATCTAATGCAGGAATTTTATCGAGATACGAATCATTTAAATGATTTTCTAGTTGTATTTAATTTGGTGTATAAGGATTGGTTAAAGATACTTTCATTAACCATGCCACATCTATGTGAAGAATTATGGGAAATGTCTGGAAATGAAGGTTTTATCTCAAAAGTGATCTGGGGAGATTTTAATAAACAGCATATTGATAAAAACCTTGAACTTGAATTTGAATATATCACAGATGTTATTGAAGACATTTTCAATATAAAGAAAATAATGACATCAGAAAGATCTGATGAAATATATTTATATACAGCTCCCGAGTGGAATTATCGTGTAATAAATCTAATTTTATTAAAAAAAGATAATTTTAATGAAATTATGTCTGAATTGAAAAAAGAAAAAGAGTTGTTGGCTCAAAAGGAACTTATTCCTTTTATAAAAGGACAGTTAAAAAACAGAATATGGGAAAAGAAGATACCCCAAATCGTCGAAACCAAATTAATTGAAGATTATAGATCTTATATAGAAAAGCGAGTAAATTCCAAAATCATAATAAATTCTAATTTTGATCCGAAAAACAGAGCTAACAGAGCAAAACCCTACAAACCAGCTCTTTATATTAATATCTGAAAGTTCTAGAGAATTCTCTATAATTTTTTTTTTTCTATTGCTTTTAAAATATCTAAATATCTTATAATCTCTTTAGTATCGCTTTTTCCTATGCAAAAATCTAATTGCTTCGTGAAGTGTTGATTTAATATTTTCAATTGAGGGCTTGAAATTATGAATTTTGATCCTTCTTCTATTTGCTTATCGAATAATGTTTCCTTTACTTCTTCAATATTCATATTGATTATTTGAAGGGCAATCCACTCAAAAACATCATCAATATTCTCATTTGTTTTTGCTGAAGTTTCCATATAATAGATCCCTAATTCTTTAGCTAAATCCATACCTTCCTCAGTTGAAACTACTCTTGAAAGCTCTAGGTCGACTTTATTTCCAACGAGGATCAAAACTATATGAGGTAAAGCGACTCTTGTTATGATGTCATACCATTTCCTAACATTCTCAAAAGTTTCTCTGTTTGTAATATCAAAAATAATAATTCCGGCGCGAGAATCTGTTAGATAATCTGGCCATAATCGTTCGAATTGGCTTTGTCCTGCTAAATCCCATATCATGAATCTAACAGAGGTTCCCAATTCCTTAAACTCACACTCTTTCTTAGTAATATATGTACCAATAGTTGCTTTATAATCCGCTTGAAATATTCCATGAACATATCTTTGAGCCATACTAGTTTTTCCTACACCCCCATCTCCGATCAGAGAAAGTTTATAGACATATTCAGGTGAGTGAGACTTACTTTGGTAATATTCCATTTTTCGCTTTATTTTTTCAAGTTCTGTATCTCTTTTTATTTTTGGAATTACTGGACTGACTGGTAATTCACCATTTATTATCCTCGCAACCTTATCCGCTGTTAAATAAGTGTATGGAAATACATCATCAACTAGAGCTGTATGATTAAGAATGGAAACTAAAACATGATCAGGTCCAGACTCACAAAAAATAAATCGATATTTGTCAGTATCGAATGTTCCTGCGCCAAAAATTCCCAGATCAAAATCTTGAGTTAATTTTTTTAGTACTAATTCAACTAAAGAACTAAATGCCCCAATAAATTTTTTTTCATCTAATTTATCAGAATCTTTTGTCAAAATATCAACAATCAACCCGTCGCGGTCCACTACAAGGACAGAAACTAAATTATCTCCTACCTCTTGCATATACCATTTGAATAATGTGACTAATTTCTCTTTATCGATATAAACCATCATACTTCAAAATTATATAATATTAAAATCTATTTCATTATTTTTACCTATACAAAAATAATAAATTTTGAATATTTCAATTCTTTTAAAAGTAAATATTTAAAAAACTTAACAATGTCTGATTCTTTTATTATCTTTTAATTATTGGTAAGGAGAAATAGAAAGAAGATCCTTTATCTCTTCCATTTGATTCAACCCATATATCCCCTCCGTGAAGTTCTATAATTTTCTTCGATATATAGAGTCCCAGACCTGATCCTTCAGAAATAACATTCAATCCCTTACCATATCGTTCTATCTTTCCAAACTTTTTGAACAACTTATTTTTTTCTTCATCAGTTAGGCCGATTCCATTGTCTTCAACAGAGATTATGATGCTCTCCTCTTTAATTTCAGATTTTATTGTAATTTTTCCATTGGGAGGTGTATATTTTATTGCATTGCTTAATAAGTTCATGATAACCTCAAAAATCCGTTCTTTTTCAAAGCTAGTTATAAGATTATCATGAATATCTAAGATTAATCTATGATTTCTCATTTCAATCATACCCCTTAAATCTTTTATACAAAATTTAATTAGAAATGCAAGATCATCCTCGAATTTATGTAATATAACTTCTCCAGTTTCTAATTCTGAAGTTTCTAGGAGATCTTTTATTAAAGATTCAAGTCGATAACATCCCTGTTTTATTTCGTGCAACACAGAAACAGTATAATAATCGAGCAAATCATAGTGTTGAGTTAATAATAAATCTGTGTAACCTTTTATTGACACTAGTGGTGTTTTTAATTCGTGCGAAGTTCTACTAATTAATTCTGATTTTAACTTACTTATTTCTTTTAACTCGTCTTCAATTTTTTTCTTAGCTGTAGTATCTATGAGAGTTGCAAATACAGCTTTCTTTCCTAAATACATAATTGATTTGGCAATAGTTTCGATCCACTTAATTCTTCCCGATTTCGTAATTAATCTAAATTCAAAAGATTCAGAAGAGTTAAAATCCTCACTTTGTACAAAATCTACCTTAATATTAATAAACTGCATATCTTTCTTATGAATATGACTCGATAAATCCATTATAGACCAGTTATTTATTTCTTGTAAAGAATATCCGGTTATTTCTGCTATTGCTGAATTAGCAAATTGAATATATCCATCTTGTAGAATTAATAAGCCCAAAGTAGTTTCTTCAGCAATATTTCTGAATTTCTCTTCCGACTCTTTTAAATTTTGTTCTGCTATTTTATAATCAGTAATATCATAAACTATTCCATCAACCCCACAAAAGACACCACTTTCATCAAAAAAAGATATTTTTCTATCATTAACCCAACGTATAAATCCCTCTTTTGTTAAAATTCGATAAATCTGAGATAATGAAACTGGTTCTGCAGATATCGAGTTTCCTTCATTAACAATGATATCCCTATCATCTGGATGGATTATATCAACCCAATTTAGCCTTTGAGAGATAAAATCCTCCTCTGTATACCCCGAAATCACCTCACTATTAGAAAGAAATTCTACAGTCCAATCAGGATACCCTCTATATACCATCCCAGGAATATTATTAATAACAGTTCGATATTTAGTTTCGGACTTTTTTAAATCTTGTTCAGTTTTCTTTCGTTCAGTAATATCAATTAAACTAATGAGAACTAGTTCTTCTCCACCCGTTTCTAATGGAACAGTAGATAAAAGCAAATGAGCTTTATCAATGTTGCTATCTGGTAATAGATCGAGTGTAGCTTCAACATTAATGTATGGTGTTTTTGTGTTATAAGTATTGAGAACAGTATTACGAATAACACAATCATGACAATGTTTACTAAATCCACATCCTCTTGAATCTTGAATTGAATATATACACCGAAGAGCTTCACCTCCATAAAGACCAAATACTTCTTCTTCCCGACGATCTGTAAAATTTAAGGCAAATTTGTTAATTTTTCTAATT
Source organism: Promethearchaeota archaeon (assembly GCA_019058425.1). GTDB lineage: Archaea > Asgardarchaeota > Lokiarchaeia > Sigyniarchaeales > SOKP01 > Loki-b32. Next base: position 6,779 of record JAHPYZ010000031.1, read on the forward strand.
CGGCGCTCTTTATCCACTAATAGTATTGCTATCGGGATATAATTGTATATTGCAGATAATTCAGCTTCACTTTGTTGAAGTTTTAATTGGTTTGTTTTACGATCGGTGATATCTTGAAATGAATTGATAAAAGTCGTTTGATTTCCAATCTTTTGGACAACAGAAGTAAGTGAAGCCCAGAAGACCGTTCCATTTTTTCGCTTGAATTTAACTTCAAAGTCTTTTACTAACCCCTTTTCATGTAGTTTAAGAAATTTCTCTCTATCTGCTGCGTTATGATAGACATTTATGACTGAGGTGTTTAAGAATTCCTCCTTCTCATCATATCCAAATATTCTATATGCATGTGAGTTACATTTTAGAGTCTTTCCTTGGGGAGTAGTAATTGAAATCCCTACAGGTACAGCTTCTAATAAATCCATTAGTATTTTTTCAGATTCTTTAATCTTCTCTTCTGCCTTTTTCCTTTCAGTAATATCAATAACTGTAATCAGATCTGCAAAATTCCCTTTATAATAAATTGACTTTGAGTAATTTTGTATCCAAATAATTTCCCCATTCTTTTTAAAAACTCTATGTTCATATCCCGTTGTTTTGGTTTCAATTCCTTTTTGTCTCTTTTCTGCTATATCTATAACAGTTTTTCTATCATCAGGATGAATAAAATTAATAAAACCTTTAGGAGCCATATTCAAAACTTCATCCTTATTATAATCAAGCATAGCTAATGCTGCTGAATTTATATATTTAATTTTATTATCCTGTAAAATAAGAATGCCCATTAAGGATTGTTCAGCTATGGTTCGAAACTTTTCCTCTGACTCTTTTAATAATTGTTCTGCTTCTTTCTTCTCTGTTATGTCTTCTCCCGAGCTTAAAGCTCCTGTTGCGTTTCCATTAGAATCCTTGAGCATGATTGTTGACCACGCAATTAATTTTTCATCACCATCTTTAGTTATGACAGGATTCTCATAAAATGGAACTACATCTAATTCTCCCTTCATTAATTTTTTGAAATAATCAAATACTCTATCTTTATCTCGTGGAGGGAGGCAGTATTCAAACCAATTTTTCCCAATTAAATCTCCTTCACTCCATTCCAGAATTTCATTTCCTTTCTTATTAATGAGTGAAATCTTTCCCTCTTTATCTAAAGCTACAATGATTACATTCACTAGATTTAAATACATTTCTGCTTTTTCTTTCTCTTTTTGAACTTTCTCTTCAATTTTTTTCCGCTCAGTCACATCTCTAAATAAACCAATAATTTTATTATCTCCCTCTTTCTCTATAATTTGACCTCTTGAAGAAACAGTAACATAACGACCTTCTTTATGACGAATTCTGAATTCTACAGAACCAATATCACCAGAATTAATAACATACTTTTGATCCTCTAATACTTTTGGTTGATCATCTGGATGTATAAATCTAAACGCATTTTGATTAATCAATTCATCTGGTTTATAACCCAACGTATCAATTGTCTGAGGACTTAAATAAATGATTTTTCCATCTAATTCAATTTCATAAATTATATCTAAAATGTTATCAACTAAATTATGATATCTCTCTTCAGATTCTTTTAATTTTAGTTCTGCTTCCTTACGTTCAGTTATATCTCGTGTGATCAACATTACAGATACAACTTCTTCATTTTCTTTTATCGCTCTAAGTCGAGTTGAATACCATGAAATAGTATTATTTGCTCCAGGAGCAGAAATTTCATAGAAATTAGCATCACCAGTTTCAAATACTCTTTCTATTGAATTTTTAACAACTTTATGAAAAGCAGGAGCGACATAATCTAAAGCGTCAGTACCTAGTGCCTGGTCGAGTGTCATACCTTTTGGCACCTGATTAATATATAAAATCTTTCTATTACGATCTACAGTAAAGATAATGTCGGGAGCTTCTTCTACTAAAATCTGCCAATTTTCTTCTGACTTTCTCAGTTGCTCAGTTTTCTCTTGCACTCTTTTGTCTAATTCCATATTTAAATCTATTAGTTTTTGTTCTGCTAATTTAATGTCTGATATTTCTTGAATTTGAACTAAATAATTGCTAATATTTTCATTATCTCCAAGAAATAGAGGTGTAATTAATATATCGAGATAAATTATTCCTGATTTTGTAGTCTGATACAATTGATGTTTTTTTACCTCGCTAAAATCAAAAGAACTCTCAAAATGCACGGTTTGTCGCTGTTTTAATTTTGACAGGTATTCTCTTGGAATGTTTGGATCATTCAAGAGATCAAATCCTTTAACATCTTCTCTATTTGATACACCAAACAACTCCATGCATGATTGATTTAAATCAATCAATTTTCCAACGGAATCATAAATTTCTATTCCTATTGGAGAATCATCATAAATAGCTTTGAACAATTTTTCAGCATTAATTACTTGTTCTTCGCCCATTTTAATCAAAATGGCCTCACTCCAAAAAAATTTTTAGTCTTATGTATTATGAATTTTCTTATACCAATAAAATACAAAAAAGATTGTATTTAACACTATCGTTAAAAATACATAAAAGGGAAATGTAAAAAAAAATACTTTCAAAAATGTAAAAAAGAAAAGATAGAAGAAAAAGATTATTCTAATCCATATACTTGTTTGGGAGCAAGATAATGTGGAAACTTATTTAAAAGTCTTAATCTTGCAGAATAGCAAAGGTGGCACTCGTCAACATAGTTATGTTGATGTTCAATATCATAATCTCTTATTAATTGAGCGGGACCGCCTTTTATTAAAGGCTTACATATAGGATGGTTTTCGACATCATAATTTTTAATTAATTCTGAAAGAGGAGTCTGCCACATATTTCCAATGCTAATCCCTTGGCAAATATGCACATTCCCAAATGAATCAACATGTACTCGTCCAAGATTTTCCAGATCTTCATATGGACATTTACTCATTTCCTCCCATGATCTGCGAGGTAAACCTTCAATTAAATTTTCAACAGCTCTACCTCTAAACATTGCCCCTCCTCCAATAACGGGTTCTCCCTTTTCATGTTCTTTATTAAATTCAATTGTTGGTTTTTCAATACAAATCGAAGTTAAAGGTAAATTTAAAAGTTTCGCAGCGTCTTCAGCTCTCTTAGATAAATTTAATTGATCATCTTCGTAATGAAAACTATCGTTACTAATACTAAAATCTGAGATTCCTATTTCAGAAATAGGTTTAAGCCAAATTTCCGCATCTTCCGCGGTTGTTGCCCAATATGAATTAGACACTAAACCAGTTTTCAAACCTAATTCGTTTGCTAATCTAAGACCCTCAAGCATTATAGGATAATAGAGAAAAGGTTCACCTCCTTCAAAATAGATCCATTTAACAGTTCCAATCTTTATTGCTTCATCAAGAACTTGTTTAATTTGAGCTATTGTAAAAGTTCCTTTTGAATTTGGGCTGCAATATAAAAAACAATGATCGCATGAATAATTGCATGCATAAGTTAATAGAATGTGGATTCCTTTTAGCAATACAGTTTACCTCTAAAATTTAGTTCCTCAATTAAAATTATAAAGATTATATGTATGTACTTATTAGAATTATAAATAAAATTATTTAGTGAAATTGCATTTGGTTTTATAACTGAATGTCTTAAGTGAAAAAATATGCCAGAACCAGTAAGTATGTATAAAAAGTACTTTAAAGACCCAAAACGGGAGCCTATATTAGTCGATTACGTAAGAACACCCATAGGTAAGAGAAGGGGGACTGTAGGACGCCATCGAGGAGATGATTTAGTAGTACATTGTTATCAAGCACTATTAAAACGGAATGAATTTGATCCTAAACTAATCGGAGATTCAATTGTATCATGTAATAGTCAAATCGGCGATTGTGCTCTTGATATTGGAAGAACTGCTGCTTTAGCAGCACATTTACCTGTTAGTGTGCCTGGAATGTCTATAAATCGTCAATGTGCAAGTGGTGCTCAATCCGTAATGTCTGCTTGGCAAGCTATTGCCTCAGGAATACATGATTGTGTGATTTGTGGAGGTGTTGAGGTACAAAATCGGTATGAAATCATGGCAGATACTAATATTTTTGACAAAGAACAGAATAAAATGGTAATGGTACCTCCAAATGGAAAAATAATGACACATCCTTTCGTTGCCGAGCAATTAAAAGCTCATAGAACATCGTTTGCAGGACAAATTAATTCTGCTCATGTTATGGGGCAACATTGGATGAAAAAGGCTGAAATGAATTTAGAAGATTTTAGAAATGAAATGGATAGTCTATCATTACATTCACATGAGAAGGCATGCTCAACATGGGATGAGAGACGTACAGAAATCGAACCAATTTGGTCTCCAAAACTGGATGAAAACGGAAAACCATTATTGAATGAAAAAAATCAGGTTGCTAAAGATCCAAGTTTATCTGAACTGACAGAAAACGATGAAACACCTCGACCAGGAACTTCATTGGAAAAACTAACAACATTGAGGACGATTATTGGAAGAAAAAGTAAAGCTTTCCTTACGGCAGGGAATAGTTGTCCTGTCAGTGATGGTGCTGCTGCGCAATTATGGATGACACGAGGCTTGGCTGAAGAATTAGGGTTTAAACCAAGAGCAACAATAGTAAATTTTGCTGTGGTTGGTACAGATCCCATTTTAATGCTCACAGGTCCAATTGAATCAATGCCAGAAGCTTTGAAAAGGGCGAATATGACATTTGATGAAATGGCTTTCATAGAAATCAATGAAGCATTTAGTCCTGTAGTATATGCCAGTTGTTACGAACTTGGATTAGACTGGAAAGATGAACGCTTTAATGCATGGGGTGGCGCAATTGCACTAGGACACCCTACTGGAATGACAGGATGTAGATTAATTGGAACTAATGTTCATCAATTAGAAAGGTCTGGTAAAGAATATGCAATATCATCGATGTGTGTAGGTTTAGGAATGGGTGCTGCCACTATCGTACGAAATGAAAATCCTAGATAACTTATTCTTTTTTTATTATTTTATAACTATAACAATGGATATAATGAATAAAGTAGCAATCATTGGAATTGGACATACTAAATTTGGAAGATTAGTAGATAAAGGATTAATAGATTTATTATGTGAAGCATCTTTAGAAGCAATTGAAGATTCTAACACATCAAATAAAGATTTTGATTCCGTATATGTTGGAGCAATGAGTCCAGGAACTTTTAATCAGCTTTCAGGTATTGCAAGTGCTGTTGTTGACAAAATAAGTTTAATCCCTGCTGCTGCTGATCATATAAAGAATGGACCAGCATCAGGAGGATCAGCAATCAAAGCAGGATTTCAAGCAATCATCTCTGGTATGAGTGATCTAGTATTGGTAGTTGGAGGGGAAAAAATGACTCATATTACCACTCCAGGATATGTAAATTCAAATGTTGCTACTTTAACACATCCAGAAGCAGAAAGACGTCATGGAGTCTCACTTCCTTCATTTGCAGGTCTGCTAACAAGAACATACCTCGAAAAATATAATGCCGAACTAAATTGGATTTCTGATATTACCATTAAGAATCATAAAAATGGAAAATTGAATCCAAATGCTCATTTTCAAAGAACTATCGAAGATTTTATGAATAGTGCTATTCAAAAAGGAAAAGGGAATTGGGATAATGTTCATGATTTCTTGAATGATGATAGAACCAATCCCATAATTGCAGATCCTTTGAGACTATTTCATATTTGTCCAATTTCTGATGGAGCTGCTGCTTTAGTTTTATGTAATGCAGATAAAGCTAAGGATTTTTCTGACACACCTATTATAATTTCTAGCATTGGACAAGCAACAGATACTCATATAGTTTATGAACGCGAGAATATCACTACTTTTAAAGCTTTAAGACTCTGTTCAGACCAGGCATATAAAATGGCTAAAAAAACACCAGAGGATATCGATGTGTGTGAGGCTCATGATGCATTTTCTATTCTTGAAGCAATCCAGAGTGAAGATTTAGGTTTTTTTAGGAAAGGTGAAGGTGCTAAAGCCGCACACGAAGGTTTAACTCAAATAGGAGGCAAAGTTCCAATCAATCCTTCAGGAGGACTGAAGGCACGAGGACATCCCTTAGGAGCTACTGGAGTTGCTCAGGTAGTAGAGCTAGTTTGGCAACTAAGAGGAGAAGCAGGAAAAAGGCAAGTTGAAGGTGCTGAAACGGGAATCACATGTAATTTTGGAGGATTTGGGAATAATATCATATCAATTTTAGTAGAGCGAATTTAATTAATCTTTAAAAATTTTGAATTTTTTAAAATTCTACAGGATCTACTTTACAACTGGTTTAATCATTTTATGCATGATGAGAGCTTCAATACCAATAATCTTTTCATCTTCTCCAATATCTGTTAAAGATTCAATTAGATCATCTAATAAGAATTGTTTTTTATATTTTAATTGAGATTCAAGGACATTTAACATCCTGATTTCTATATTTGACAACATTCCTGAAACCTTTACTAAGCGATAATGTTTAGTTTTATTCAGAACAAATGGATCTTTATAGTATAAGGACAGATAGTGATTAAGAACTTCATCAATAATTGCTGTTATCTTAGAAAGTCTTCCATCGAAGTTAGTAAGTATATCAATACCTCGAGAATATATTTTTCTTGTGACAATATCAATCATTCTTCTTAACCGAGCAGAACTCCGCTCTTTCAGTAGCAAAACTACACGAACGTTTGCAAAATCGCAAATTAATGAATGAAAGAAGTTAAAATCTAACTCTTTGATTTCCTCCTCTCTTTCATTAATACTATCTGTATCACTCTCAACATCAACAGTTTTTACTCCGTCTTTCGTATATTGCTTTCCTAAAACTGTAATTGCCTGAATAAACCCTGAGAAACCTGTAATATAATTTTCATCTAATATTGAGAATATTTTATCATAAATAGAAATTCCACTAGTTCTATGGCTAACAAGGATAGCTTGAATATTCCTTATATCCTTATATGGTTGTGCTTTATCAGCAATAATCAAAGCTCTCTTTTTTTTTCTGGGTATTATTACATAAGATCTTAGACTCAATGCCCCTAAAATACACACAATTATCGCAAGAATTAGAAAAATTATCCAACTTAAGTAATTTGGTAATTCTTTTTCAGATACTATAATTAAAAATGAATACTCCGTTGTTTTATATATCGTTCCATTTGTGGAAATGATTAAATTGAAACGATATGTTCCTATTAGATTTGCTGGTAAATTAATATCTAATTGATATAGTCCATCCCCAATATAATCAAAATTATTTGTGCCAAATTCCCAATAACAATACACTGTGGCATTTTCTATGAGTATGGGTGATCCAATTTCAGTTATATTAATCTGAATTAATACATTTTGTCCAGAATACACATTTAAAGAATCAGTAAAATCAATAGGTTGAACATTTAATTCTATTTGATTAACTAAGATTTGAAAAGAAAACGCGGTAGTAGTATAATTTGAAAGCTCAAATCTTACATAAACATAGTTAATTCCTAAAGAAAATTGATCTGTAGATATAATTATTGTTCCGTTATACCAAAAATTATTGTATTCTGTTAAGTTGATTTCATAAATATCTAGTATAAATTTAACAGTTCCTTCTGATAAATATGTTCCATCATATTCTGCAAAAGCTCTACAAGATATTACAAAGAGATCATTAAAGGATGTTTCAACTAAATAATTCTCTGGAATAGTTTGATGATTAATTTCTAAATCCAAAATAACATTCTGTGATCGAATAAAGATTTGGAAAGAGAAAATTTCTGTTGTATAATTTTGCTTTTCAAACCTTAAATAAATATTAATGAGCCCAGCACAAAAGTAGTCTCCATCAATATTGATTATTGAACCGAAGTAGGATGGTTGAAATTCAGTAAAGTTTACTTGATAATTATCACTTAGGAGAGTTATTAGCCCTCCTGTAATGAACTTTCCTTCTCGTTCAGAATACACTTGTGAAGTTATATTCATCTTATCATTAAAGAACAACTCAATAAGATCATCTTTGTTAATTTCATTACTACCTATCTTTACATTTAAAATGACATCCATTTCATTGATAATAACTGTGATGCTTATTAAAGCATCTTCATAACCTGGTTTAGACAATCTAATCAATGAATTGTATAAATCTATACTAAGACCTGACGTATTATATTTAATTGTAAATCCATCAGAATTAGGAATTATATTATGATACCCTTCCCAGGTAACAGTGCATTCTGCATCACTAATCAATGCTCCAGAAGCTTGAACAGTATAATTTACTTTCAGTTCAAACTCCTCATTAATGTAAGTATAAATATTGGTATTATTTGCATTTGCTAATGTTGGAATTTCATTGATTACAACTGTGATGCTTATTAAAGCATCTTCATAACCTGGTTTAGACAATCTAATCAATGAATTGTATAAATCTATACTAAGACCTGACGTATTATATTTAATTGTAAATCCATCAGAATTAGGAATTATATTATGATACCCTTCCCAGGTAACAGTGCATTCTGCATCACTAATCAATGCTCCAGAAGCTTGAACAGTATAATTTACTTTCAGTTCAAACTCCTCATTAATGTAAGCATAAATATTGGTATTATTTACATTTGCTAATGTTGGAATAGGATGAACAATCAATGTAATAAAATCAGATGTGCTTTCATAGTTCGTTTTATTAGCAAAAATCTCAATTTCAAAAGTATCAGGTATTCCATTAGCTGGAAGTTCATAGGTCGAAAAGTTGAAAGAGTACGTTCCATTACCATAATCAAAAATGGAATAACCATTGTCCCAATCGCTGCTAATATTTACAGGCCATACAGGAGAACCGGATATCTCTCCAATAACATTTACTTTGCAAATTGCATAATTATTCCCTACCGAGTTAACAATTCTAGTATTAAAATCTAATATGAGTGGATGTGGTACTATTTTTAATTGAATCAAGTTAACTCTAGTCTGATTTTCATAGTAAGATTTTGATGCATTAAAAGAAAAGAAATGGTTTCCCAATTCTAAAGAACTCGTATCTATATCTATAAAATATATTCCTAATCCTTGGTAAGCCATTGTTCCAGATAAACCATAAGAAGAAGCAAATTTGATATTTGCAAAATCTACATCAATACTGAGATCTATATCTGAATAGCTTACTTTGAGTAATAATGGTTCTCCCACAACAAGTTCATAGTAGGAATTAATTGCAGTTAAATTTGTATGATGCCATAAGCTAAACGTTAAGTTTGCGAATCCTACCTGATTTATTTCTTGTAAGGATTTATCATTTCTCCATGTAACTTCCACCAAATATTTACCAACAGTCATATTTTTACCAACAGAATAATTACCGAAATTAAAGTTGTAAGAAGAAGGTTCTAAACTTTCTTGTAGGAATATTGTACGATTCGGATAAAAAATCGTACAATTTACTTCTGAATTTTGGAGAGATATTGAACTGTTCAAATCTAAATTAATTTTAAAAATTTCATTCTGGGTAAGATTTAATCGATTATTAAATTGAGTCTGGTTCCATACCATAAAATTAATATCAATAATATTATTCTGACTTTCTGCTTTTATATCCCAAATTCCCTCCCCAATAATGGAATATGGAATAATTAACCTTGAAGATCCATATTCATTACCATAACATCCTCCGATTTGTTCTGTTTCAAAACCATCAATAATCGATGTAATCGACCACTCTAAAGGTTTCAGGATCTCAATCCAAGAATAATAATATGTAGGTAATGAAATAGAGAAACTGGTCATCCAATATACTGGTAATCCTAAACTATAAAAACTACCTTCTTTGCCAAAATAAGTCGTGTTAAAAACTTTAATCGCAGAGGAAAATACTGTAACTTCACGTATGTTAAATTCAATATAATCCATTTCAGGATAAATGTTTTCAAATATAGTAAATGTGATATCTCCAGGAATACTTCTTTCTATATCGATGAATGAATAACCTTGACCTTCGGATATGCTATAGTATTGATAATCTGTTTCAGAGAGGACATCATACGTTCTGATTAAACCATTAGTATCATTTAGATTTGTCCATAGCGTCAGTTGTATATTATCCATAAATATTCTATCTTGGTCACTGTGTGTAGAATCATCATTGATATAAAGACCAGCAAATACAAACACACTTCCGGGTAAGATCTGACCAATACTCTCAGCGTTATATTGAATCGAAATGGGTTCCCATTGATTCATTGAAATATCATCTAAATGACGTGTGATATTCATTTCAACATCGCCGATTACAACTTTTAAGTATATACTTGCATCAGGATAGCTTCCTCCTGGAACATAGTAATATTCAAAAGAAGCTGTTACTAATTTATCGGTCAAAGTTTCTTCTGAAATTGAAAAAATCTGTTGATATCCTGCATAATCTCCTTCAGCTACCATCCCATCATCCATTCCAAACCAAGCCGAACCATAATGACCATCTACTCCCCAACCAGCATAACCTCCCTCCCAAAACCTATAATTTGTATCTTGTTCTACATAGTTCCAATGATCCGCGTTTGTAGCAAAATCATAATTTGTTATCCATTGCTTTTGTCTTTCAACTCCATCATAATAAATAGTAGTATTTTTAGATATCCACTCTGGGGCTATTGAGAATGTGACATTTTGATTTGATTCAACATCTGTAAATGTTCTTGAAATATTGGCATATTGATTAACCAATAGTGGTTTCCCATTTGGGTTGATACTCGCTGTATTTAAAGTTTGATCATTAAAAATATCCTGATATTGATTATTATAAGATAATTCCGTATACTTATTATCATAAAGCAGATTGTTTTGAAGGATTATAACGAATATGGATAAAAATATGATTGATATTAAACCAAAACTAACTCTTTTACCAAAAACCCCATTACCCATACTATACCTTCAAGGAGGTGATAACAAATATTCTCTATATTTAATTAATAAAAAAATATCAATTTATATTTATTTTTTAAATATAGTACTCAAATAATTTTTAAAAAAGAAATAGAGAACTCGATTAATACCCTTGATGAAAAGATCAACAATTTTTAACTACATTTCCTTAATTTCAGAGTTGATTGCCTTCTTTTTTGTTAAATCTTTTCATTTTTTAAGATTTTTAAAGCCTAAATCATAATTTTCAAGTAATCTCATATTAGTTAATTAATTTAAATTGAAGCTCTTTGCCACCTTTCTCAAAACATTTAATATGATTTAAATCATATGGAAATCCTACTATAAAATGAAATCTATTTCCTTTAAACATACTATTTAAATCTTGTGGGGAAGGGTATAAAGTTCCAGATGGATGCGAATGAATAGTTCCTTGATAATCTCGATTTAGTGGAATTCTATTTGGAAAGAATACTCCTGTATTTCTTGAAGTAATTGCTCCTGGAGGTAATATAAATTCAGTAAAAATATTATTATCCATTTTAAGGATTCCTAAAAATTCTTTTGGATGGTGTGCCCGACATAGGGCTAAAAATCCAATTAACAACTCCCTTTTTATTTTAACTATATTTGATTGAAGATCCTTTAAGATTGAAATAATTTCATTAATAACTTTTAAAACAGACTTAGCCTTATCGATTTTCCAATTTTTTAAAGAAGTTACCTCATTATCTAGTTTTTTATATACCTGCCCCGATTGGTTAATAAGCTTAACTTTTGGTCTTTTAGGATATTTAGAATAGTTAATTTCTAAAATAATCTCCTTAATTAATTCAATTTTAATATGAGTAATCTTACTTTCAATAGTTTCTGTGTTAGGATAATGTTCTATTATATTTTGATACTGCAACTCAATTTCTTTAATCATTATGGATATAATAATTCGATTTTAAAAGAACGTTTTCTATTTCAAAAGGAATTTCAAATCTATTTTTATTCAAAAATATAAAATGCATTTTTCTAATTGCTTTCTATATAATTATTTTGAAAACTAAGAGAGGGTTTATTCTATTGGCAAATTAATTGTAAATGTTGCCCCCTTATTCCTACCAGCGGATTCTACAATAATATGACCGCCATGTAAATCAATAATTTCTTTGGATATGAATAATCCAAGACCAGAACCTTGAATATCAAGAAATTCTAATCCTTTCCCATATCTTTCTATTTTACCAAATTTAGTAAATAATTTATTAATTTCATCTTCAGTTAAACCTATTCCTGTGTCGCTTATCGATATTTGAATGCTTTGGTCTTTGGCTTTGACAATAATTTTGATATCACTATTAGGCGGGGAATTTTTAAGAGCGTTTGAAAGAATATTTGTAATTACTTGTTCAAATCTTACCTTATCGATATTCAATCGTAAACTAGTAGGTAGCTCTAAAACAAGATTGATTTTACTTCTTTTTAAATAATACTTCCATTCTTTAATTATTTCATGAATTATTTCACAAATATCATATCTTTGTTTTTTTAATTTGATTTTATTATATTCTATACGTACAATATCAAGTAAGTTATTAACAAGATATTCTAATCGCTGCTTATTTCTTTCTATAATTTCAAGCATTTCTAAAGCATTTTCATCTAATTTTTCATTATAAACTTCTTTTAGAAGTTCACTAGCTCCACTTATAGACATCAAAGGAGTTTTTAACTCGTGGGAGGCTCTAGTTATGAAATCTTTTTGCATTTTATTTAATTCTTTCAATTTCTCAATCTGTTCCCTAATAAGAAGATCTGCTTTTTTTTGCTTGTCAATATCGTGTATCATAACCTGAAAAAAGATTTTACCATTTAATTTAACTCGTGAAGCTTGTAGATTTATCCAAATCAAAGTTCCGGTCTTCTTATACATTTGAATATCAGCATTATAAATTTTTTCTTCTTTTAAAAGTCGATTAAAGGTTTCTTGGAGTAATGGCAAATATTTTGGATGGATTAAAGAAAGATCTCTAAAATCCTTACCGACCAATTTGTCTTTTTCATATCCACTATATTTTTCTGTTGCAGGATTACAATCAACAATCTCTCCTCTTAGATTAACTAGAACTATAGAAAATGGTGTATCTTCAAATATTTTCCGGAATTTTTTTTCTGATTCTTTTAATTTTTGTTCAATTCTTTTACGTTCTGTAATATCCAAGATTTGAGCAATTGTAGTTATCCCTCCTTTTAACTCCGTAGTCACTGTAGAAATTATTTCTACACGCCTTTTTTCTCCATCTTTCCTCACAACATTGAATTCATATCTAGAAGGAACATCTTCACCTTTTTGCCTTCGAATATAACGATCTGCCACAAGTATTTTACTTTCTTTATCTAAGAAGTTTCGAAAATCTTGGCCGATGAGCTCATTATAAGAGTAACCTAAAATTTGACATAAAATTTCATTTACATAAGTGAATTTATAATTACCTTTTACAATAAGAATTCCAGCATGAGAATTTTCTGCAATAGACCGATAATGTATTTCACTCTCTCGTAATTTTTCTTCTGCTTTCTTTTGCTCAGTTAAATCTTTTGTATGAACTAATACTAAATTTGGGGGAATATACTCATAATTAACAAAAAGAACTTTATCTTTTTTTGTAGAAAGATATTTATATTCCATTTCTTTTGAAATACTTTTTTGCTCATTAATACAACTATAGAGTTCATCCAAAACCTGGGGGTTTTCTTTGTATAGCTTTGAAGCTTTAATCCCAAGAAAATTCTCTATTTTATTATCTGTGATTATCATTGCAGCTTTATTATAATCAACTAATATCAAATCAAGATCAATTTTTTGCCAAAGATAAGAAGGAGTAGGAAATTTGTTAAACACTGACTTATAATTTGTTTTTGACATTTTAAATTCAAAATTTTAATATTTCAAATATATAATCTTCTAAAAGAATATGAAATATGTTCGTTTTAAATTTAAGTTTTTTACTAAAACGGTATTAATGCAAAACAATAGCTCTCTTGCTATTTAAATTGTGAGATATTTATACTAATACTAAGCCAACCTTAATTTTATGTGTGAAGTTGTTCAATTTCAGTAAGAAAAAGATCTACAATGGCATTCCATTTCTGCTTGGTTTCAGGATCTACAGCACTCTCTTCTGTCAAATCTTTTCCTTTTTTAAGATTTTTAAGCGCTAAATCAAAATTTCCAAGTGCTTTATGACATATTCCTAGTTTAATATAGGTTTGATATAAGTACCACTGATCACTGTCAATCACAATCGCTTTTAGAAATTTCTTTGCAGCCTCATCGTAGTTCTCAGAATACATTAAAATTTCCCCATATGTATCATGATACATTCCATTATCTGGCTCTGTTTTTATAAGTTTTTGGATAATTTTAATTGCCTCTTCTTCTTTTTCTAAGTACTGCATCCAATATGCCTTATAACACAAGAGATCATTATTTTTTGGATACTTTTGAATTAATTCATTAATAATATCTAATCCTGCTTCAACATCTTGCATCCGTTTAAGAACGGCTGCTTTTAATATTTTAAGATCCTTCTCACTTTCAGGAAAAATATCAAGTAGGTTTTCTAATATTTTAATAGTTTCTTGATATTTGTTAAAATATAACAAAATCCTAATCTTTACATAATATAAATCAAGATTTTGTGGATCTAATTCAATTTCCTTATTTATATCCTTTATTTGTTCTTCATATTGTTTATCTAAATTCTCAGAGTCTTTTGATTGAAATATATCTGTTATATTTTGCCAAATAATTCCTTCCATTTTATCATATGTTTCTCTCAATTCCCTTTTTATTTCAATTTTATAAGCGAGATACCTAATATAGTCAGGGAGAAATTCTTTTAATGAGGATTTCAAATCCTTATTTAATAAAAAATCACAACTCGTATCTGCTATATTTTTTATGATAGATTTCATATCTATCGCAGATAGATTTTGTGTTATCGGTTTTGAATATAGTTTATTCATATATGAAAATCTTGAGATTTGATTTTCTGTGATTACTCGAAGTATTCTTTCTATCCTTCCATCTGATTGAAAGTAATATTGTTCACCTGAGGGACCAATTAATTTGAAAAATCTTAATGGATATATTTTACCCTCTGAAATTTCAGTAGTATAATAATCAAGTGTAGTTTTTTTAATTTTATGGGTTTTGGAAAAATTTTCAGAGGAAGTAAAGTCCGGAAATTGATCTGGATGATTTTTTGAAAGAAAAAGTAAAATCTTGTAAAACGCCTCCTCATCCTTCAATAGAGGTTTTACTATCTCATAATCCATTTTAAGATTATTATTAAGAAATCTAAATTGAATCTCCTTATCTTTAACGTTGTATTTACTGAAAAAATCAATTGTTTTTTGAGTAATCTCCTCAATCCTTTTACCTTCCTCTTCTAATATTGTTTGTCTATCTAAATCATAATTTTGAAGCATTCTTGAATACTCTGATTTGCCTGCTTTAGTGATTATATATTTTCCATCCTCTTTTGATGCAAAGCCCTTTTCAATTAACAAACTCAAATTTTTTGATAAGGAAGATTGATTTATAGATAATGGTTTTTCTAAAAAATCTGTTCTTTTGCAGTAATTATTATTATAAATCATCCAAAGTATCCAGTCTGAGTAATTTCTTCCACTTTTTAAGATTAATTTAGGGAGATAATTAATTTTACGAGTATTTTTCTTCGCACTTGATAACTCATGAAATTTTTTCTTACCCTCTGAAGTAATTCTATAATATCCTCTTGTAAAGTTTTCTACAAAACCCTTACGTTTTAATGTCTCTAAATGTCTAGATAAGGTTCCTGTAGGAATCTCAACTGGTTTTTGACGAAAATCTGCCCATTTACATACTTCATTATTTTTCAACATCCAGAGTATAATATGGTCATAATTTGGCTTTTTTAATATGGAAGGGCTATATAAATTTTCTGGTGGATAGATTACGTTTACCATAATTTTAGAAAAATAAATTTAAATTTCTAAATTAAAGATCATTTTTTTTTCTATTTATATCTATTTCATAGAACTTCCATAATGCAATGGAACTATCACGGAACTATCGGAAGCTCAATTATAAAGACACAATTTCTCAACCTTTAATTAATCATCTTTAAGATGATAAAATTGGAAGCAAAATAAAAAAAGAGTTGATAAAAAAAAATGACTGAAATTAAAAAAATTACAAAAATTTCACTTTTAGCATATGGTATTGTTAACATTTTATACGGACCTATGGCTATATTTTTTCCTGTTCCTCTTTTTATACCTTCTACGACAAATCCCTATAACGCGAGATTTGGTGGGGCAGTTTTATTAGGAATTGCGATTTTTTCATTTTTGATTTTAATCAAAAAGGACTGGGAATGGGAAAGGATAAAGTTGGCATACCAATTTTTGTATTATCTCTTAGTAGCGAATATAATCTTGGAACCTACAAGGCTGTTATTTCCTGCTACTGATCTTATGATGATGATTTCTCAGACAATCCTAGATATGATCATAATGTCCACACTTCTTGTTCTTGGTGTATATTCATATTTCAAACAGAGAGAGTAGCTGAATTATTTAATAATATTTCTAATTTATTTTTTCCTTTTTTTTGCCTGTATTTAGAGAAAGCTTTCTATCTATTCATAGAATTCTTCTTACATAAACCCTTTTGTATATTCCATTAAAATAGGAAATCTAAATATATACAAATTTAATCGTATAAACCTTTTCCTGTAGTGATCTACCTCAGAAATAAGGAAACTACCTTATAGATAATAAATTAAATATTCCAACTTTGGAGACGCTCCATTAAAAGTTGAATGTTCCATGGAATTATCGGAACCTCAATTATAAATAATAATTTTTCTCAACATTTCATCAATCATCATATAGATGATAAATTTAAAATTAGAAAAAAAGAGTTGATTAAAATTAATAGAACAAAATTAGTACCAAAATTGATGGCGTTCGCAAGTATTGGAATAATCCTACTTTTATTTTCCACATCAGTTCAAGCATGCAGTTCTAGAACAATTAGACCAATTTCTGACTTTACTGCCACTAATACTAATATAGCAGGTTGGGGAGATCCCGAATCGAATTTAATAGCGGTACCTCATGGGAATGACATGGGCTATACAATTGAAAGTATTGCAGATTGTACCAACTATGGTTTTGTGCTCGAGGAGGACTTGGGAGATGGACGAATTAAGTATAAAATATTTTTATATGTAAAAGATGCATTGGTGGATGTTTATAACAATGAAGGTACCTGGTGGTTACCAGATGAAAATGGTGTTTATCAACAATTGGTGTTTACAGGAGAGATGTATTATTTTTTT
Source organism: Promethearchaeota archaeon (assembly GCA_019058425.1). Taxonomy (GTDB): domain Archaea; phylum Asgardarchaeota; class Lokiarchaeia; order Sigyniarchaeales; family SOKP01; genus Loki-b32. Next base: position 24,087 of record JAHPYZ010000031.1, read on the forward strand.
ACTACAACTATAATCGTAGAAGGAGAATTTGGTGGACCTGTTCCAAATCTTTGGGTCGTATGGTTTTTTGGTGGAGGAGAAACGCTGTCCGTAACTTTAATAGCGCGTGGTACTGGGACCTTTACGGAATCTGGAGTCACTGCGAATGTGAAAATAAATATGGTCGGTATTTTAATAGATGGAGTAATGGAGTACCCTATGGAAACGATTTCTTTTAATTAAAAAGTCAAATTCATATATTTTAATAAAGAGGGTGAAAAAGGGAAATTTTAATTTTAAAACAGGGAATAGAAGTGGAGGAGTTGGGTTAGAAAAACTACTTCCTGACGAAGCTACTACTAAACCAATGATCCTCCATTCTATACTTCTTTTTTTTTCTATATAAACCTTAATAATTAATTTAGAAAAGTAACCTGAAATCATTTCTCCTTTACATTATATTTAAAACAATTATTAGCTTAGTATATTCTTAAGGTTATAATCCAAATCAGATATGTACATGTCTCATCCAGAGCTAAATCAATTAACAAGAGCAGAACAACTGTTTGATGAGGGTAAGCTTGAAAAAGCTCTTGAGATACTCAATGATTGGAGTCAATTTGAGGGGCTTAATCCTCAACAAAAAAGTTATTTTCAGTTTCTTAAGGGCATGCTTCTGGTATTTCAGCATAAAAATGAAGAAGTTATTAAGTTGGGTGTAGAGCTATTAAAAGAAGGTCAAATACTTAATGAAAATCTCAAATCGTTTGATGGATTACATTTTACTATTACTGGATTATGCCAAGCTGAAAAATTTGATAAGGCGTTCCAATTAATTGAAAAAGCTGAAGCTTTATTTAAACTTATTTCTAATATTCCTAAGAATATTTTACTCCAAAGAGAAGTTCGCTTAAGTTTGTCAAAAGCATGGATTAATATGCATATGGGTAATGTAGCTTTAGCAGAAAAGTACTTACAATGGATCTTCAGTTTACAAAAAGAACTTGGTAATACCTTCGAAATTGTCTGGGCTAATACATTAATGGGGCAAATTATGGTTCTAATAAAAAGCAGATTTGATCTCGCATTGGAATACTTCAAGAAAGCATTATCACTGGCGAAAAAAATAAAGTTTAACCATTATTGGGTGGCTATGTGTCATGGTTTTTTTGGAATAATATATAATAATATTGGAGAGTTAGATAATAGCATAAAACATTATTTAAAAGCTTTAAAAGTGGTTAAAGGTTTCAAAAGTGATTTTTGGGAGTCGGGGTTACTAAATAATATTGGTTATGTATATTGTGAGAAAGGTGAATATGACCTAGCTTTGGAATATATGGAAGAAAGTTTATTAATTAATGAAGTCCAATCTAAAGGAGTAGAAGAATCTCTTGATAGTATAATATCTGTAGCTCTTAAAAAAGGTGATAATGAATATGCTTCAAAATACTTCAATCGCTTAGAAAATATATATAATAAAAAAAAAGATAGCTACATCGAATTTCTTTACAATTACAATAAAGCTTTAATATTAAAAAGAAGTTCTCGAATCCGTGATAAAGTTAAGGCTGAAGAATTATTAAAACTAGTCGTCGAAAAAGACACTTTGCATTATGATATTATTATTAATGCGTATATCCATCTTTGCGATTTACTTCTTTCAGAATTCCGGATAAATAATAATTGTGAAGTACTTGATGAGATCAATCACTATATTACTCAATTACTAACTATAGCAGAGAAATCACACTCATATCGACTTTTTTGTGAAATCTTCATTTTACAAGCCAAATTGGCTCTGTTAAATTTGAATTTCATAGCAGCCCGTCGATTTTTAACTCAAGCTCAAAAGATAGCGGAATATTACGGGATAAAACGCTTATCAATGAAGATTTCACATGAACATGATGAGTTGCTTATACAATTAAAGATGTGGGAGAATTTGAAAGAGTCAGATGCACCTTTATCTGAACGTTGGAAACTTACTGGTTTGAACAATCAAATGGAGAATATGGTAAGAAAACGAATGATTGAAGCTCCAAAGCTCTTAGAAGAAGAACCTGTCACAATTTTTATTATTACAGAAGGAGGTACGCCCTTATTTTCCCATTCATTTATTGAGGAAAAATCTCTTGAATCGCATCTTTTTGGCGGTTTTTTAACCACTATTGATTATTTTGTACGAGAGATGTTTTCTGAAGGTCTAGACCGCGCAATATTCGGTGATTATACTCTTCTTATGAAATCTGTTCCACCTTTTTTTATTTCCTATATATTTAAAGGTAATTCTTATTATGCTTATCAGAAGATAAGTTACTTTATTGATCACATCCAAATGGAAGATACTATTTGGCAAAATTTACTTAAATCCTTTCAAATAAATCAGTCCATTCGCTTAAAAGATATACCTTCTTTAGACCATCTAATAAATGATATTTTTGTTGAGAAAACACTAGATTTAAAATACTCATTAGCTTAATAAATTCATAACATTTTAATCCGAATAATTTGTATACATGTCCCATCCTGAACTGAATCAATTAACAAAAGCTGAGCAACTTTTTGATGAAGGTGAGCTTTATGAAGCTCTTGAAATATTCAATGATCAGAACCAATTTGAAGGGATTAATGCTCAACAAAAAGATTATTACTTGTTTCTTAGGGGCTTAATTCTAATATATCAGCTCAATTCCGAAGACACTATTAAATTGGGTGAACAGCTGTTTAAAGAAGGACAAAAACACAATGATAATCTCCAAGCAATTGATGGCTTGTTTTTTATTATTTGCGGATTGAATATAGCAAACAAATTCGATGAAACTCTCAAATTTATTCAAAAAGCCGAAGATCTATTGAAAAAAAATTCTGATATCCCCAATAATATTTGTATTATAAGAGAGGTTCGTGTAAAATTAATAAAAACCTGGAGTAATATGTACATCGGGAACATAGAATTAGCAGAAATGTGTTTAGAATGGATCTTCGAGATACAAAAAGATCTTGGTTTGACATTCGAAATTGTATGGGCACATACCTTACAAGGACAAATTATGTTATTTGCTAAAAGGAAAACAAATCTCGCTTTGAAATCTTTCGAGAAAGCATTATTTCTCACAAAGGAAGTTAAATTTAACCATTTCTGGATTGCTATGTGTCATGAATTTATTGCAATAATTTATCAAGCTATAGGAGAGTTAGAAAGTAGCTTAATACACCATTTAAAAGCTTTAACATTAGTTAAAGGCTTTAAAAGTAATTTTTGGGATGGGCGCTTATTAAATAATATCGGTAATGCATATTTGGAAAAGGGTGAATATGATCTTGCAATGGAATATTTAGAAAAATATTTAATAATTAATGAAATCCAATCAGTAGGAGTAGAGGGTTGTCTTGATAGTTTAATTTATGCAGCGCTTGAAAAAGGGGATACTGAACGTGCCCAAAAATATTTTAATCGGTTGGAAAATATATTTATTCAGACAAAAGACAGTCAAGTCGAATTTCTTTTCAAGTACAATAAAGCTTTAATGTTGAAAAGAAGTTCTCGAATCCGAGATAGAGCTAAAGCTGAGAAATTATTAAAACAAGTCATCAAAACAAAAATTTTCGATTTTGTTTATACTTCTAACGCATGTATCCAACTTTGTGACTTACTTCTTTCAGAATTCCGTATAAATAATAATAGTGAAGTTCTTGATGAAATCAATCAAATAATTACTCAGTTATTAACTATAGCTGAAAATTCAAATTCTTATCGGTTTTTTTGTGAAATATTCATATTACAAGCAAAATTGGCTTTATTAAATTTTGATTTAAAAGCAGCTCGTCTATTTCTAACTCAAGCTCAAAAGATAGCGGAATCATACGGGATTAAACGATTAGCAATGAAAATATCGTATGAGCATGATGAGTTAATTAAAAAACAAAATACTTGGGAGAAATTAAAAGAATCAAATGCATCCTTTTCAGAACGCTGGAAGCTCGCTGGTTTGAATGAGCAAATGGAGAATATGTTAAGAAAACGAGGAATTGAAGTTCCAAAGCTTTCGGATGAAGATCCAGTATTCCTTTTAATTTTAACAGAAGGAGGTAGACCTTTTTTCTCACACTCGTTTTTAGAGGATAAAACTTTTGAATCGCATCTTTTTGGCGGATTTTTGACCACTATTGATTACTTTATAAGAGAGATGTTTTCTGAGGGACTAGATCGTGCAATCTTCGGCGAGCATACTCTTCTAATGAATTCTGTTCCACCTTTTTTTATATCTTATATATTTAAAGGTGATTCCTATTATGCACTTCAAAAAATAAGTTACTTTAAAGATCAAATCCAAAAAGATGATATTATTTGGCAAAACTTACTTAAATCTTTTCAGGTGAACCAAACTATTAAAATAAAAGACTTTCCACAACTTAAATCCTTAATAACTGATATTTTTATCTCAAAAAGTATAGTAATGAGTGATATATAACTTATAAATTGAAAACCTTTATTATTTCTAAAAGTCTTACTGCTAAAATTTTATATTATACTTTACCTAATTTTACATTAAATTGTAATATATTTGAGAAATTCTTAAGAAATCGATGACTAATTCTCAAGAATTTGGATTTAAAATATCCATAATAGGAGATGGTGGAGTCGGTAAAACTTCGTTAATAAACAAATTTACGAAAGGTTCTTTTGAAAAAGATTATATTAAGACGATTGGTGCTCAATTCTCGAAATATGAAAAGGAAATTGACGGAGATGATATTAAATTAGTATTTTGGGATATTGCTGGTCAGGATGATTTCAATTTTCTCCATCCTTTATTTTACAAAGAAAGTAGAGCATGCATTATTGTGTATAGCCTTGAGGAAAATGATTTAGGTATAGATAGTTTTACTCATATAATAAATTGGTACAACGAATTAAAAAAGTATTGTGGCGATATTCCTATTGTATTATTTGCTAACAAGGTTGATCTAGTGGATGAAAATGATTTAAGTATGCTTGAAATTCAAGAAATAGTTAAAGAGTATAATTTACTTGGATATTACATAACCTCTGCTAAAACTGGACAAGGGGTAATAGATGCATTTAATGCGATAATTGAAAAATTATATTATAAATCTAAGAAATTAGCTTCTCAATTATAATACTTATTTATTTCTCCGTCATCTGTGATATTTCTGAAAGAAATAGATTTGCGATAGTGTTCCATTTTTGTTTAGTTTCAGCATCTACAACACTTTCTTCTGTTAACTTTTTTCCCTTCTCAAGGTTTTCGATCGCTAAATTATAAATCCCTAGTTCTTTATAACAAATTCCTAGTTTAATATATGTTTGATTAATATACCATTCATTAACTCCTATTTCTATTGCTTTTTCGAATTTTTTAATAGCTTCTTCGTATTCTTCATAATACATTAAAATTTCTCCATATGTGTCATGGTAGGTTCCATTATCGGGTACATTTTCGATAAGATTTTGAGCAATCTCTATTGCCTCTTCTTTTTTATTCAAATACTGCAGCCAATATGCCTTATAATTAAGAAGATCATTATTTTCTGGATATTTTTCAATTAATTCATTAATAATTTCCAAACCCGCGCGTACGCCTCTCATCATTCTAAGTACTGATGCTTTTTTCATTTTGATATCTGTTTCATTATCTGGAAAAATCTCTAACATTTCATCTAATAGTTGTAAGACATCATTGAGTTGCTCGTAATAAATTAAAATCTTTATTTTAGAATTGTATAATTCAAGATTGTCTGGATTTTGTTCAATTTCTTTGTCTATCTGTCTAATTTTATCTTCATACTGCTCTTTTAAGTCTCCTGAACGTCTAGTATGAAAAATATCTATCATATCTTGCCAGATTATTCCTTCCAACTTATCAAAAGTTTCCTTCAATTCCACCTTAGCTTCAATTTTATAAGCTAAATAATTCACATATTCAGGAAGAAACTCTACTAAAGAATTCTTTAACTCCTCATCAAACAAAAAATTACATATATCCTCTAATATGTCATCCAATGTAGCACGAATATCCATAGATCTTGAAAATAATTTGTTTAAATAAGTAAATTTAGTGATATGCTCTTCAGTAATAGTTTGAAGCATAATTTCTAATCGCTCCTGTTCCTGAAAATAATAAACCATATCCGGTGACACTGTTAATTTGAAAAATTTTATTGGATATATTTGATTTTCGATAATCTCATCAATGTAATATTCTAATTTTGAATCCTTTATCCCAAACTTTTTTGAAAAATCATTTTTTGAGATATAATCAGGATACTGATCTGGATGGTTAATAGAAAGAAAAAGTAGTATCTTTTCAAACTCCTCCTCAACTGTGAGCATAGTTTTGACCCGAGTATAATCTAATCTTAAAACATTGTTGAGGAATCTAAATTGAATATCTTCATCCTTAATACTATATTTTTCAAAAAAGTTAATTGTTTTTTTTGCAATATCTTCAATCCGTCTACTTTCTTCATCTAAAATTGATTGTCTATCTAAATCATAGTTTTGCAACATTCTCGAATATTCTAATTTACCTGATTGCGTTATTCTGTACATCTTATTCTCTTTTACTACAAATCCTTTATCTAATAACAAATTCATATTTTTTGATAAGGATGATTGATTTATTGAAAGTGGTTCTTCAAGAAAATTTGACCATTTCAAAAAATCGTTATTATAAACCATCCAAAGAATCCAATGATCATAATTCCTTTTTTTTTTGATAATATCGGGAGGATAATTCAATTTTCTTTTTTTCCTTAAAGCTCCAGATACTTCATGAAATCTCTTCTTACCTTCTGGTGTTATCTTATAATGACCTCGAGTATAATTATCCACATAACCTCTACCTTTCAACATAGAGAGATATTTGGATAAGGTAGATAAACGAAGTTCAAGTGGTTTTTCAGTAAAATCTGACCACTGACATTCATCATTGTTTGATAACATCCAGAGAATAATATGTTCAAAATTTCTTTTTCCAAATTTAGGTGTTTTATATATTTCTTCTGGAGGATAATTAATTAAGCTCATAGCTTTTGAGATCCTTATTTAGATTCGTTAATCATTGATAGATAGCAGTTTTACCTATTTAAATTATTCTTTGAATATTCGAACTTCGCATAAAGTTTCTTAATAAAAACTATATAATAGAAGTATACTACATTATAATTAACAAAATAAAGAGGTTAAAAAAAATGTCAAATAAAAAAGGTATGGAAGCTACTATTGGAGATTTTCTTTTAAATCCAAATAAATACAAATTTGGAATGAAAGACCTATAATTAACTATTTTTTATTCTTATTTTTAATCTTTATCTTTTTCTTTATATTTTATGATTTTTATCAAATATTTATATTTAAAATAGAACCCATATTGCTCTCTTTTTTAGCATTGAAAATATACATTTCATAACTTTCTTAGATATTCGAACTTCGTACAAAGTTCTATATTAAAAACTATATATTAAATTATCTCTATATTATAATTAAGAAAACAAAGAGGGAAAAAAAAATGAAAAAAATAAATCAGACTCGAATTATAAAAATAAGAAATGATGTAATTGTTTCACAAGATTACATCCATGATTAATCAAATAACTTTTATCATATTATATAAATCCTTATGGAGGTTAAAAAAATGTCAAATAGAAAAGGTAATGAAGCTACTCTTGGAGATTTTCTTTTAAATCCAAATAAATACAAATTTGGAATGAAAGACTTATAATTAATTATTTTTTTTCTTATTCTTTTTTTTAATTAATTTTAACATTATTGAATTTCTATAAAATTACTTTTAGTCTAAAATTTTAAATTTTACTAAATCTAATCTTAATGTAATAGATTTAAAACTGCCAAAGAAGAGATGAAAGATTCCCAAAAGTTTGGCTTTAAAATCACCGTAATTGGCAACGGTAGTGTAGGTAAAACTTCCCTTATCAAAAAATTCACAAAAGGGTCCTTTCAAAAGGAATATATCAAGACTATCGGTGCGCAATTTTCCGAATATGATGTAGAAATAAGCGAGGATAAGGTCAGATTATTATTTTGGGATATCGCAGGGCAGGATGATTTCCTTTTTTTGCGTCCTTCTTTTTACAGAGAAAGTAGAGCCACAATTATAGTATTTAGTTTAGAGGAAAATGATTTAGGTAAACGAAGCTTCGAGTCCATTAACGCCTGGCATGCAGATATTAAAAAACACTGTGGCGATATTCCCATTATTATATTTGCCAATAAAGTTGATTTAGTGGATGAACATAATTTGAATAAGGCGAAGATTCAAGGAGTTGTTAAAGAACGAAATTTTCTAGGGTATTATTTAACTTCCGCAAAAACGGGAAAAGGAGTCCATGAAGCATTCAATGCCATTATTAATGAATTATATTCTAAGTTCAAAGCGTTATCTAGCGATTTATAGAAATTATTGGAAATTTACCAACAACAAGGATCGAAATACTTTTTATATTTTTTTAACCAGGAACAGAGGGTGTATTTAGAATAATCCTCTGTAATTTCTTCTCCAAGTAAAATATCTTTTAATGCGACGGAACAAAATCCATTTCCATCTTTAGAGGCACCTGAATTAGGATTAAAGGAATGATTTACGAACTTTGCATTATCCAAGCAAAAGATTAATGCATCCTGATCTCTTTCATAAAATGAATAAGTAAGCAAATTATGCATAAAATCTTTCATAGAAGTTGAAGTATTAGCCGAATCAAGGATTAAAAACTGATTTCTTGAGATAATTAATACATCTTGAGGACGTGCCCACCAAAATCTTGTACCTTTTGGAATTTTTTTTTTAGCAAATAATCCTAAACCATGAATAACACTTTGCTTAACTTCGCTATATTCATTAATCGGATTAATTGGGGTGGGATTATAAGGTATTTCAGTATCTTTCATTAATTATAATAGAAATAAGTAATCCATTTATATTTTAAATTAGCAGTGAAAAATGATTGAAGACTTAAAATTTCCACTTCAATAATTAGATCTAGTAAACTTCAAATAATACGTGTTTACTTTCTCTTTTATGACTCAAGAAATAATCAAATGGGATTTAAGTGATTATTATACCGGAATCAATGATCATAGGATCGAGACAGATATCCAAGAGATAGAAAAATTAGCGGAAGAATTTAATCAAAATGTCAAAGGTAAGTTAGAAGATCCTTCCCTCACACCGGAACAAATTTTAGATTGGTACAAGGAGTATGAAAAAATATCGGAAAAGACATTTTATTTTGATACATTTGCGGAACTATTATTAAGAACTAATTTTCTTGATGACGGAATAAAAGGGTTCTACTCAAAAATCGACGAGTTTAAAGTGAAAATCCAACAAAAGCTCCTTTTTTTTGATTTGGAGTTGAATCGAATTTCAGATGAGAAATTTGAAGAATTAATAAAATCTCCAGAATTAAAGAGTTACAGACATGCTCTTAAATTCAATAGGATGAAAAAGGATCATCAACTTTCTGAAAGTGAAGAACAAATAATCCTAATGAAGGATATGACTGGAGTAAAAGGCTTTCTTAATCTTTATGGTGAGTTTAAAAGCAATTTCACTTTTGATTTTGAAGTAGATGGTGAAATGAAAAAATTGACCGAATCGGAGCTATTTTCATACATGTATCAGGATGATGCAGATCGTAGGTGTAGCGCTCTAGGAAAAATTGTAGCAAAGTACAAAAAAAATGAGATGATATTCACCCATATTTATAACAACATTTTAAGAGATTGGGATTTAGAATGCGCGAAAAGAAACTTTAAAAAACCTATATCAAGAAGAAACTTGGAAAATGAAGTAAGTGATGAGAGTGTAGAAGTGTGCGGAGAAGTTACCACAAATAGTTATACTATCGTTGAAAAATATTATAACTTAAAGAAAAAACTCTTGAATCTTTCCGAATTACACATGTCGGACTTGTACGCTCCAATTGGACAAATAACGAGAAAATACACTTACCAAGAAGCTATAGATTTAATTAAGAATTCTGATGAAAAATTTAGCCCGGAATTTAAAGAGATTATAGAGAAAATAGTAGAGATAGGGCATATTGATGCTACGCCTAGATCAGGTAAAAACAGAGGTGCCTTCTGTGCGCATGGTAAACAAAAACATTATGCATTTGTATTTGTTAATTTTGTGGAGACTATTGATTCAATACGTGCTTTAGCTCATGAACTTGGTCATGCCTTTCATGCCTATTATATCCAAAGGGAACAGAATTTTGTAAACATTGAAACATCTCTCGTGGTTGCTGAAATAGCATCTGTATTCAATGAGATGTTAATAATCGATTATTTAATGAATACAGATTTATCAAAAGATGAAAAAATTGCATTACTATGTAGTACTATTGAAGCAAAGTTTAGCACTTCACATAGACAAAATGCATTTTATAGATTTGAAAAAGCAATTCATGGATTATTAGAAGAAAAATTACCTACCACAGAAGAAATCAAAGACGCGTTTGTTAAAGAAATGGAACTTATGTTCGGTAACTCTATGACAAATATCAGAGAAGAGTACGCAAACTATATATTTGTAGTTCCTCACTTCTTAACCGTTCCATTTTATGTTTATGCCTATAACATGTCTAATTTGTTAGTTATTTCAATCTATCAAATGTATCTCGAACAGAAAGAAGCATTTGTTCCTAAATATCTAAAATTGCTTTCTCTTGGGAGTTCACTTTCCCCTGAAGAAATGTTAACTGAAATTGGTATTGATTTAAATGATCCTACTTTCTGGGAAAAGGGAATTAAATTTCTCTCAGATAAAATTGATGAGTTAGCAGATTTAGTAGAAAATAGTTAAAATTTTTTATATTTTTTTACTTTTTTTTAAGAATTAGAATTCCATCTAGCTCTTAATCTCCCTATTTAAATATTCTTAAACATCTTTATGATCCATAAGTAATCTAAGACTCCATTTAGACTTTATCAACCTAAACTATTAATGCAATATTGTTGTATTTACTAATTAGTGAAAAAACGTACAAGTGAAATAAACTGACTCAAGTTCGTGAAAAATCTGATATTGATGTACAAGTCAAGGAGAATAAACAACAAAAAATTGAAATAATAGTAAATGATGAAAATGTTGATAATTTGCTTGGAGATCTAAATCCAAGATATTTCGAGGAAATTATGAATTTGAAAAAAACAAATCAAAAATTTTGGGGAAAATATGGAAAATATTTTTTGAGTTAGACTTATGGGTTTTTATTTATTAATTAGTACTTCGAAACTTTAAATCCAAGTTTACTGTTTGTAGGCAACAGTGAGAGAAATGGGCGAATCAATGGAGAGCTCGGTTGTTATTATAAAAATAGCAATACGGGCTCTCTTTTTCACTCTAAAATATTATAAAATTAACCTGTTTATACTTGAAATTCAAAAAAAGTTAGCATGAATAAGAGAGGTGATAAAATCTGACCGAAAGTAAGAAAAATATGATACCTAATTCCAAGGAATTCTTCTATGTATTTAATGAAGAAGAACACATAGAGTTAGGTGAGAATATAAATCCCAATATTCCATTTATAAGAAATGATATAAAGGGCAGAAAAAATTCATTTGTTAAAACAGAAATTGACTTAATAGCGAAAAAAAGAGGATTAAAGAGATGGAAACAATCATTGGGTTATTATAACTTGCATCCAGAGAAATTTAAATTTCGATTAAGGAATTTAAAATAATAAACAAGAGGTGACTGAAAATAGCACAAGATTTAGAAAAGCAAAAAGAACCTATTATATTGGAAGAAATTATAATTGTTGAAGAAAATCCTATGAAAGAGGGGGAACAAATTGAGGAAACTAAAGTAATAATAAAGGAGAAACCATATAAAAACTGTGATATTGAAATTATTTGGAGATCTTAAATTTCACCATTAAAACGTAAAATCTTTTTAAAACATGTAAAAATATTTACTATAATGTAACAAAATAGTATAGTTACAAACTACTATATTTAAAAGCGAAATTCAAAATTTTGAGGTGATAAAAATACCAGATATTAAATTAGACCAATCTATTGAGAAACGTCTTATAGAAAAACATGGAAAAAAAAATGGCAAAATAATTGCTGAATGTATGGAGGATTGTATGGCTGCAGGAAAAGAAGGAGATGAATTAAAAACTTGTATCCAGAATTGTATTAATCAGAAACTTGAAGCTGAAGAAGCTGCAAAAATAAATGTAGATTCGATTTATAGTCTTATGGGACATTGGGTTACAGTAGGCTAATGAGACTATATTGAAAATGATTATTATTTTTCCAATTTTTTTTTCCTAATCTCTATTATATATCACTATGAGATTCATGTTGTAGAAATTAAGATTTCAATCATTTAAAATTGTAAAAATATGAAAGAGAAAGCGTTAGATATACTGATGGTATTTCCTTCTGGTGGAGATTTGTACTTCACTAATTTTTCCTATCATTTGGGGGCAGCCTATATCATTGCTTATTTAAGAGAACATGATTTCAAGACTGAAATGTATATCTCGAATGAATCTTATAATGTTGAAGAATCTGTAAAGAGAATTTTGAACTCTTCACCGAAAATAGTTGGATTCTCTGTTTATGAAACTAACTTTTTGCAATGTGTGTTATTAAGTAAATGTTTAAAGAGGTATAATTCAGATATTATAATCATATTCGGAGGTCCTACTCCTAGTGTTCAATCTAAAGAAATTTTAGAAAGTATCAGCAGTGTCGATTTATGTGTTAGAGGGGAAGGAGAAGAAACCCTCGTTGAATTATTACTAGCTTTCTCTGATGCTAATTTCAAATTAAGTCAAACAAGTCTTTTTGATATTAAAGGAGTAACTTTTAGGAATAATAATAAAAGTATAATTAATCCAGATCGAAATGTTCTGCTTTCGAATAGGTTTAATAAACATTATTTAGATTTATATCCATCTCCTTATCTTTCGAAGGTTATTCCGATATCTAAAGCATTTCCAACAGGAATTATTACCACCAGAGGATGTAATCAAAATTGTATTTACTGTAACTGTGCAGTCATGAGTAAAAGGAACATTTTTTTTCACTCGATAGAGAGAGTGATTGAAGAATTAGCATTTATTAACAAAAATCAAAATTTTTTGCATCCTGTTCCTGTTAATGATGATACTTTTACATTAATACCATCACGAGCAAAAAAAATTTGTGAAGCGCTAATTGAAAATGATATACATATACCTTTAATTTGCACTACTCGCTGTGATACAGTTAACGAGGAATTATTAGATTTAATGAAACAAGCTGGTTTTGTTTCAATAGGATTTTCACTAGAAAGTGCAGTTCCGAGAGTTTTAAAAACAATTGGCAAGGTTAATCCCCCTGAAAGTAAAAATTCGAATAATTTTGAGAAAGAAATTAAATTTATTGAAAAACTAAAAAGTATGACAACGTATGCTAAAAAGATTGGTATCGGAAAAGTATTTGTAAGTATTATGATTGGTTTACCTGGTGAATCAATTCATGATGCCCAAAAAACTATAGAATTTATAGACAAGTTAGATATTGATTTTTATACCCATAATCTTTTTCATATTTTTAAAGGCACACCAATTTATCAAAACTTTAGGAAATACGGTTATAAAATTAATCAGATGGGCCAGAAAAATAAAGTTCATATAAGAAATAATTTTCCATTTGACATTTATAAAGTAAAGATGCATCCGAAATGCGCAAGAATAGAAAATAACGAGATAGCTGATTATAATAGTCTAAAAATTTTGTCATTAGTTACGACAAGATTGAAAGAGAAAAACTTTTTTGATAACCTTATCCTCAATTCTGAGATTCTTAAACCTTCACTTGTAGAATGGCTACAAAAAAATCTTGCTCTAAATGGAGCTATCATACAAATTTATTCAGATAAAATGAAATTTCTTGAATTTCATGAGAAAAATAGACAAATCCTATATAATGAGTATTCACCATCATTGAATTATGAATCATATTATTGGAAACACCAGAATGATATATTTATTTTAGAATCTGGAAGGAATGCTTTATTCGATCAACAGATTGGGTTGAATATTACATTAAAGAATACAAATCTAGTTTTAGAAGATTATTCGAAAGGTTTTGATAATATTCATTATTCAATTGGAACAGATAATACCCCAATGGACACTAAAGCGCTTTATAGTCTTCTAACTGAAATTTCAAAGAGCAAGGACATATTTAATTATCTCTTTAATAGTAATCCTTTACCTCAATTTCAGCAATTATGTCGTTGGACAAAGAATCAAGCAAATTGTCACACATTAGAGACTGCTATAATTGGAAATGATAATTCTATTAGAATTTGTTGGAATTCAGATCCTATAGGACAAATTGGAAGTTCTTTTTCTGATATTAAACAGAATCTAGATCATTTAAAAGATAAAAATATAGAAAGAAGAAAATGTCTTGGGTGTAGAGAAAAAGAAAATTGTATTAAATGTTTATTTCCATATCCCTTGTCAATTGAGAAATATTGTGAATATAAAAAGAAATATAATACAATTGAACCTTCTGAATTTATTAACAAGTTCAATGTGGTAAAAGATTTTTTATTCAAGCCAATAAATCCTTTTGAGTTCTAATATATCCATTAAACTTAAAATTTAATTAAATACAAAAGAAAGCTTTTACAAAGTCTTTTAAGCAAAATTTTCTTCTTTTCTTTAAAAGAAATTCCCTCTGAAAAGTCATCAAATTCTATATTTTAATTCATAAATGGAGAAATCTTTTGCTCGATTCAACATCTAAAGAATTAGGTCGTATAAGCCATCTAATGCAACAAGCCAGATTTGAAAAAGCACTTGAACTAATTAGAATTCTTGAAAAGAGGGAAACTAATACTCCCAAAGATAAATTATCACTATTGGTTTTAAAAGGAAAGATATTTTGCTATAAAGAGCAATACAAACAAGCTGTAGAGTTAGGAGAACAAGCTTATGAGTGGAGTCAAAAGCTAGAATCTATATCTCACTCTTTTGATTCTCTCCTTATCACAGCTCATACTGCATATCTTGGGAAATTAGAACAAGCCTATAATAAAGTCAAAGAAGCGAAGAAATCCATCAAATTAATTTCAGAAGATACTGCTGTAGATGTTCCAAAAATGGAAGCAGATTTACTACTCATTAAAATGGTTGTTTACCACTATAGAACAGATCACACTAAAGCATTAAAGTTAGCAAAACAATGGTTGTCTCTACGAGAAAACCTAGGCGAAAAACTTGAGTTTTCACGTATTTATAATCTATTAGTAGATATTTATCTATTACAAAACAATCCTAATATGGCTTTAGATTACGCTCTGAAGAGTTTAGAATTGCAAAAGGAATTAGAAAATCCAATAGGCATCGCTACAAGCCTTAATTTCGTTGGACTGAGTTATTTCCGTAAGGGTGATTTCGATCAAGCTTTAGAGTTTTGCAAGCAAAGCCTCAATATAAAGATTATTAGTGTTTCAACCAAACTTTCATCATTACATCTTTTAGGTGCTATATATAAAGAGAAAGGTTATATAGATAGAACTTTAAGATATTATAGCCGTGCAGCAAAACTTGCTGAAGAGGAGGAATATATCGAAGATTTCATAGAAAATACAGTGGGAATTGGCGCTACTTATAGAATGAAAAGAGATTTTGATCAAGCTGTAAAATATCTTAAACAAAGTTTAGATCTTTCTGAAAAATTCAATAATTCATACGGAATGAGTTCATCGCTTTTTTATTTGATTCTTGTATATTTAGATAAGGGATATCTTGAAAAAGCTTATTCATACATGGAACAGCTAGAAGAATTTGCAAAAAATAATGAAAGTGATGTATTTAAACAATTGAATATGATAGCAAAAGCCCTCGTCTTGAAAAGAGGCGGACGGGTAAGAAATATAACTGAAGCTGAAGACTTATTAATAGAAGTCGTAAAAGATGAATATGCTATTCCTCAATTATCCCTTCTAGCAATAGTCAATCTCTGTGACCTATATTTAGAGGAATTAAGTATTACTAACAATATTGAAATTTTAGAAGATATATATCCTCTCATCTCTCGAATTCTTAAAATAGCGAAAAAACAAAACTCATATTTATGGCTAACTGAGACTAAATTATTACAAACTAAAATGGCACTTATTAGGATGGAAGTTGAGGAAGCAGAGCTTTTATTAACACAAGCACAACAAATCGCAGAATTACATGGACTTGATTTATTAGCTATAAAAATCTCTAGTGATCATGACATTTTACTAGAACAATTAAGTGATTGGAATAATCTTAAAAGAACAAATGCCCCCATATCAGAACGGATAAAACTTGCTTCCTTTGAAGGAGTTATCAATCTTATGAAGGGAAAAAGTGTAATAGAAACTCCAAAATTAACTCACGAAACCCCCATATTACTTTTAATTATTGCAGAAGGTGGGCTTCCTCTTTTTTCTAATCCATTTTTAGAGGATTGGCAATTTGAAGATGACTTAATAAGTGGATTTTTGACAGCTTTTAATACTTTCAGCGGAGAACTCTTTGAAAAAAAACTTGATAGAGCTAAATTTGGTGAATATACTATACTTATGCATCCAATAAGTTCATTTTCAATATGTTATTTATTCAAAGGCCAAACTTATCTTGCAAAACAAAAATTAGATCGATTTGTCGAACAGATCCAAAAATCAAATTCTATCTGGAAATCTATGAATAATTTTTATAAAAATAACAGGACAATTAATTTAACAGAACATCCCTCACTTGAAACTTTGATTAATAAAATCTTCTTGGGAAGAATACCTGAATTAAATGTATGACTAAATTAAAGTACAGTAAGATAAAACTTTCAGAATTCAGCTTCCAGTTGTTCTATCTCTGCGAGGAACAGAGTAGCAATTGTGCTCCATCTAGTTTTTGTCTCTTGATCTAAAGAAGATTCTTCAATAACTTCTAATCCTTTTTGGAAGTATTCCATCGCTAAATCATAATTTTCTAATTCCTTATAACATATCCCTAATTTAATATATGTCTGGTACACATACCAATCATCACTGCTTATCTCAATGGACTTTTGAAATTCATTAATAGCAGTTTTATAATCAGTGAAGTACATAAGAATTTCTCCATATGTGTCATGATATGTAGCATTATCTGGCTCACTTTTTATAAGATTTTGAATAGTTTCTAAAGATTCTTTTTTGCGATTTAACAGTTGTAACCAGAAGGCTTTATAATTAAGAAGATCATTATTATTAGGATATTTTTCAATTAAGGTCTCGATAGTTTCCAATCCTGCTTCGATTTTCTTCATTTCCTTAAGAACATATGCTCTTTTTGTTTGAATATTTATTTCTTCTTTAGGAAACACTGAAAGCATTTTATCTAGAACAGTTAATCCTTCTTTATATTCACCTATATCAATTAAAATTCTGCTTTTAGAATAATATAAATCAGAATTTTTGGGTCTTAATTTTATTGCTTTTTCAATTTCCATAAGAGTATCCCTTGCCTTATTCGTTTTTACTGGATAATTGATTTCTACCAGCTCAAAAAATTTCGTTTGGATTTCATGCCAAATCAAACCTTCCAATTTATCATAAGTATCGAGTAACTTTCTCTCTCTTTCGATTTTATAAGCTAAATAGTTAATATAATCTGGTAACAAATCTCTTAATGATTCCCTTAGACCATTATCAAAAAGAGTACCACAAATTTCATCCAAAATGCTTATAACTGTGCTTTCCATTGTTAAAGGTGATACTTCTTCAGGGGTTTCCTCATATAAATTATTCAAATATGAAAACCTCGTTATATGATCCTCAACAATAGCATTAAGCATTCTTTCTATTTTTTCATTTACTTGAAAGTAGAACAATTTCTCACTAGCTACATCTAATTTGAAGAATTTAATGGGAAAAATACTCTCTTCCACAATTCTAAGAATAACAAAGTTAAGTTTAACTAGATTAATGTCATATTTGTTAGAAAATTCCTCTGGAGAGATATATTTAGGAAATCGATCTGGATGATTAATAGAGAGATAAAGTATAACTTTATCATATTCATCTTCACTATCTAAAGTTGATTTAACTTTTTCATAAGGCAGTTTTAACTTGTTGTTCAAAAACCGAAATTTAATATCATTATCTTTTATCTTATATTGTTTAAAGAAGCTGGTTGTCTTTTTGGTGATTTCTTTAATCCGCTTACCTTCTTCTTCTAAGATTGATTGCCTGTCTAAATCATATAATCTGAGCATATTTGAATATTCTGTTTTACCCAATCTAGTAATTCTGTATTCTTTTTCCTCCTTTTTTACAAAAGTTTTATCCAATAATGAATTTAAATTCTTAGATAGCGAAGATTGATTGATTGAAAGAGGCGGCTCAAGAAAGTCCGACCATTTACAATAATTATTGTTATACACCATCCATAGAATCCAGTGATCGTAGTTTCTTCTTCGGAGGATTGCATCGGGAGGGTAACTTAATTTTCGCTTTTTTTGTCTTGCTTCAGAAAGTTCATAATACCTATCCTTACCTTTTGATGTAATTTTATATTGATTGAATGTACTTTTTTCTATATATCCTCTATTCTTAAGTCTGTTTAAGTAGATTGATAAGGTTGAATGTTTTACCTTCTCTTTAAGATTTGCCCAAGTACAAGCCTCATTATTGTTCAATATCCACAATATGATAAATTCGTAGTTTGGCTTACCAAAAATAGGTTTTATTATTTCTTCAGGAGGATAATTACATGTAGAAACCACAGGCAAAACTCTTAATTTTATATGCTTTAATATAATAATTAACGAGAATCTATTTATACTTTATGGTCCATTGTTAATCCAAGACTCCACTTAGACTTTTAAAGATTAAACTATCTATGTATCAAAAAATCTGTAAAATAATTTTTTTTTATTTTTCCCATTTTTACTGAATTTTATTAATGAATAAAACAAAATTTTTATATTACTCTAAATCTAATTTTACATTAATTATAGTTGCCAACAATATTTCTACAACCGTATGTATATGAACGATATAGGTTCAAGATTTAGATTCAAAATTACAGTCATAGGGGATGGAAGGGTTGGTAAGACTTCCCTGATTCAAAAGTTTACACAAGGATCCTTTCAGGAAGAGTATCTTAAGACAATAGGCGCACAATTTTCAGTTTATGATAAAGAAATAAATCAAGATAAAATCAGACTAATATTCTGGGATATTGCTGGTCAAAATGATTTCAATTTTGCACGTCCCTCATTTTTTAAAAACAGTAGAGCTGCTATAATTGTATATAGTCTCGAGGAAAATGATCTTGGTAAGGAAAGTTTTAATCATATTTCAAAATGGCATGAGGACATCATTAAATTCTGTGGAAATGTTCCTGTCGTTCTATTCGCTAATAAAGCTGATTTAATAGACGAAAACGGTTTAAATAAATCTGAAATCCAAGAATTAGTCAATAATCGAAATTTGTTTAGATATTTTATAACCTCCGCAAAAACAGGTTACGGAGTTATTGAAGCGTTCAATACTATTATTGACGAATTATACCGCAATTCTAAAGCATTATCAGCAGAATTGTAGTTTCTATTAAAAAATTCGTCGAATTTTAACAAAACTAAAAACAACTTTATATTTATAAAAAACTAATCTTATTTTAAATAATCATTACTAGTCTTATTTCAAAGAGATAATTACATGTCCGATACAGGGTCAAAATTCCGGTTTAAGATAACCTTAGTTGGTGATGGGCGCGTTGGAAAAACAACCTTAATTCAAAAATTTACACAAGGAGAATTTGTTGAGGATTATATCAAAACTATAGGAGCTCAGTTCACAATATATGATACAGAAATTGAAGGTGACAAAATCAGATTAATGTTCTGGGATATTGCTGGGCAAGACGATTTCAATTTCGCTCGTCCTTCATTTTTTAAAAATAGTAACGCTGCTATAATTGTGTATAGTCTCGAGGAAAATGACCTTGGTAAGGACAGTTTTAATCATATCTCAAATTGGCACGATGATATCAAACACTTCTGTGGAGATATTCCCGTTGTGCTTTTTGCTAATAAAGTTGATTTGGTGGATGAGAATAAACTAGATAATTCCAAAATTCAAGATATGATTATTACCCAAAATTTTCTAAATTATTATATCACATCTGCTAAAACTGGTCAAGGTGTTATTGAAGCGTTTAATACCATTATAGATAATATTTATTATAAAATCAAGGTAAGCAACTAATAAAAAAACAATTAGTAGAAATCCCTTTTAATCCTAAAAAATTATACTTTTTTCAATTAGGAGTTTAATTTATAATCAACTTTCGATTATTTATATTGTATTAATTTTAAATATAAAGTGTTTATTAAGAGTTGATTAAAATTCGCACATATGAACAGTATGTTGAAGATTTAAAGAAAATGAAACCGAATGTGTATATCGGTGAGGAAAAGGTTGGTCGAGACGATCCTCGTATTCAGGGAGGCATGAATATTATTAAGGAAACATTTGAGCATGTCAATGAACCAGAATATGAAGATTTATGTACGGCTACTTCACATATAACAGGTAAAAAAATCAATCGTTTCTGTCATATACACCAGAGTGAAGAAGATCTGTTAAATAAACAGAAAATGACGCGCGTCCTATGTCATCGTGTTGGCGGGTGTATTCAAAGATGTATGGGTATTGATGCTATGAATGCATTATCAGTCATTACATACGAAATGGATCAAGCATTGGGAACTGATCATTATAAAAGGTTCTTGAAGTACTTAGAATACTTTCAAGAGAAGGATGTAGTAGCAAGCTGCGCACAAACTGATGCCAAGGGGGATCGGTTAAAAAGACCTCATCAACAAGAAGATCCCGATCAATATCTACGAGTCATTGAAACCAGAGAAGATGGTATTGTAGTGAGGGGATGTAAAATAAATATAACTAATACACCTTACGCTGATGAGTTTATTGTTGTTCCATGTAGATATATGGGTTCTGAAGATAAAGATTATGCAGTAGCTTTTGCCTTACCTGGCGATTGGGAAGGAGTAAAGCTTCTAACAAGACCAGCTTATTATAGAAAAAGTAAGCATATGGATGCTCCAGGATTACAAATGGGTGATGCCGAAACATTTATCA
Source organism: Promethearchaeota archaeon (assembly GCA_019058425.1). Taxonomy (GTDB): domain Archaea; phylum Asgardarchaeota; class Lokiarchaeia; order Sigyniarchaeales; family SOKP01; genus Loki-b32. The sequence goes on from JAHPYZ010000031.1 coordinate 45,254, forward strand.
TTTTTGACGATGTATTTGTCCCAAATGACCGAATTTTTCTAAATGGTCATGGTGATCCCCGACAAACTCCGTATGCGGGATTTTTAGCTCTAATGTTTGCTCATTATCATCGTCATTCATACACTGGCTGCAAACCTGCAGTATCGGAAATTTTAGCTTCAGCTTCTGCCTTAGTAGCAGAATATAATGGGATAGAAAAAGCTTCTCATGTTCAAGATAAATTATCTCATATTATTGGTATTGCTGAACTAGTTTTTGCTGCTGGTGAATCGAGCGCAAGACATTCAGAAAAGAGTCCTTCTGGCACACAGATACCAGATGAGATTTTGACTAATGCGGGGCGTAGATTAGCGGGAGAAAATATCTATGAAGAATATAAAATTTTAGCAGATTTATCTGGGGGAATAATCGCTACGTTACCATATGAAGGGTCATTTTATTCTGAAGAAGTTGGAGATCTGGCTATGAAATATTTAAAACGAAATCCAAGAGTTAAAACAGAGAATATGTATCGTTGTTTTAGAGGTATTGAAGGTATGGTCGTATCTGATTTAGGGGGATTGATGCAAGTCGCTGGATTACACGGAGGTGGGAGCCCGGCTATGGAAACTATCACAATGATGATGCGTTACGATACAGAAAGGCTTAAAGATATTTCAAAATATCTCTTCGGGATAAAATCTAAATTGAAAAAGTATGAAAGGCCAACGGTTACTCCAAGAAAGTTATTAGAAAGGTTTGGGCAAGCTATGAAAAGAAAAAGGAATGAGTAGACTTATTTTTTATTTTTATTTATTTATTTTTGATGTAAAGAGAAACTTACTTTTCAACGTATTTTTATTCTTATAATCTCAATATGTTGATTTTAGTAAAAATCTTGACAATAGATCAATAATAGACTGAATTTTTTAAATTCAGATAGATTTAACTCCGTATGTACAAGACAAAATTAGATCAGAAATTTTCACCATATCAAATGCCATGTGTTATAATTGGGACAATCATAAATGAAAAACCGAATTTCATGATATGTACATGGGTAAGTCGGGTAAACAGAAATCCTCCTCTCTGGATAGCTTCAATTAACAAGAAACATTTAACTATGATTGGAATCAAAGAAACTAACTTATTTAGCATTAATTTTCCTTCAGCTGATTTAATAAAAAAGGTAGATTATATAGGAATCACTTCTGGAAGAGATATAGATAAGTCTTCGTTATTTGAAATATTCTATGGAGATTTAAATGTTCCTTTAATTAAGGAGTGTACTTTATCTATCGAATTAAAAGTCAAGAAGTTAATTGAATTATCAGATCATTATATTATCTTAGGAAGAGCTATAAATTCGTATATTGGTGAAGAGTATAAAACGAATGGAGTCCCCGATATGAAAAAAATGAAACCAGTTATATATACTGGAGTTGAAAAAAAATCTACTTACTGGTTATTAGGAGAAAAATTAGGCGATGCATTTAAACTTGGAAAAGAGTTTAAAAAATAAAATGAAAATAACTTATAGCTTCTTTTCATATTACATTACACATAAAACAAACATCTGAGTTTCTGAGAGAGTTTTAATATTAATATCTTTTTGTTCGTTGATAAATTGGTCTATTAGGATACCATTTTCGAAGATTTCAGTAAATTTATCATGAAATATTTGATAAATGTTTTTATTTCGGGAGATATAAGTTCCAATTAGAATATTTGTTGGATCAAAGGATGGCTGGATTATTTCATTATCAGTAAGCGAGAAATTACTAAATGCTTCATCGGTAACATGAATCTCTATTTTGTTGAATCCCATCTTGTATGGTTCTACATGATTAGTGAATAGTTCAAATTCTTTACTCATTAGAAGATCTTTCGCAACTTCAGAATTAAAGATAACCTTTACTTTAATATTTATAAGATTATCTTTAATTCTATTCATTCCCGCACTCATTAAATTCCTAGTTGCTTCTGGAAGATCTTTAAATCGACCTTCTTGGATCATTGAATTTAATGGATTGTTATATCTAATCCCAATAGCAATTCTACATTCATTAGGAGCTAAGAAATGATGATACGATTCATCAAAATTCCTAACATCATAGTTAATAAATTCAACTGGTTCTTGAACTGCTTGTTCCTCCAGTTTGTATTTTCTAGTAAAATATTCGATAGCAGATTCGCATTTATCTCTTTTTTCATGGAATTGATTTCTGAGGTTTTCAATTCTTTGTTGGATCAGATTCTGCCATAATGTCATTATTGGAGTAGCTATATGGATTTTCATAGGTCTGTCGTAAATTTGAACTAAGCCTAAATCACTTAAAACAGAACAGACTTTATAACCTCTTTTTAATGAAAGACCAAATTGGTTGCACACATCTTTTAGATTATCTATCCTTTTATTCAATAGGAGATAATGGTATATCCTTTCTATACCCTTTTCAATAATACCAATTGAATCAAACAATTGGCTGAGAGGCAAAAATTCGGTATCTTCCATTAAATCACCTATTACCAGTTCGGTCTAATGTGAGTTCAGTAAGAACTCTAAAGGCGTCATCTACATTGACATTTTCTTTAGCGGACATTTCTACAAAGCTAGCCATATCATTTTTTTCAGCAATTTGAATACCGTATTCTCTTTGAATTTTTCGTTGTGTTTTTTCAAGATCTAATTTTGAACCAACTAGCATAATTGGGATAGGTCCACCTTTTTGTCTAACAATAGTGATCCACTCTGAAATGTTATCTAAAGTAGAAGGTCTAGTTATATCATATAGTAAAAAAGCTGCGTTTGCTCCTAAACAATATGTTGGTAAGAGAAACCGAAATCTTTCTTCGCCTCCAACGTCCCATAATTGTAATTTTATCCGTTTATCATTTAATTCAATTGTTTTAACATGAAAATCTACAC
>JAHPYZ010000115.1 GCA_019058425.1 Promethearchaeota archaeon
GTAATCATGGATGGGGTCGTTTTGTGCCAAAACAAATTAATGACGATGTAATCATTGTAAATCTGTTTCATAATATTTCCTCAGAATTAGAAAACAAATCAAAATATTTCTGTTATTTTGTAACAGGAATCTTAACTGGTATCGGAGAATTTGCACTTTATAGGGTAAATGTTTCTGAAACTCAATGTTCGTTGGAGGATTTAAATCTAGATTTCTGTGAATACAAAATTGAAAGAATTAAATAAAAAAATATCTCACCAAGGATCCCATTCTTCGGGATTTAATTCCTCGCTATCATTGCTATCAGTATTTTTTTCTATAGTGTCATGTTGTATTTCCAATAATTCATTACTTATTATTGGAACTTCTTCTTGAATCTCTGGTTGTTCGTCCTCTATCAAATCCATATCTTCATCTATGATAAGAGATTCTTCTCCAATAACGACATCTTTAAAAGCTGAAATTAAGGAGAGGAAATTAAAGAATTCTTCTTTCTTCATTTCAACTTTTACTATATTATCATTATTTATGAGTGCTAATTTTATTATTCGGACTTCACCACTAATCTCAACTGAAGTAATTTCGATACACTCATTTAATTTTTTTAATTGAATTTTCCACGAGGTCTCTCTTATTTTTTCAATCTCCATTTCTTAATTTTCACATTATGAAATTATTAAAATTCATTAATTTAATAAAAATTCATTAATATAAAATTAATCTGATATTTTATAATTAAAATGTTAGTTTTAACATACAAACAGATACATATGAAAGGATTATTATTATTATAAGTGGTAACCGAACTTGAACTAATATATCGATTGATCTTTTTTTGAAGTTAAAGATTAAAGAAATTGATTTAAGAATTATTTTTTCTTCCTTAAAACTTTTTAACTTTGAATAACGTAAGAATCTATAACTACTTTTTATGTAAAGTCTCTTAAAATATGAGATTTCAGAATTTAAGTTAAATAATGTTACAAATGAATAATTAACTTTAAGCGTATTATTTAAAATAAAGTTTACTAAATAAATTAAAAAGAAGTAAAGTGAAAAAAATAAAAAGAAAGAGGTAACAAAATTTAGATTTATAAAATTAATAGGATGGGTAATAAATATAAGGATTATTAATTTTCCATCACTTCCACCGATTATTTTTATATAAAATAAAAGAAATGAAAGTAGAAATGTAAAGGAAAAAAAAAAAATTTGGTAAATACAAATAATATATAATTGTCAATGTATAAAACACTCTCAGCTATTATCAGCAAAAAACTAAGTGCAAAAGTTAACTTAAAAAAGGAATTTGAGACTCTACGGATTTTTAAATCAAAAAATGTTACAACAGAAAAAGTAATAGTAAAATAGGAGAGCATAATTAAAAAGAGTGCGGAAATCATAGTATTAAAAATCATCCTCCCAAATTTCCATGAAATTTTTAAAGCTCCTAGCTTTCATATTTTCTAATTTATATCTAAAAATTTTTATTCTTCCAAAATTCTTTTCTTGAATCAAATTTTTCATCTTAAGGTAATTTAAATGCCTTAGAACGCAAGAATAATTTAATCTTGTTTTGCTAATAATCAAAGAAATAGTTAACTCTTCATTTATTGCCAAGGATTTAAGGATTTTAACTCTTGCGCGCGATCCTAATAAATCTTCTATTAAATTCTTATTTTCAAATCTATTAACAATCAAATTATATAACCTTTTGAATTTAATATTTCGATTGTATTTTTTTCTAATTTAGGTAAACTTAAATCAGGGATTCTTATTAGGGCACGTCTACCTTTTATTTTTTCACTAATAACGTCGACTACTACAATGTTTTCTCTTTTGAATTCTTGGAGATAATTCCATACTTGAGAATGAGATCTTGGGGTTAAACCGATATTTTCACAAATCATGTTATAACTTTTTAAAGCCTCATTGAACGAAATATCAATTAACCTACCATTATCTAAAGCTTTAATTATTGCAAGTAGGAATATCTGTTTTTGAGAAGTCATATATTCTAAAACATCTAAAGTTGAAAATGGTAGCAAGTCTTGACTTCCCAATCTAACACATTCCGCAGTTAAATATTTCAGATTCTTACTCTCGGCGATTTTACAGGCTCTCCATAAAATATTTAATCCCGTTCTAATATCACCAGTACTATTAGTAATCTCTGATACCATTTCAAGCATTTTATTTGATATAACATTTTTCTTTAGGCTTATCTCTGCTCTATACTTTAAAATATCAAGAATTTGGTTTTTTGAATAATTTTTAAAATTGATTATATTTCTTTGAAGGGTGCTCAATGTACTGATATCCAGATTGTTTAAACATGAAATGTCTCGTACAACTCCAATAATTGATAACCGTTGGTCTCCTTTTAAAGTGTCATCATTAATCCTGGTCAATGAATAAATCAAATCTTCATGTTTATTTATTAAATAGCTCAACTCATCTAAACCAATTAGAATATGAAGATTATGGCGATGAAGAAATTCAATCAAAATATCTAATAAATCTTGTGAAGAATAACCTCTTTTCGGAAATCGCTTATCTATTAATTGAATTAATTTAATCAATACTTTATAACTGGTTCGCTCTTTTCGGCAATTAACATGTATATACTTTATATTTACATCTCTTTTCCTAGAAGCTTCCTCTAATAACTCCCCAAATAATTTAATAGTAGCCGTTTTTCCAATTCCTGTTTTTCCAGTTATTAAAATTTTCCTTGATATTGAATTGGGATTAGTTATTAATCCAAGAAAAAGTTGAGATAGTAGTGAAATCTCCTTATCTCGGTGTGGTAATTTGTCTGGAATGAAATTAATATCAAGTTTGCTTTCATCCTTGAATACCGATGGGCGCTTTAGTAATTCTTCAAAATACTCCATAGTCAAATACTTTATTCAATGGGACTTTATGGTGATTTAAGAAAACAATCGTTTATAATAAAGTACAGACTATTAATTTTTTAACACTGGATTCTAATTCTTTTTCTCATATCGGAGGTCTTTTCTGTCTTAGAACTACACTAGAATTTATCGAGAGTGGTTGAATTAATACACAATAAACAAGACCTTTCGGATTTTTGTCGGCTTTAAAACAAGTAGCGGTGAGATTTATAGTTCTTAGAGTGAATGAAAAATGATAAACAGTTTTTTTTAAAATTTAATATCTAACAATTAATTCTGTTAAAATCTTTCCACTTTTACTTCTTTTACTCGTAATCATGTAAGAAAAAACTACTAAGACTATTATCAGAATAGAAATAAATGATAAAAATTGCAATTGATAGGAATTGGGTACTTCAGAATTTGTATCCTGCTTTAATTTAAAACTTCTAATTATTGTTTTATTTTCAAGAAAATAAGTTCCATTGAAAAATATACTGATATTAAAATCATGATAAGCTTGGTTATAATTAAAAGCTTCTTGAGGAATAATAATGGTTAAAAATCCGAATTGATTTGTTGTACATTTATTGATGAAGTAAATTGAATTATTATCAAAAATCGTAATAAACATAGTATGATTATTAAGTGATTGAATAGATTCATTTATAAAATAAAAACAATGTAATTCCAATTCTAAATTCTCATCATTTTTTAATTCGTTGTTAAAAGTTATTACATCAATAATTAAATCGCTTTTTTCTATAAAAACATCATATTTAAATATTGAATCATTATACACCTTGCTATTTGTTACTGAAAATAATAAAAGGTTTAGTCCTAGTTTTAAATGTGTGATAGAACATAAATCAATAGCAATTTCACCCAGAGTATTTGTTGTGTAATTACTTTGAAAGATTATTAAATCACTAAATGTTATAGAGAATTGAACAGATTGATTAATTAAAGATTGACCTAGTTCTGAAGTATTATCATAAAATTTTGCGGTAATTGATAACATTTCCCCCATTTTTATTGTGTCCTTATGTCCAATTAACTCACAAGTTATATTTCTCTTCAGTATTCTAATTTCTAAAGTTTCTAAGTAAGTAAACATCGTATTAGTTGTATCAATTTGAAAATAAAAGAGAAAAAACTTTAAATAAAGTCTACAGGAATCATTTATAAAATCTATATTAAAATTATTATAGTTCAAGGTCCAATTTTGTTCATAAGGACCAATTTGGTTATATTTTGTTGAATTCCAAATAATTTGATCTAAACCATCTAAAATATGAATTTGTGTATAAGCTATTTCATTAATAGGATTGTAATATAACTCCCAAGACGCATTTACTTTAATATCTTCATCAACATAATAAACAGATTTATCAGTATCAAAATCAATTAAATTACAATTAAAAGCATTTACGAAATTAATCATGCTAAAAAAATTAAAAAACAATAAAATTGGAATTATAAGAATGTATTTTCTTTTCACAGCATATCTATCTAGTTTAAAGTATAAAAACCAAGATAATTCCAAAAAAATTTATTTTACCAAATATTTAATATCAAAATAAGAAATAACTAAAGTTTAAAATAGAAATGGGAAAAGTACGAACAATTCTAATCAAGAATGTATCAAAGGAATTGATAAACAAGTATCCGAATGTATTCACTACTGATTTTGAGAAAAATAAGAAGTTATTGGATAAATATCTTGAAGTAGATTCAAAACATTTAAGAAATAGAATTTCTGGATATATTGTAAATTTATTAAAAATTAGGGAAAAAGAATAAACAGCTCAAGATATAATATTAGTTCTTGTTGCTAAGATTTGACGAATTTCAAAAACTAAAGGGATAAAGATTAACGAAAACATAAAAAAAATGGCAGATCTTCTTAGATCTGGAAGTACAATGTTAAATTTAGCGTGCTCTGTTTGTAATAACCCAATATTTCGAAATAGAGATGGTAATACATACTGCCCTACTTGTAACAGAAAAGTAATAATTACTAATGATAAAAATGACAGAAATAATGGAATTGAAAGAAGTAATATATATTCTAATCAAGAACATAATACTATAAAACAAAATTATCAATTTAATTGGCTTAATTTACTACAAGACGTAATAATAGAAAAAATAAACTTGATCACCACTAAATTAAAAGATGAGTCTCAATTACAGTTAATAGAAACTTACACAGAGCTTTTACGAAATTTTTTTGATGTTCTAAGCAAAATCCAAATTTATAGAGAAACAATTTAATTTAACAAAATTCTCTCAAAAATCAAAGAAAAATTAAACAGAGTAATGCTTCTGCCGGGATTCGAACCCGGGTCCCGAGGGTGAGAGCCTCGCATGCCTAATCCTAATCATAGTTTCTTAAAAACTAGCTTAGATTGACCGGACTACACTACAGAAGCAGAAAAATAATATTTTTTCAGTATTCAAAATCGCTAATATTAATAAATTTATCTAATTTAAAAAATTTAATATGACCTAAATTCAATTTCATTAGCCTTAATTAAATATTAAATTCAGATTTCAATAAAATTTCAAAAAAACTTCCAAATTAATTAATGAGCAATGAAAATAGGTTTCAGGAGATTTACATAATGATCTCTAATGGAATATTCTGCAATATTAGTTGCTTCAGATATGATTTTTTGAGTTAATATTGCTTTTTGATGATATTGTTTGCTTAATAGTTTATCTGCGAGATATATAATCGCTCCAGTTAAAATAAAGGGATTTCTCCCACCTCTATGCCACAAAGGTAATTCTTTTAAAACTTCACGACATTTCACTATTAATTTATTCTGAAATTCGCTCACTGACCATTTGACTCCTTTGTCCAATAATCTTAATTTTAAATCTTTATGTTTTATAACGGCATCTACAAGTCTGATAAGATAATCTTCACTTTTATGAGGTGACGATTCATTATTCAAATGACGTTTATATCTTACCCCATCTCTTAAAATTAATCTTGGATTTACACGGTGACCAAAATTTTGAAATGCATCAGAAATTTCATTTATCGTTATGGGCGCATTGTGATTCTCCTTCCTTGCTGCGTAGAAAATGCAAAATGCGATAAGTGAAATGTTATTAATTACTTTTTCTTCACATTTATTAATTTTTTTATAGAAATAAGCCGCGTTATTTCGAATACTTTTGCTTAAGTTGAGATATAATGAAATTTTGTTTAATATATTAAATATTCTATATTCTGTTTCATGATTTTTAATTCGCAGAAACTGAGCATAATTTTTTTTCAGTCTTCTAAATAATTTCTGCTCGCTTGGAGGTAGAAGTTTTCCACTTTTATCTTTTAAGTATTTTGATTTTTCATAATCAATAAATGAGCCTAATCCTCCTATGAAATCTGTGCGTTCCCCTAGAGCAACATATTGTTTGCTTAAATTACTTTTATTCTTTAAATCACTAAATATAAACGCAGACTCTCTAAAGCATCTATTGATGACTAATCCACAATCTTTACAGATCTTTTCATAACTATTTAGAATTATATTACCTCCACATTCAGGACAATTTTCATTTTCTTCATTGATATTTTCAATTTGACTAATTTTTTCCACCATTAAAAATCTATTAAGTTTAAGATTTCTACTCGATTTTAATTTCATTTTGTAGAATACTGATATTTGTTATAGAATCAGTTTTTCTACGAAATGAAATAATATTCTATTGACAAAGAGAGGGTAGATTAGAAATAAAAAAGTAGGAATTTAAAATGTCCAATTAAGATAAATGTTAATCGAAAGAGTAAATTAGTAATGACAGAATTAGTTAATAAAAAACTTGAATTAAAATGAGTCAAACGCCAACTACAAAAGAGAAGATTAAGGAGATTTCAACTAATAATCGTAAAACTCTAAAAATCATCATAAACAAGCTTAAACAAATAATGGATGGGAAAAGAGATCTGATGTATTCAGATATTATTAATATTATTATCAGAGAAGGATTTGTTGGAGAAAATTATAACCAAATTATTTTATGGTGCAATTACAAAATAAGATTAGGAAAAACTTTTGTAGAATTTGAGTGAAAACTTATGTGCTTTAATAAAGTTGAGCTCTACCTTCAAATATATTGTTTATACAAAAATTTAAAATATCACAAAGGTATTATAAATACTAAATTATAATAATACGTATTAATATATTTTAATAAATACTATTTGGATATTTCATCAATTACGAGCTATCTATGGAATATATTCAAAGGAGCGATTTTTTTTACTTTAAAATTTAATAATTAAGGTATGATTTCTAATGGTGAGATTTACAGCAGATCATAAAGTATATATAAAACTATTATATTGGGGGATGGCAGGCTCAGGTAAAACAACAATAGTGGATACACTTTATAGATATACGAAAGAAAATGAAATAGATATTGAACCTACTGGAAATTTGACAAAAATTTCAATGGCAAGTGGATCGACATTATATTTTGATAGAGGTATCTTTCAATCAACAAAGCAAAAAAGTCGAGGTAAAGTTTTTTATCATGTGTATACTGTTGCGGGTCAGAGAAGATTTTCACCTTTGAGAAAAAAAATTTTTAAAGGAACTGATGGAGTTATATTTACAGTTGACTCACAAACCCACTTTTTTGAGGATAATATTGAATCTTTAAAAGAACTGAAAAATGTTACGAGGGGAAAATTAATTAAAGAAATCCCTCTTATCATTATGCTCAATAAACAAGATCTCACAGAAGTTATTGGAGAAGAAGATTTTAAACAAGTTTTAAAAGATGAAAAATTATGGTATGAACCTGATCATAAACTGTATATTTGGAATCCCATAATTTATAATACTTGCGCTTTATATGATAAGAGAAAAAATATTTATCGTAGCTTTTCAGAATGTGCGAGAAGAACCGGTTTATATCAGATATATGGTGATGGAGAGGCTCCAGTCGGAGATAATATTAAAGAATTTCGTGAACTTTAGTTCAAATAAAATAATTTTGATTCTATTATCTAAAATTATATATTATTTTCCATTTTTCTTAATTAATATAAAGTATTTATATAAAACTAAGAGATTACTAGGAGTTAGCTAGGGTTGTAAAAATTCGATGAAAAAAACTAGACAAGGATGATCTACGATAAGTAGGAATGATAAGTTATAGTTACTTTGAGGATTATAAAAACCAAAACTCCAATTTATCAATTTTCTGATGTTTAAATAAACTATAAAAACCTTTCTTCATTTATTATGTGTAGATTTAAAATATCGATGTGATTGAAAAACGGGATTGTATAATAATATTAAGGATAACTTACCAAAACAATTTTCAATTTTTCAACTAATGAGTATTTTAGGAATTGACGCTTTAGAAGTACGTAAAGTTAGAAATTTATTAAAACAGTTTTATTTACAAGGGTATATCAAGCGAATGTCTAAAAATATGTATCAAAAGGTTGAAAAAGAAAAAAATTAAGAGAATTAGTTATAAATACCGAAATTGACCTTCAATTGTGGAAATATAAAGTTAATTAATTCATTAAAAGAATCTAATACTCCTTTTCCATTTATTGCTATTGTTTTTTTTAATGAAATATGTTTAAACTTATGATACTCTATGTAAGATAAGACATTCTCTTTTTCTGATGTATCACATTCAAATATATCATATTTGTTCAATGAAATTACAATGGGAATATTATAAAAATTTAATCCAAACATAGTTTTAAGTTCATTCCAAGATCTTTTATTATGTTCTTTACAATCAATTTGGGAATCAACGACAAAAATTAATCCATCAACACCATTTAATGTTGCAGGTCTGGTACTTGCGTAGAAATCTTGACCTGTTGCTGAATAAATTAAAAATTTTAATCCCCATTCTGTTCCTTCAAAATGTAGAACACCGAAATCAAAAAATAGAGTACGCCCTACTGAGCTATCTATTGATTTAACTGTATGTTCTTTATTAAAATGAGAGAACAATGATTTAATTGAAGTTGTTTTTCCTGACATTGCAGGTCCATAATATACAATCTTTACCTGTAGAGTCTTATTATCATAATTAAAAATCATAATATTATCTAACCCCAAAGTGAAACTATTTTATCACCCATAAAAGCTTTCTTACCATCCTCGATTAAAATTGAATAATTTTCGCCCCATTCTTTATTAATAAAGGAAATCATTCTTTCAATTGGAGCCTCCTCGTAGTCTACAGTTTCTAAAAGAGTTTTACTTCCAACATGAGTTTGAATTCCAATATCATTTAGTAAATTCAATCTAGATAAAATAAAAAAAGCTCTCTTTGAACCAGAATAAAAATTCTGAATTTCTCTTTTAAAAATATTTTTTTTTAACTCATTTTTTTCTTCTTCAAAATCAAGTAAAGTTTTCAATAAATCTTTATCGAGCTGTGTTGTAGTTATTTTATCTGATAATACCCTCTTCATTTTTGCTATGGACTTTTCAGTGTCTTGAGTTATTTTTTTGAAGATATTTTGTTCAAGCGTTAAATCTATTATTTTTAAATTAATTCCCTCAACCTTAATTGAAATTGTATCAGATGAAATTGTAATAAAAAGCAATTCTTTTGCTTTATTGTTTATTTGTCTTCTAATTTCAATAAATTCCTCCTTTAGTTTAGGAATTATTAATCCAATAAGCCATGAATTTAAATTATCAAATTGATTTAAAGCTTTAAGTGAGACATTACAAGGACACCTAATATGAGCACGTTGATAATTGTAATCAATACTTTCATTTGATATAAGATTTTCATAATCTTCCATTGAAACAAAATCGGTATAAAACACATAGTCTTTTCGAAAATGAACAAGTTCTGATAGTTCAATCAAAAAATTATCTATTTTATCGGAATCTTCCCCTAAGACTATTATAGGAATTCTATCTAATAAACAATACAAAATAAGTGAATTATAATTCCTTTTTAATTTATCTAAAAATGTAAAAAAATTCATTAAATCACCTTATCATTTAATTACAAGTTCCCCTAGCATTCTCTTGATATCAAATGTTCCATGATCTTGAATTTCTGAGGCTCTTTTGACAAGATTATCAATTTTCTTAGAAAATTGTGGAAGTATTAATCGGATCAACCCTAATTTTTGTCTTTGCTTCCCGATTTCAGTACTAAAAATAGCTTTTCCTAAACCATCAATGAATTGAAATGAGTTTTGACAGTCGAGTAAAATACTCTCAGCTTGCATTTTTTTCAATAACCAAGCACATCTATTAGCCGTCTGAAATAAGGAATAACTCATTGCTGAGACATTGTCTAACTTTTCTGTATCAATGTCAGATTTTTTTAAGAATTTAGAAGCAATAAAACCACCTTCAATAGTTATAAAAGCATAATTCAGATCTGGAATTGTTACAGAAATGTTCTTCAAAATTTTTCTCATTTCTAACGATATACTCTCAGAAAAACTTAATGAAAATGAGGATAATCTTAAATCAGAATGTTGAGTCTCTTTAATATTGAATCCTTCGATGATTCTTTGTATTTTTTGATTATTAAACTGAATTAGCGGAGGTTTAAATGATTCTCCAGATGTAATCAGAGTCGTTTTAATTTTTTTTAAACATTCATTAGTTTGTAAAAAAATACCTCCTAAATTTATATTAGGTTGGGCTGTTATTGCGATAAAGAATTCATGATTACTATCTAAGATACCTTGCATTTCTAATATTTTATTTAACGAGGAATGTAGTGGACTATTTAATGGAGCTATTAAAATTTTTGCCTTTTTCCCCTCAATGAGGATGTACTTTAAGTCCTTTGGATGTAGATGAATCCCAACATTAAAGATTGCACTAGTTGCTGAACTCACATTAAAGATTTCATCTTTTGAGAACCATACTCCAGTAGATTGTATAGGATTCCCATCTCGTTGAGTTAGTACTGCGTTTTCTACCCCTTTAAGTTGTTTTATTTGATCTAAGTGGATTCCAATTTTATCTTTTAAATGCATTTTGAACCAAAACTTCTCTTTTTGAAATGATATCCTTTAGTTTTAAAAGAGATTTTTAAACTACGAAAATTTATTAAGGAAAGCTTTATCCTTCACGGAAAAACAAAAAAATTTAAAATATAGTGTACCTTTATAATATATTAGCAAATCGCATCTTTACCGGTGTGAGCTTGGATTGCGGTAAACCTCCGTTAGATGAAGAGTTAAATCATAGATGCGGTATAAAAAATGTAGTTATATATTTAAAAAATATAACTGAAGAAAGTTAAATTAAGAACCCCAAAGAATAACGACATTTCAATTCCAATTAATAATTTATGTTCTTGCAAAAAACTTCAAAAGAATTAATTCCGGTTGATCCTGCCGGACCCGACTGCTATTTGGGTGAGAATA
>JAHPYZ010000032.1:0-37260 GCA_019058425.1 Promethearchaeota archaeon
TCAGACTGCCACTGGCCAGGTTTCAGCCACTGTAAACAAGCTTTCGCTCTATCAGTGACCTATGTTTTTATTAAACAGTCGTCCCCCCCTAGTTATTGCAACTTGAAAGCCCCCACACACTGCCGAAGCTGCGTGTAGAAATTCGCAAGCAAGCCTTATCCCAAAGTTACGGCTCTATTTTGTCGATTTCCCTAGCCTCCTTTACACGAATACGCCTTAGGCTACTCACCTAGGGGCACCTGTGTTGGTTCTGGGTACGATCACGGCATTCCTTACTTTTGCCTTTTTAATAGGTCCTGGAATCGGCGAAACCTTCCACAATTGGATGGCTATTCATGCTTTAAGCTGGGTCTAAGTTTTACACTATTTACCAGCTTTATACATTTAAATAGGGAAATATTCGACGACCCTATTCCACCTACCCTGAACCGTCAGCAAAAAGTCATGCGTCACCGCTATTCGTAGTGCCGTGGTACAGGAATATAAACCTGTTTCCCTTTCGCGCATACCAGTTAAGGGTGCGCTTAGGATCGACTAACTCTTCGCTGACGACGCATTGCAAAGAAACCCTTGCCCTTTCGGCGGATGGGATTCTAACCCATCTATGCTTTTACTATTACCAGGATTTTCACTACGGGCAGATCCACAGGAGTTCACACCCCTGCTTCTGCTCCACCCGCACGCTCCCCTACCAGATCACGGGGTTTTTCCGCCCGTGCTCTTGGGTCTCGGTGGCAGATTTGAGCCCCGTCCATTTTCGGGGCTATATTTCTCGGCAAATGAGTTGTTACACACTCGTTAGGGAATGGCTACTTCTATACCTATCCTTTTGCTGTTTTAGAAATATAACGCCCTTTAGTTTAACACTTAACCTGCACTTTGGGACCTTAACCCAAGTCTAGGTTGTTCCCTTCTCGGCGATGGACTTTACGCCCACCAACCCGTTTCCCAGAGTCTACGGTGCCAGCAGATTCGGAGTTTAAGAGCGTGGCGAGGAATTTCTTCCCCATACCATGCAATTAGTGCTCTACCCCACTGGCTCCCTCGTCTGAGACTTGGCTGATACCAACTTCGGGGAGAACCAGCTATCACCGATCTAGATTAGCCTTTTGCTCCTATTCCCAGTTCATCCAAGTGAATTGCACGTCAACACTGGTGCAGACCTCCATCGTCCTTTCGAACGACTTCATCTTGACCAGGAATAGATCGACCGGCTTCGGGTATTATAGCAGAGACTTTTGGCCCTTTAAGACCATTCTTCTGGTCTAATTCCTTAGAAGGATTTACTAAACGTTATTAGGAAGGCAGAACCATCCTTGAACGAGAAGTTTTTCCTAATGTGATAATTAGATTGCAAGAATATTGGTTTCCCTATGCCTACGCGCCGCAAGACGCTTAAGCTTGCCACTACTATAAACTCCCTGGCCAATGATTCCAGACTGATGATGCGACCCTAGTCCTCTGTATTCTGATGTTCTGTCACCAGAACTCATTCATGCAGAATCTGTCCTTTCAGGCTGCATCCTTAATAAGCTATTTGGTTTCAAGCACTTTTCACAGCCCTTCCGGGTTACTTTTCATCTTTCGCTCACGCTACTAATACGCTATCGGTCTTGGGACATATTTAGATTTGCCAGCGTGTATCTGGCACATTCGTACGAGAAAACCATCCCGCACTACTCGGGGACTCTCGCAGCAACCTTCTAGATTACGATTACGCGGCTGTCACGCTCTATGGCTCAGCATTCCAGAGGTATTCATCTTTTCTAGGGAGGTCGTACAAGGCCCACACACCACATTTCCCATAAGTTTCCTTAGGGATTCGGTTTGATCTGATCCGCTTTCGCTCGCCGTTACTAACGGAATCACTATTGTTTTCTTTTCCTCCTGGTACTAAAATGTTTTACTTCCCAGGGTTCCCCTTCCCTGCCGGGAATCTTGCGGATTATTGGGCCGCAAGAGGATGTCCAATTCGAGAATCTCGGGGTCAACGTCTTCATGCGACTAACCCGAGCTTATCGCAGCTTGTTGCGCTCTTCATCGGTGCCCAAGCCAAGATATCCACCAAATAGCGGAGGCGTATTGGCGTCTAATTGAGGAAAGATTCAGATTACTTGTATAAGGGTATGCGTATTCGGAGACAATAAGTCAATTGAGTATTCTTAATGAATGCTCAATATCATACATGACGATTTGAGACGATAATAAGAAGACATAAATTAAAATTTATATTAATTAGGGAGTATGTTCTTATGAGCATGATTTTCCATGCTTGGCTCCGGTTTTCTCAAACCAACCGAGGTGTTGGTCAGTTCAAGCACCCACTTCCTGTAGTACCAATTTTTAAACCAAAGTTTTTATTGGAGTACTTCAGTGGGGCCTTTGCCAGCTATCGGTCATATCGCATCAGTAATAGATGAGATATTTTTATTACCAATAACGTATCGACGATATTTAGTGAGTTTTTTATTCAACTCAATTAATGCCATCGACGAAATATTAGAATAAATCCTTGATTAAAAATTTTATGGTCTAGTTTCATAAACTTTAAAAGGCAAAACAGAAGGTTTAGGGTTTATTAATTAAATGGTTAATAAGGAGCGATTTGAGAAAAAAAGTGGATTAGGGGGAAGAACAAATTAGAAAATATAGTAACTTTTATAGTTTAATTATGAATACCTTAAATTATTAATAATAGACCTGTTATAATTCGAAGGGACAGCAGAAAGTCTAGTAAGAAAAGTGGTCAATGACAGATAGAAAAGTATTAGTGGGTACATCGGGGTGGGGTTATGATGAGTGGGTTGGTCCTTTTTATCCAAGCAATTTACGGAAAGAGGATTATTTATTGTATTATTCAGAAATTTTTTATACGAATGAGATAAACACGACGTTTTATAATACTCCCTCTCACTGGGTTGTAGAAAACTGGGTTAATAAAACACCACGCAATTTTTTATTTTCGGTGAAGCTTCCTCAATCAATTACTCATGAGCATAAATTAGATACAAATTTATGCTTAAACGATTTAGATTATTTTTTGAAAGCGATGGACCCTTTAATTAGCTCGAGAAAATTATTAGCATTTCTGATTCAGCTACCACCTTATTTCAAAAAAGAAGAACATTTTAACAATTTAAAGGAATTTATTGCTAATTGGCCTAGAAATATTGAAAGTGATGATTATTATTTGGTTGTTGAGTTTAGAGACAAATCATGGATGGTTGATGATGTCTTTAACTTTTTAAAGCAAAAATCTCTGACATATTGTGCGGTTATTGAGCCCTTATTACCACCACGGATGGATATTACAAACCCTGCTTTTGCGTATGTGAGGTTTCATGGTTTTGGTAAGAAAATCTGGTTTGATTATTGTTTTACTGAAGAGGAGATTAAAAAATGGTCACATTCAATTAAAGAAGTAATTCCAAAAGTGGATAAAATTGGAGTTTATTTTAATAATCATTTTTCGGGATATGCTGCTAAAAATTCTCTTATGTTAATGAAAGAATTAGAGGTTCACCCTAAGAATTCACCAGAAGACGTAAGCATTTTGGAGATTAAAAAAAAAACAGGAGAATATTCAAAAGGGCAGATGGATTTAGGTAAATTTTTAAAATAAATAAAATAGGAAATATTTACTTGTGAGCAAAAAACCGTTAAGAATTGGATTTATCGGGGCTGGTTCTATAGGAAGTTTATTTGGTGGGTATTTAGCAAGTATTAAGTCTGATATTTATTCAATAGAAGTAATTTTCTTTTGCATGGAGGACCATGCTACTATTATCAATGAGATTGGTTTAAAAATATTCCGAAATCAAGAAATAGAACCAATTAAGAACATTAAAGCTTTCGAAAATGAAAAACTTATTGAAGAGAAGCTGGAAAAAGATCCTGATTTTGAATTTGATTTTCTTTTTCTCACAACAAAAACCTATGATATCAAAAACGCGATGATTCAGTATGAGAAAATCATTAAAGCAAGCAAATATATTGTGATTTTGCAGAATGGAATTGGCAATGAAGATATACTTATCCAATATTTTGAAAAAATAAAAATTATCAGAGCATTAACAACGAATGGTGCGTTACTGGAAAAACCCGGCCATGTACATCATACAGGGGAAGGTATAACCAAGATTGGATATCCATATCTTAATAAAACTAACGCAAAAGCGAATGAAGTGGATAGTGATAAATCTAATTTACATGTATTAGGTGAAGTTTTAAATTTAGCAGGTTTTGAGACGATTATAGTAGAAGATATTGTTATGGAAAGTTGGGAAAAGGCATTGGTTAACATTGGGATTAATGCCATTGCTGCATTAACTCGCTTGACTAATGGAGAATTATTAAAAATAGAGGGATTAGAATATCATATTGGACAAGCGATTAATGAGGCGTTAAAAGTTGCAGAGTTGATGGACATCATACTTCCCAGTAAGGATTATGTATCAATAGCATATGATGTGCTTACAAAAACTGCCAATAACCAGAATTCAATGCTACAAGATATTTTAAATCATAATCCAACTGAGATCGATTTCTTAAATGGGAAGATTTTAAAGATTGCTACAGACTTTAGGATTAAGGTGCCTTTTAATGAGTTTTTAACCTATTTAGTAAAGGGTTTGGAAAAATCAGTACATTAGAAATGTTTCGCGTTTAGAGTCATAAAATAGGCATTTTCTCCGTCTCGATAATAGTTTTTTTTGATACTTTCAATTTTATAATTGAATTTCTCATACAATCGAATTGCTGTATAGTTCGATACTCTAACTTCAAGAACATATTCATGAATTTTGTATTTTTTTATAGCTTTCATACTATGCAATAGCAAAGATTTACCTATTCCTTTTCGTCTAGCTCTTTCAGAGACAGCGATTGAAACCAGATGTCCTTTATTGATATATTTTAAGCTATTAATAGACGGAGCTTTTTCAACTCTCCACATTATATAGGCTATTATTCTTCCACGTTCATTTTGAGCCACCAAGAAACATTCTGGAAAGTTATCAAGTATACTTTTATAGAAGAAGTATGGATAATCTTCTGGTAGTTCTTGTTCATTGATATCAATGACTTCATCTAAATCCTCCACAACACATCTTCTAATAAAGAAATCTGGTCCACTATTAGAAGTATCGAAGATATCTGTCTTGGTTTCCTTATTTGTTGTCATTTTTATCGATGCTAATGAAATTTAAAATAAAGAATAGCCTTGATAATATATGGAATATAATAATATAAGCTTTTAAGTTTTTATGAATGGAAAACTGCAAATGATTTCAAAATTTTATAATATCAAATGCAATTTTTTTCTGTCGTTGAATATAATCAAGAATTAGGTCCAGAGTTTCTTGAATATTCAATTTGTTGTTGAAGTTATTGACAATAGCATTTAACCGCTTTTTATTTAATTCCTTTAGTTTCTTAGTAATTTTGATCATTTCAGGAATCACTCTCACGATATTATCAACAATAGTGATATCTGCCCATAATGCGGTTCTACTTATAGGATTTAAATCTACAGCAATAACTTTTTTCTTTAATTTTTTTAAGGCTTCAGTCCTATCTCCATCTTCTAAAGGAACCATTACTACATCTGCATTTGCTATTAACTCTACTTTTCTTCTATTGCTTTCAAGACCGTCGAGTTCAATCATTTTTTTAGGGTCAATTCCATAAATTTCTATGGCTCCTGCCTTCTGCAACACATTTTTTATTGCTTCAATTCTACCTTCTTTGTGGTAAAATAAATTAATTTCAAGTGGAGCATTTAAGACATTCGATAATATAACGAGTTCATTTGGATTCAATGCAGCAACATTTCCATTTACACTGATTACAGGTCTATCAGCTAATAATAATGTGGCGACTGCTGCTTCAATAGCTTTTTTGGCAACTTCAGTAGTTTTTTCACCTAAAATATAATCAAAACATTCTCCTCTTCCATGAGCAATTAACCCTGCCTCAGCAACAACTAAGTTTTTCATACCTTCAATTATTTTGTGACGATATTTTAGGCTTTCATAACGGGGATGAGACTTAGGAACCGCATTTTCTTGATTTTCGTTCGAAGTCATAAGATATCAAAACTATTAATATTGTTCTTTATATAGATTGATATAATGAAAAACTATTAATTTTTTGTAAAATATTAAAATATGGTAGATACTTATGAGTTCAGCAGCGAAAAAGAAGACTAACGATTTAAATATTTATAAAACAAAGAAATTGTTAGAGGATCTCAGGAGTAAGAAAGGTTTTCATACAGAATTAATATCAGTATATATTCCTCATGATAGAAAAATATCTGATGTTACGAATCATCTAAAAAATGAAATTAGTGAAAGTCAGAATATTAAATCAAAATTAACACGAAAGAATGTACTTGATAGTATATCAAGTCTTTTAGGACAACTAAAAAATATTAATGAAGTCCCTGAAAATGGCTTGGTTATGTTTTCAGGAGCGATTCCTCAGAGTAATACACCAGGAACAGAGAAAAATGAAATGTACATTGTTGATCCTCCTGATAGAGTAATCACCTTTAGATACCATTGTGCGAGTGAATTTCTATTATGGCCATTAGAGGAAATGCTTACCGCTAAAGAAACATATGGTTTATTAGTTATTGGAAGAAAGGAATCCGCAGTAGGATATATTAAAGGTAATAAGGTTGAAGTTGTTAGAGAATTTACATCGGGAATCCATGGTAAGCACAGGGCAGGTGGACAATCTCAACGAAGGTATGAAAGACTGATCGAGGAAGGAGAGAAACTTTTTTATCGTAGAATCTCAGATACCGTCAATGAACTCTTTTTATCAATGGAAGACCTACAAGGTATATTTATCGGAGGTCCAGGTCAATCTAAGGAAAAATTTGTAAGTGATGAGAGTTTAGATTACCGGTTACGGGATAAAATAATGGACGTCGTTGATCTTGGTTACGGTGGAACAGAAGGAATTCGAGCTTTAATAGAAAAAATAAAAGATAAAATAGAAAATGTGAAATATATACGAGAGAAACAAGTAATGCAACAATTTATGAAAGAAATCACTAGTGATTCTGGTTTAGCATCTTATGGATTGGAAGCTATACAGAAAGCATTAAATTATGGAGCTGTTGATAATTTAATACTTTCGGAAAAATTAGATATATATAAACTCAAAATAGAGTGCTCAAATTGTCAATTTAATGAACATAGAACTGTAAAAGAGAGAAACTTTGATAGAATTACAGCAAGTATCCAAAATGAGTCTTGTCCTAAATGTTCATCAAATTCTTTTAAT
The DNA here is from genome assembly GCA_019058425.1 of Promethearchaeota archaeon. Taxonomy (GTDB): domain Archaea; phylum Asgardarchaeota; class Lokiarchaeia; order Sigyniarchaeales; family SOKP01; genus Loki-b32. The sequence goes on from JAHPYZ010000032.1 coordinate 7,297, forward strand.
ATTATAGAGAGTAAATCAATAATTGAAGAGCTAGGAGAGATTGCAGAATCCACAGGTACTAGTATTGAAATATTATCTACAGAAACTGAAGAAGGAGAAATGTTGTATAATACTTTTGGAGGGATAGCTGCAATCCTCCGTTATAAACTTGATTATTAGTAAAAAGATAGGTTATTGTATTTAAAATGGAATTAAAAGATGTGTTACTAAACTTAAAAATAGTAATGTTTGGAGGCAAAGGGGGAGTTGGAAAAACTAGCTGTGCAGCAAGCTCGGCTATATGGGCAGCAGAACATGGAAGAAATACTTTGATTATAAGTACTGATCCTGCTCATTCTTTGGGTGATAGTTTAGGAGTTGAATTATTACCTGGTATTCCTACACTCATTGAAGGTATAGAAAATTTAACAGCATTAGAGATTAATCCTAAAGCGAATATGGCAGAATTCCAAGGACTAACGAATATTAATCCTTTAGAAGAAATGGGTATGGAAGATATGATGGGAGGGATGTCTTTATTAGGTGATTTAGAAGATTTAACTTCGATGAATCCCCCTGGAATTGATGAAGCTTTAGCTTTTGGTAAGATTTTGGAATTTATAGAGACGGAACATGATTTTGATTTAGTTATCTTTGATACTGCTCCTACAGGACACACATTAAGGTTTTTAGGTCTCCCAGATACGTTATCTGGGTGGATAGGTAAGCTCATAAAAATGAGAGTGAAATTAGGTAATATGTTTGGAGCAATAAAAAGGATGTTCACTCGTGAAGAAAAGAAAAAAGACAATTCTTTAGATGTTTTAGAAAAGCTTAATCAATCTATAATAAATGCTAAAGATGACCTTACTAATCCAATCAAAAATTCTTTTGTAATAGTAATGATCCCAGAAGAAATGGCAATATTAGAAACTGGGAGATTACTAAATGAACTAGTGAAATATGAAATTCCTGTTTCTAATATCGTGGTGAATCAGTTATACCAAGATACAAATAGATTATGCGATTTTTGTAAAACAAGAAGAGAAATGCAACAGAAAAACCTTAGTAAGATAAGAGAAGTATTTAAGGATAAATTGAATAAAATTCTCATTGAAGTTCCATTATTCAAGGGAGAAATAAGAGAATATGAAAAATTAAAAGAAATGGGAGAGTATTTAATAAAATAACATTATTGGGATAATTCTTGAAGTAAACTGCAATAAGTACATTTTTTCTTACTCCCACATGGATAACCACATATTCGGCATGAATTATAATCCTTTTTTTTTCTATGATTATGAAGAGTCTCTGATATTTCTAAAAATCCATTTAACAGATTAAATTCTATTTCTGGGCTGTATTCTTTACATACTTGAATAAAATCTAATACTCTTTTTCTTATGATTGGGTCTTTTTCCCTGTAAGGGCAATGAGAGGGGTAATAATTGAATTTTTTAATATTAGAATATAATAAAATTTCTTCTTCAGGGATCCTCATTAATGGTGATATTTTCTTGATAAAAAAGTGATTTATCTTATCATTCTCTTCCTTAAATAAATATTGATTAGCAATGATATCTAAACGTTTATAGAGGATATTCATAAGGTAGGTTTCTGCAAAGTCAGTAAGATTATGACCCATGGCTAGAACTGTACCCCCTAATCCTTTAGCTCCGTCATTTAATAATCTTCTTCTTAATGTAGCACAATAATTGCATGCGTATTTGTAATCTGGAGTTTCTTGTTTAACTTGAATGATCTCATCTAAAGTAAATCCGAATTTTTCTTTAAATGAAATAATCTTATGCTCAATGTCATGTTTCATGCAAAATTCCTTTGCATTTTTAATACTATTTTCTCTATATTCTCCTATACCTTCATCTATAGTTAATGCTATAATTGATTTCGATTGGTGAGCTCTATTCTGAATAATATTCAAATTATATAAGAGAGCAATTGAATCCTTCCCTCCTGATAAAGCAACTATAATTCTATCATCAGGTTTTAGCATTTGATATTTAGATATTGTTTTATAAATTATCTTCTCAATATTTTTTTGAAAACACTCTGAACAGAGATTTTCACCAGAATACTTTCTATGGATAATAGCATTATTACGGCAGTGTGAACATTCTTTTTTTTTCAAAAAAATATTATAATTACTCATAAAAGTCAGTTTAAAAAAATGGTAAAGGTTATATCCAAAATATAAGTTCACCGAATTTTACAAAGGATAGAACCATATTTCCAGCGATAATAAACAATGTAACGAATCTTATAATATTAATTATTGAACGTTTAATTTTTCTTTTTTCATCATGCCAATACTCGTAAGAGATCTCAATTAGTGAATTATCTTCTAACTTTGTATGTTCAGGAAGGTTTAAAGATACTGTGTCTTTAAACCCATCACCAATTTTATCGGTTAATGAATATTTATCTTCAGCTAGAATGATTTCACTCTTTGGTCTAGCACCAAATTTATCCTGTATTACAACTTTCACAGAATCTACTTTTTCTACTCTATATTCTGATAAATCTAGATCTTTCTCATCTTTTTTAAATAGAACTTTATCAGTTTTTTTTCTAGTAGTTTTATAATCTTCTCCAAAACCCCAGTTAATTAATTCCTTAACTATTCTATCACCATCAAATACAGGTAAAGGAAGCATATTAAAGAGTGTAATACTGAAAGCAATCATAAAAAGCCATGCTATTTCTCTTAACCAAAACTCAGGCCAAAAGGGTGTAAAGAATTTTGCGAAATTATTTTTATGCATGAAATAGGCATATGTATAAATACCAACTTTTACACCCGTTGTTTCTACGTCCAATATGTAGGTATCAGATACGGTGCTTAAATTGATTGTATTTAGACTAAATTCGGTTAATGCTTTCTCTAATGTATCTCCACCAATACTATTAATTGAAACATTATTAATTTTAGTAATAGTTAATCCAACAGTGAGACCTTTATCAAAATTATTTCCTCCTTCGCTTGCAGAATAGATATGAGTTATACGAAGTTCAGTGTCAGAGGTATATTCATAAAGAATTCCTATGTTGTATCGAGGTCCTAAAGTTATATTTTTCTCTAAATAGATATCTGATGAAGGATTATAAATTTTTAATGTTAAATTATCACCTATTGCGTACTGAAGGCTAGTTCCATTATTTAAAATATTGTTAAGAGTTCTACCAGCATAATTATCAAGATAGACATACTCATCATCTTCAGTACCTAGCTTTTTCATCCCTAGAATCACATCACCATTTTCTAAATTTCCAAAATTAAAACCTCCATCTGCTTCTGTCACAACACTATCCACTCTAGCAACTTGACTATAAAATGGAGCAATCATAAGTGGAAAACATAATAATAGTATGTAAGCAACTCCCGCTGTTATTCCATTTACAAACGTCCCAGCTGCAGCAATTCGAAGTCTTGTATTTCTGTGAAATTTTCTAGAACTTAATTTTCTTTCATCAACTTCAACAAAAGCACCAAATCCTATTAGATAAAAAAGTCCAGCTCCGAGAACTCCAGTGGATTTGATATCTACTCCTTCAGCACTAGCTGAAAATCCATGAGCTAATTCATGTGTAGTTAAGATAAACAATAATGGAAGAATTAAGTAAAATAATAAAGGTAAATCTACAGTCACTCCCGGAATAAGAGGAACTATAGCTTGTTCCACCCTAGGATTGACGATTAGATTGATAAAGTTTGTAAAAAAGAAGTAAAAAGCAAAAATTGTAAAACTGAAAGAAACAAATATCCCAATAGTCCAAAAAACTTTCCAAAATTTAGGGGCTCTTTTTCCGACTTTTGTAATAAACTTATTTAATTTTCTTGTTTTAAACATTGCCAATAATGGAAAAAAAAGATAATATGCTTCCTTCCTATTTCTTAGCAAATAAATTAATAGTAAAACTACAACCCAAAAAATCAAAGATAAAATGAACCATGGATTTAGAATAAAGTCTAAAATTACATCAACAAATGACATAAGCATCCATTAAAATACTTTCTTTTTATTAGCTAATTTATTTTTGAAGTTAAAGTTATTGGTTAAAAATTAGACTTTTTGACATTAGAGATATAATTACCCTTATAAAATAGATAAAGATTAAATTATAAGTTTAAATTGTTATATATATAGTTATTATATACTGCATAGGAATCAAACTCATAGACGCTTCTGTAGCGGGGTGGGCTAGCCTGGTTTATGCCGCAGGGCTCATAAGTTACAGAGATTATTCCCATCTCATTGAGAAACCCTGAGATCGTTCGTTCAAAGGTTAAGAATCTGTTGAGTTCCAACAAACTGAAAATCGAACCCCCGCTACCATTTTCTATAAATTTAAATCTTGTGTAAGTGATAATACTACAAAATTATATTAAGAAAAAGTGCCCTTTAATATTCTTAGTTTAATAATTACTTCTATATTATAAATTATGTACTTTTAAAATATTAGAAAATGAGATAGATTTAAGATGAATGAAATAACAAGGTTCAAGAGAATTCCGACTGTTCAGTGTTGGATTAAACATCTTTTCGAGGGTCAATATGATGACTCTGAAAAAGTCTTCTATACAATTTTTGGAAAAGTTAAACGAATCCGAATAATTACCACAATTATAGATAAAAGAGAGAATTTAATAGAACAAAATGAAGTAGATATGGGGATAGAAGAGAATATTGATTCGAATATAAGACTTGATTTTGATTTAGATGATAGTACAGGAATGATTAGAGCAACCATTAGGAATGTAAATCCAGATAAGTTCAAAGACTTTAATAAAGGTGATATTGTCGAAGTTGTTGGTCGTGTAAGTAAATATAAAGATTTCATATCCTTGTGGATAGAAATCGTAAGAAAAGTAGAAGAACCAAATCTCCTTTTGCTTAGAAATGCTGAAATGATTGATAGAATAAAGCATGGAGAAATTCAAGAGATACCAGAATCATCTAATTTAATTAATAATGCTAATGAGTTATCAGATGAAATTGATGTTGAAAATTTATTTGAAAGTGAAAAGGATTCTGTTATGATAGATTCTATGAAGGAAAAAATATATTTATTAGTTGAAGAGTATTCTTCAAGAGGAAATGGCATTAATTTTCAAAAATTACAGCAAGAAGTTAGGATTCCTGAAAGTGATTTAAGAATTTATCTCAATGACTTAATTTTAGAATCACGGATATATGAATCTGATAATGATAATTTTGAAGCATTCTAAACTAAATCTATTTGTTTAAATTTCTCACTTAATAAAGGTAAATTATTTTTCTTATGGTTGATTCTTATATACAAATTAAATAAGGTAGGAAAAGAATTATGGATTTAAATAAATACGATGAATTGTTAGAGAAGGCGTACGAAAAGATACCAGAAAATGTAAAAAGATCATCAAGATTTGAAATACCTAAAGTCGAACTTCGTATAGAAAGTCGGAATACATTTATTACAAATTTTAACAAAATAATAAATACTCTAAATAGAGATAAGAAACATTTCACAGGGATATTTCTGAAAAAGGCTGGAACAATGGGAGATATTCGAGGACAGCAATTATTTTTAAAAGGGCAATATAAAGAACAAGTATTAAATAGATTGATTGAAAATTATACAAAAACTTACGTATTATGTAGCATTTGTAATAAGCCCGATACTCAAATTCAAAGAGAAGGTAAAAAACTTTATTTGAAATGTACTGCTTGCGGAGCAAGAGAAGAAATTAAAGAAAAATAAGGAAAAGGTTGAAAATACAAAATTGATGAACGTATATCTAAAGATTCATATTAGAGACGATTTTGAAACAATAGCATGTTGCGATGAAGAATTGCTTGATCAAGTTTTTAAAGAGGGAAATCTAAAAATTGAAATTTCTAACCAATTTTTTGGCGGAAGACTAATAAATCTTGAAGAGGCAATTTCAATCTTGCAAAATGCATCATTTTTCAACATAGTAGGAGAAAAAATAATTAATGAAGCCATTAAGTTCAAAATACTGACAAAAGAAGGAGTTAGATTTATTAATGGAATTCCCATGGCTTTGAAGATGATGTTTTAATGCCTAATCGATTTTGTGCGATTTGTGGAAAGGAATTAGTACAACACGATCCACACTTTGGAATGTGTCTATCGTGTTTTTTAAAGGAACACCCATTATTCAAATTACCTGATCGTTTATCGATTAATATTTGTCTTGATTGTGGAAGTTTTTCAAAAAATGATATATGGATTGAGTCTGTTGATAATGATTTATTTTCTATAATAGAAGAAGCCGTTGAAAAATTCTTATTAAAACCAAAAATAGACAATATTGATTTTTCTCTCTCATTAAAAGAGGAAAGTTTTATATTTTCATCAAAAGAGTTATTAAGGTCACTTGATGTCGAAATTCTGGGGATATTAAAAGAGAATTCCCATATTAGACACAAACAGATAGTATCATTGAATTTAAATCATATCCTATGTAAAAATTGTACCAATTTACGGGGAGGAACTTACTTTATAGCAATAATTCAATTAAGGGTTAAAGACGAGGAAGAATTTGGTTTAATAGAAGAAGTTTTAGATGAAATAAATAGTTTTGTTGCACCGATTTTTGAAAAAGATCATAGACATTATATATCAAAAATCGAAGATCAAAAATTCGGAGTAGATTTATATCTTAGTACTAATGAATTAATGAATTACCTTATTAAATTCTTAAAGGCAAAGTATTATTTTATTTTAAAACGTACAAAAAAGTTGGTGGGAAGAGATACTCAAAAAGGGAGAAACCTTTATAGGCTAAAATCGTTAATAAAATTCTTACCTGTTAGGAATAAGGATGTTATAATTATAGGTGATGAACATTATAGTGTTGAGAACATAACTAAAAACAAAGTGATTCTCAGAGGTGAAAACAACACTAAGTTGATAAAAAATTATACTTATTTCTTTAATGAAAAATTAATTAAAAAAAAAATGTAGTGGGAGAGCTTTTGGAAGAAAATAACAAGATTACTGAAGAAGAGTCTGATGAATTTATAGATAATGAGATGGATAAAAAGTTCGATTTGAGTATAGATGAGTTACAAAAAAGAAAAATCGATAATAAAAGAATAAAGAAGATAGATCAATCAAAAAAAAGAGCAACTATAGAATCTGTTTTTGATGAGAGAACTATTTTTACGCTAAATAAACTATTAGTTAATGGCCCTTTAGAAAATGTAGAAGGTATAATATCAGCTGGGAAAGAAGCTAACGTTTATCTCGCTTATGATATGGATAGAAATGAAGTAGCTATTAAAATCTATAAAATCGATAGTAATACCTCAAAATGGATGAGAAATTATATTATTGGTGATCCTAGATTCAAAAAAATTCCTCGTAATGTTTCAAAAGTCATTTATTTGTGGGCTAGTAAAGAGTATAAAAATCTCAAACGTGCATATAAAGTTGGTTTAAACGTTCCTAAGCCTATATATATTAAAGATAATCTGTTAATCATGGAATATATTGGATTCGAATCGATTCCCGCTCCAATTTTAAAGGATATAAAGGATCCTAAAGATCCAATTAACTTAATGAATGAAATATTAGCATTTATTAAAAAATTATATCAAAATGCTAAATTAGTTCATGGTGACCTCAGTGAGTTTAACATTTTATATCATAATCAAAAACCTGTAATTATAGACATATCTCAAGCTGTATCCATCCAACACCCAAAAGCAGAAGTATATTTAGCAAGAGATATAAATAATATTTTTAATTTTTTTAAGAAATTAGGATTGGATACTCCTGATCCTAAAGATTTTTATTATGAGGTTATAAATATAGATGCATGAGGAATTACTAATCACAATATAAGAAAATGAAAATTGGAAAAAATCGTATTGCGGTCCTGATTGGCAGAGACGGAAAAATCAAACAGGAGATTGAAAAGAAACTAGGGGTTAAAATTAATTTAGATAGTAAATTAGGATCTTGCGAGATTTTACCCCAACCAGAGGAACCGAATTATATGCCGTTAAATATCTTTACAGCACAAAAAATAGTAAATGCAATTAATCGAGGATTCAATCCAATTAAAGCTATGAAACTAGTAGAAGAAAATTTTGACTTAGAAATATTGAATTTATTTAAAATAATGGGAAAATCGGATAAAAGAATTACACGTGTGAAGGGAAGGATAATTGGGAGAAGTGGAGAGATACGGAAATCAATTGAAAAATTCGCTGAATGTTTTATTTCTGTTTATGGAAAAACTGTATCGATCATTGCAGAATATGAAAATTTACAAATTGCTAGAAAAGCAGTAAGCATGTTAATTAATGGAATGCCACACCATGTAGTTTTAAAATTTTTAGAGAACAAATATAATGAAAAGAAAAAGGAACAATTTAAACAGATGTATAAACCTGAATTTTCGTAATTACTTAGAAAGCGAATTATGATAAATTTCCGAGACATTTTTTGCTAAATCCTTTCCATATATAATAGCATTTAATTCCTCTAACAATATATTTCGATTTGAAATATTATTAACAAAATATAATTCATTAAATTCTTCTTTTTTATAATCTTTAAGATGGACTTCAAAACTTTTAATTGAATATGTGTTTGCACAATAAGATTTAAAAATTGTAATACAACGAGGGTAAAGGTTTTTCTCTCTTAAATAGATCGCCCAACCATCAAAATAAAATTCAATATTTGAATCGAAATAATCTTTCCATTTCTCAATTTTGGATAAAATCTCATTTATTTCGGTTTGAATATCCCGTGAAAACTTATCATTCATATAAAGGTATCAGAAAAGAATTATAAAAAGGGGATTAAAAAATTCTTAATCAAAAGCAATTTCCCCAATATTGAAAATATCATCAGATAATCCTATCTTTGAAGGCCTTTTAACGTTGGAATTATACATAGACTTATTAAAAGAATAGCCGCTGCCAAAAATCTGAGGAGATTTAATACCAGTTATTAAAAGCATAACTCTTAAAATTCCATCAAATTCATCTGAAACTCGAGCACCCCAAATTACCATTGAATCACGAACATCCATTTTCTCTGTTATTTTCTTAGCTACAGAATTCGCTTCTGCTAATGTCATATCATTTCCTCCACAGATATGAATAAGAGCACCTTTAGCACCATCAATACTTACGTCTAATAAAGGAGTATTAAGTGCATCGTCTATTGCATCTTCAACTCGATGATCTTTTCCGTTAGATTCACCAACACCCACAATAGCAACCCCTCCAGTACTTAAAATGGTCCTTACATCAGCAAAATCCAAATTAATTAATGATGGTAGAGAAATTGTTTCGGTAATTCCTTTTACCATAGTTGCTAAAACTTCATCTGCTACACTGAATGCTTCAATTATGGGTAGATTCGGAGCTATATCTAATAATCTATTATTATCTATCACTACCAATGTGTCGACATACCGTTTCAATAGATTTAATCCCATTTTTGCTTTATCAATCCGACCAATTTCAGTGTCAAAAGGTAATGTCACTACTCCAACTACAATTGCGCCTTCCAATTTTGCGATTTCTGCAATAATCGGAGCACTTCCAGTACCAGTCCCTCCTCCTTCTCCACATGTAATAAAAACTAAATTAGATTCTCTTAAGATTTTTGTTAGATCTTCACGAGATTCTTCAGCTGCGGCCCTACCAATCTCAGGGTTTCCTCCAGCACCAAGTCCTTTAGTTAAGTTCTTTCCAATTAGTATTTTTATATGAGATTCGATACTATCTAGATGTTGGCAATCGGTATTGACAGCTACGCATTTAGCACCTTTAATACCTATTTTCATTAATCTATTAATTGTATTATTTCCGGCTCCACCACATCCAAATATTTTTATGTTAGCATACCCGAAATTTTCAATCTGTGGTCTAATTTTTTCCCTTTTACGTGCGTTTTGAATAAAAGATTCCATAATTAATCAAATTTTAATTTAGCTTGTACAAAGAATTAAAATAAAAAAATTAGAATTAATGTAATATCAGAATATTATGTCAACAAATTCTTTAAAATTATGAGTGTTTCAATAAATTGCAATATCTTTATCAATATTAGGATTAAAAACTTCTTTTACAATATTATTGTTTATTAGGAGGATCTTTGGAAATCTATATGGAAATCTATTTGAAAAAGTAAGACAATATGCACCTGTGTTAGTAACTAGAACTTTATCTCCTTTTACTAACTCTTCAGTAAAAAAATAGTCTTTTGCTAATACATCTTGGTCTGTGGGAATTATCCCGGCAATAGATGTTTTATATTTATGTGGATTGTTAATTTGAGAGGCATTATAAAATCTTAAAGAACATCGTGCAAATTTAGGACAAATATGGTTTCCGATATTTAAAAAAATCCATCTATTGTCATTCACTTTTACAATTTTTGAGATAAATAACCCAGCGTCTCCTAAAAAATATCTTCCGGGTTCAAAGTAAATATTTTTAAAATTCACATCACATTCTGCTAAAGTTATCTTAATCTCCTTAGCAGTTTTTCTCAATTGTTCTCGAGGCATAACAGTGGCTTCTGGAAATCCCCCTCCAAGATTTATATTATCAATATTTATATCCTGTTCAGATAAAAGATTTAAATTAGAAGCAATTGTCCTGATGTTGTTTCTAAATTGCTTAATATCATTCATTTGTGTGCTATAATGGGACAAAATTGATTTTATTCTAATATTTTGACAATCTTTAATTAAATTTCTAAACTTGGATATTTTTTTTTCATTAAAATTTATCCCTAATTTACTATTATATTTCTGAGAATTAATTCTAATACAAATATCTTGAATACAATTATATTTCTGAGCAATAGAATTAATCTTTTTTAAATCATCTATATCATATATTATCATTTCTTTTACTTGGTTTTTAATACTTAATTCTATAAGCTCTTTCGATAAATATGGTCCACCAATTATTATTTTATCATGGAGAAAACCAAGTTTTAATGCTAGCTTTAGTTCTGGTAATCCTACAATTTCAGCTCCGATTCCCTCAGAAAGGACAATTTTGCAAATTTCTGAAAGGAAATTAGCTTTAAAAGAATAAAAACATTGAATATTTTTGAATTCAGAACTAAATACATCAATAAAAGTCTTTATATTTTCTCGAATTCTTTTTTCTAAGAGAATTAATACTGGTGTTTTATATTGTTTAACAATTTCATTAAAAGCGACTGAATCAAGAAAGATTTTTTCATTTTCTCTTTTTATAAATGGATTTCCAGATATAATTTTCATAAACTAATCACTTGAAGTTATTTATTAAATTTTTATATATACTATGGGTTTCCTCTGCAATGTGACCCCATGTATATTTTTGAGATACTTTTTTTTGTCCTGCAGAACCAAGCTTCTTTCTTAATCTCTTACTTTTTAGTAACGTAATGACTTTCTGTGAAATATCTTCTGGATTATCAAATTCAACTAATAGGCCATCGATATTTTGCCGAATTACTTCGGGAGTTGCACCAATCCTAGCACCTATAACTGGTTTTCCCGCAGCCCAAGCTTCTAGAAATGATATTCCGAAGGCATCGCTTCGACTTGGCATCAAATAAACATCGGCTTCTTTAAAAGCTGCTATTTTCTTTTTATCGAAATAACCCGTCAAATTATCTGGACTGAAATTGAGGATTCTAACTCTTTCAAGCTTATTGATCTTAGAAATTTCTCGATTAAACGCGAGAGTAGAAGGACCAATAAGAACAAAATAAACCTTTTTTATCTCTTTAAGTATATAGGGTATTGATTTCAGAATGGATAAAGCCCCTTTTTCATGGTTCTTATAACCACAAAATAAAACTAGTTTATACCTTTTCTCCTTTTTATCAAAAAATTTTTGCTTGAATCTTGGATAATCTAATGGATTTTTGCGTGTTTGGGAAAATTTTTCATAATCCACTCCCATTGGAATTACTTTAATTTTTTCTGGTTGAATTTTACATCTTTGGATTAAGTATTGTTTCTCAAGATTTGTACAAGCTATTATTAAATCAAATTCTTTTAATACTTCTATCACTGTGAAATCCAAATATCTAGGATTGGAAAAGTGGAAGAAAGGAGTGCATATTTTTGGTTTGTTGAGAAAGGTTCCAATTATTAAACTTGTAATGCAATTGAAATATGGAAAAAAAGTAGTGTGAATTAAATCATAGTTTAAATCTGGTTTCTGTAATAAATAATCTAATAAATTTCTTAAATATGGGCCATTTTTTATAAATTTATTTAATACATCATCATGTAACATTAGTAATCTAAACGCAGGAATTCTATTTAATTCATTAAGAATTTCTTTATCAGTAAGATTATAATTTACTTGGAATCTATTGATTTTTAAATTATTAACTTTATCATAATATTTATTATCCTGAGAGAGCGTTTTTCCATTAGAATTTCTTAGAGCTTTAAAATCTATAGCATTTGATGTGTAAATATCTATGTTATAGTTATATTTTGAAGTTAAGATCTCTGCCATTCTCTGAAAATAGAATTCAGCTCCTGAGATTGAAGGAAAATATCTTGTTGGGAGATATAATATATTATTCAATGAGAAAATGATCCTTTTTATTTATAGAATATAATAGTATATAAGAGAGAAAATGTCAAAAGATTTATTATTTCAAGTTTTTAAGGAAGCCAAGGAAAAACAGATAATTGATGAAAAATTTATTTCTTTCTTGGATGATATTTATCCTAATAAATCCACGAGTGTTATTGAAGTATTAAAAAGGGGGATTACCAAATATACGTATAAACCTTCTAATAGAATTGTTTGGACCGCACAGGGGGAAAATCAAGAGCATTTAATATACCCTAAATTATTTTGCTCATGTCAAGACTTTTACAAGAACGTTGTTATTAAGAAAAAGCGAATATTTTGTAAACATATATTAGCTCAAATTATTAGTGAAGCATTAAATCAGTTTAAGACGGTTGCTCTAGATGATAACAGATTTAAGGAATTGGTTAGAGAATTAAAACTTAGAATCTAGGATTGAGTTTAGCTTATTTAACAGTAATTTCTTCTCTCTCCCAATTTTGCAGGTATTTATTAAATTCTTCCAAGCTTATCTGACGTGGTATTTCGATCTGTTTTTTTACTTCTAATTTCCTTATTTTAAACATGAGTTTTTTGTTTTTTTGGTAAAATCTTTCTGCTTTTGGATATTCTTCTTCAAAAATTTCTTTCAATTTTTCTATGTTCAGATTTTCTAATTCAATATAATTCTCAATAACAAAATTGCACAGGGGATCTATAGATATTTCAAAATTAAAGGCATCAACTTGTTTTAATGCTAAAGGATATGCTTGACAAGCTAAAGGTTTAACACGATGCACCGTACACCCCTGTGGTTCTATATAATACGGGCATCCTTTATTTTCATTATCTAATACTATTTTATATGTCAAAACCAATATTTTTTTATTCATAATGTCTGGAAACACTAAGTCTTCAATAATTTTAAAGTCAATTTGACGTTCCTTTGCAATCTCAATCAAAGTATCTGCTTCGTCTGGGTATATAGGAATTCTTTTTACAAACTCTCCTGGTACCTCATGACAACATATACCACACTTTCTACATATATATTTTACTGACATTGTTCAAATTAATATTTTTATAGTAAGATAATTGTGATTTCCAAAATTAATTTTTGGTACTCTATTAACACATCTACCTATCTGTGTTATTAGCTATATGTTTTGTATAAATCATCAAATTATCAAAAGATCCAAGAAATTGCAGGAATAAATATAAAAAAATTTGAAAAATTCTTTATTTGATTAGTGACTTTCTGGATTATGGGCCTCCACCACTTCCTTCCCAACCTAATGCCATGCTAAGCATATGTAAAAAGGAAGCAATGCCGACTAATACAAATAAAAGAACTCTATAAACTTTAAACAATTTCAAATTAATTACCTTCTTATTAAATGAAACGAATTGATGTCACTTCTTCTAAATAGTTCTATTTAAACAGAAATAATCTATAGATCCTAGAAATTGTAAAGATAAATGTAAAAAAAATTTAAAATATTCTTTATTTGATTATAGGCATTTCAATATGATTATGGTCCTCCACCATCGCCTATATAACCCAATGCAACGCTAATCATAGGCAATGAGGAAGCAATGCCAACTAATGCAAATAAAAGAATCTTATAAACTTTGAATAATTTCAAATTAATTACCTTTTTATTAAATGAAATGAATTGATATCACTTCTTCTAATTTTTTCTATTTAAACAAAAAGAATTTTCTAATTTTGGATAAAAATTTAGTTAAATTACACTTAAAGTGAATCAAAAATATTTACAAGATCCTTATGTAGAATATTTTAATTTTTTCTTTATAATGGAATAATTCATTTAAAACAAATGGAAATCCCATGAAAAAGTTTAAAAAGTAAATTGCTCCATATTAGATTTAAGATAAAAATTATATATCATATTGATTAAATTGGTTAACCCTCCTAATTTAGATAGGTTGAAAAGATTAACTAATATGGATGATCCTACTGAGATAAATCAAATTTTCATTTATCTAATGAATGAGTTAAAAGCTTATTTAAATTTAGAAGTAGTCAATAAAAAAGTAAAAATATATTTTATTAATGTTATAAATGAGGATAGAAATATAGATACAAATTTATATCGTTACGGCGTGAATAGATATATCAGAAATGATATATATCATATTAAACTTTTTAAAAATTATAAAAAGTTCTTCCCCTTTATTCTATTACAAAGTGCTTATCTTTCTTTTATCCCAAATAATCTAAAAGAAACGATCTTCATTGATTTTGCTATTAATCAATTTGTAGAGATTGATTTACAAGAATTACTCTCAGTTTCAGAATGGAGCCATTTTATAAGAGAAAAATATTTGAATTACAATTTTTTATCAAATCAGTCAGATAAGTTTCGTTTTGACAAATTCTTTGAATTAGAAGAAGCAAAAGCTTCCGAAAGCCTAAAGCGATACTTTTTTGAATATATTAGACGAAATTCAAACCTTAATTTGGATGAGAATCAACATTTTATCCTTAATAAAATGTATAAAGAATTTATGTTTAAAACTTCAAAAAAATTACAGAGTAATAAGATTACAGAAACACTTAGAATTTTAACTAAAATTTTCCATAAAATGAAAAATTGTGATACTTTGGAAGGATTCTGTAATTATTTTAATACTTTTAAAAAACAAAGGATTATCCAAACTGATTTAAGTTTACGGAGTTTTAGAAAAAATCTTAGATGGATAAATAACCATAGCTCTATAACCCCATCATACTATTTTGATTGGAAAGCAATTAATATAGCAATTATTGCGTGCCGTCTGTAATTCAACCCACTCTTAGAAAAAGCTAAAATTGATAAGATGATTAACCGGATACCATTTTTAATTATGCCCCAACTTTCGATAACTAATTTTGCTGTAGAAATATCAGCATATTTTGTTATTCCAAGTATTTATATTAAAGATTTAATATACTTGTTGGAAAAAATGGAGAGATATGGATACTTAATCAAAAAACATTGTTCTTTAGCAAAGAAGTACGTTTTTTCATTGAATTTAAATTATTTTAGAGAATATTATAAAAATGGGCAAATAATAGATCTTAAAAATAAAAACTACTCAAAAGATTTTGAACTCGATTTTACACAAATTTATAGTGAAGATTTCAATAAACCAAATCTAACACTGCTAAATTTTTTAATTTTGGAAAGAATAAGATTTCTTTCTATTGTTGGAATAAACTTTTCAAGAAATAAAGAAATTTCAAACTTAATAAAATCTGATCATTCTAACTTTTTCATTGGCGAAAATAGTTTAATTGAAGAATTAGAGAATATTTCAAAAAAATTAAACGAGTCTTCTGCAATCCGAAAGGAATTCTTAGAATTTTTAGAAAGAAATCAAAATTTCGGATTTTTCTATCTAGAAGATGAGTTAGAAAAATGGGAAAAATATTTCGAAATAATTGAAAAAAACATAGATAATGCATTTAGAATGGACACCTTTTTTCAATTTAAGGATTTTGTTGAGAAAGAGAACATACTGCAATCAATTGAAGAAAACAATATTTTTATCCATTTAGATTCAAATTCCTTTGCTTTCAAAAATCTCTTCTTGAATTATTTAAATTCTAGAGCCAAATATGCAGAAGATGTTGAAAAACTCCGTATTTTTGGCAAATTTATAAAATTATGTTCTAATTTAAAAATTTTCAGTATTAAATCAATTAAAAGAATAATAAATGAACCAGACTTGTTAAGTAGGATTACTAAATTAAAAAGAGAACGTCTCAGAGTATTAAAAAAAAGTAATATAACTTATGACATATCAAATAAGACAATTAATCTCAAGATAGACGAATTCATCAATAAAGATCCAAAAATAATTAAACCCTACTTAATTGCTACGATATGGACAAATTCAGTTGCAACCCATTTCCCTCAAATTATAGTAAAAAATACCTCTGAAGTAAGAGCTGTAATTAATAAAATAAAAAATTATTTTCCTAAAAGTTATTTCTATGAAACAACAGATTTATTTAGTAGCCAAGAATATATCTTTCTACAACTTTTTGTTCCATACTTAAATAATAATGAAAAGATAACATTAATTTCAATAATGTCTAAGCTCTTTAAAGAAAATATCATATCTTTCAAACGATATGCATGGGACGGTTTTTTACATACTTTTTCAAGAAAAGATTTCTACGATTTCAATAAGAAAGAGTTTTTCTACACGAAAGATCTATTTGAGCAATTTTTTATTTATGTTAAAAGTATTTGTGGTGATGAATTAAAAGAACAAAAAGAAATACCAGTTCGTACGGCTAAGCATTGGTCAAAAAAAGAAAGTATGGTAAATCTTATTAAGAAAGTCAATAAAAGAATTAGAACTGAATCCGTTGGTTTATATCCAGAAGACTTTCAAAAATTAGTACATTTTCATTTAAATCTTGAAAGGTATATTACTAAAAAAGAAGAATTACATTCAATAACAGAAGAAAACTTCTTTAAACAATATATTAAATCAATAAAATTCCTTCCTAATTTCCAAAATTTTGGATTAGGACAATATTTTTTATATATTACTCCCTTTGATGCAGAAGATATTGATTTCAAAATATTATTTACAAATACTTTCCAAAAATTAAAGCTCATCGCATCAATTAATAGTTCTGAAAGCTTATTTATTAAATATCTATTTCCTTATAACAATCCCAACATTTCATATATTAACTGGTTAAGAAGTAAAAATAAAATCAGAGAATATTGCTTGTTTAACATTAAAAATATCTCTCAAATTTTCCATTTCAACTATAATTTAAGCTCAAATGGATGGTATTTAGATTCAAATAATTTTTATAATTATATACAAGAAATTCTTTTCAATCCAAATTATATAATTCAATCTTCAAATGTGAAGCATTTTGATAATGATGATTTAATAATTTCAGATTATTATAAACCTAATTCCCCCTATTTTAAAGCTTTATCACATGTATATAATTGGCATTCTATTGATATTAAGAAAAAAATCAATAATCTTAACTATTCAATTTTCGATAAAATTCAAGTTTTAGTCAAAAATAGACTTATCTTTCCTTACATCATTCCAAAAAATTTAGATTTGAAAGAAAAAATTCATTTTGTTTTGTTAAATCTAAAAAAGGATACAATTGATACACTCAAAGATATATTTCAGTATTTTAATTTCGGTTTTGTTTATGAAATTGAAGGAGAGTATTATATTCATGGATTTAATGAGAAGAGAAAGGTTTATAGTGGATTAATGGTCAAACTTTATCTTCCAGATTGCGAACTTTCTGAATTTTTAAGAATTTTTGAATATGTATTTCAATACTTAAAGGTTGAAAGATATTTGATATTGACGGATTTGGTTAATGGTGGGTCTCTTATCAAATCGGTTTATGGAAATAACAATTTTCTTGAAAACTATAATCCCTTGCAAAATCTAATATGGAATATAAGAACTAAAAAGTGGGAGAACCATAAATTATTCAGTAAAACTTTTGAGTATTTATACCCAGAATTATTTTACAAAGAAAAGGAAGATTTAACGCAAGTATGATCTAATATAATCGCAGAGAATATCATATTCCTTTATATTTATTATTTCCGGATATAAAAAAACTTTTATCTCCTTTCTTCTTTTCTTTACTTAGATTTATAATGGTTATTTCTAAAATTAATTTTCGGTAATATGAAAATATCACTATTACAATAAATCTTGTGTCTACTAGGATAATACATTGTTTTTAAATTGATAAATTCACCCAATTATTAGGAATGTAAGTTAATAAAAGGGACAAAGTTATGGAAGGAATAAGAATTATAAAACATAATAATATAACGGAAAAAGATTTTATCAGACCCCTCTGCATTTTAGGAATGCCTGGAATTGCAGATGTTGGGAAATTTGCTTTAGATTCTCTTATTGGTCAACTTAACGCTAATAATTTACTTGATATCATATTTGACGATTATCCTGCCGGAGCTATTGTTGATGATAGTTTATTATCTGCTCCTAAGGCTGAAATACTTTATTGGAAGGATCCAAATGAATTAAGGGATATTATTCTAATAACTGCTGATGCTCAAAGTCTCACTCCAAAAGGGATCTATAAAATATCGAATTTTCTTACTGAGATAATTGATAAATATGGTATTAAATTAATAATAGCTTTAGGGGCATATCCAGTTAACAGTAGAAAAATAAGCACTAACCTACCTCGAATTTATCTTAGTTCCACAAATCAAGAGCTATTGGATCATTATTTAGTGGAGAATAATTGCGAAAAGATACAAAAAGGAGTAATAATTGGTGCAAATGGTTTAATACCAACCTTAGCAAAAGCGCGATTTAATATTGATGGGTTGGTCTTCCTAGCTGAAACCGATAATGCTGCTATGATAAATGAGGATATTACAGATTTAAAAGCCTCAATTACACTTTTAGAAATGCTAAAAAAATCATTCACTTTACCGATTAAAAAGAAATATTCCTTAGAAAATATAGAAGAAATTACTAAAAATCTTCAAATTAAAAGGGATCAGTTAGAAAAAGATCTTGATTCACTCCAGCTTGTAGATACGGAGGATAAGCGAAAATCATTGTATATCTAAGGTCACTATTTTATATTATTCATTTATTGCTTGTATAATATTTTTACTTAGTGGAAATAAGCAAAAAGTATTTTAATCATCGATAATTTAGAATAAATATGAGATACGTGTGTGCTAGGAAAAGTTGCGGTAAGGAAGTTAGTAAAAAGGAATTAAGCGCACTTCCCGGTATAAAATGTTCTCACTGTGGATTTCGTATTTTATATAAGAAGCGTCCAGATGTTATAAAACGAATTAAAGTTCGTTAAGTCTTGGTTTTAATTTTAGAATACTATTTATTTCTTCTTAGAATTAAAAAGAAGAGAATTTTATCAAATTTTTATTTCAAATTTCAAATGATTTACTAACTCCTTATATCGATTCCTAATTGTTGCTTCAGTAACTCCTGCTGCAATTGAGATTTCTTTCTGAGTACGGCGTTCTCCTTCTTGGATTGCTGCAACATATAATGCTGCTCCTGCTAAACCCGTTGGTGCTTTACCCGCTGTGATCCGATATTTTTTTGCAAGTTTTAAAATAGAAGCAGCTCTATTTTGAGTTTTTCCTGAGAGTTTTAACTCCGCACAGAACCGTGGAATAAAGAATATTGGAGAAGATACTTGTATATTGAGCTTAAGTTCATTTAAAATTAATCTATAACAACGGGCAACTTTCTTTTTATCAACTGAGGCAAATTCTATAAAATCATCCAAAGTTTTTGGGATACTGTTTAATCTACAGGATAAATAAATAGAGGCGATTAGCATAGCTTCGATTGATCTACCCCTAATCAAGTTTTTATTAGCCATTTTCCTATAAATATGTGCGGCTGATTCTTTCAAATCTTTCGAAAGGTTCAATTGAGAAGAAAATCTATCTAACTCATTCATAGCATAAGCCAAATTTCTATCAATAGATTTGTTAGTTCGTGTTCTAACATGCCATTTCCTTAACCGATATACTTCAGCCTTCATTTTAGGGCTTATAGTTTTTCCGAATGCATCTTTATTCTTCCAACCAATCATAGTACTCAATCCCTTATCATGAAGCGTAAGTGTTGTCGGAGCACCAACTCTCACTTTTTTATTGGCTTCTTCGGACGTGAAAGCTCGCCATTCAGGACCATTATCTATAAGTCTTTGGCTTAATACTAATCCACAGACGCCACAAACTATTTCACCACGAGAATCGTCTGAGATTAAATTTTTGTTACCACATTCTGGGCATAAATTAAAATTTTTTTGAGGGAATGAAAGATCCAATAACGCCAACCCTTTAAAAATTCTATTCTTTAATTTTCATAATTAATCTTGCACATTTAAATGTTTGCGTTTTGAGGATTTATCCATTAATAAGAAACTTATCTTTTTATTTTTGAATTTCTAAATAGATCGAAAGATTTTAATAAGTTCATTCTTTCTCTCAATATAATGCGACATTATTATAAAACCCATGGGAAGCATTGTTATCTTCGCTCATTTCAGTCAAAATGTCCTAAGTGTAATGCAGATGTGTTATATTGGGAGTGCACTCATGGAAGTAAAGTTTTTTTTCAATATCCCCCTTATGGAAAATTGGTGAGACATTATTGTCGGCAATATAAAGGGTCACTTAATATAAAAAAGAGATTTCCAGTTATTGTTAAAAAACCTAAAGGTCTTCTAGATAGTCAATCCCCTAGTTGTCCTATATGCGGTAAATTATTTAAAAACCTTAATAATTTGGAAAATCATATGGAAAATTTGAAAAAAATTGATATTGATCATAGATTATTTCTTGAGAATAGACTTTCCTTTGAAAAGGGATATAAACTGTATAATCAAAAAGATTTAGACAAAAGTAAAATCTATGATCATCCAAAGTTTGGCAAATTTAATGTTAAAAAAGAGAAAAAAATAGATTAAAATTATGTTTTCGATAAATTTTTAATAAATTAGTATATAATTATTTTATAGCAAAACTTAATGACTTTAGATATTATTATATTTAAAAATAACCAGAAGAAAGAGGATAAAAAATGCCAGAAGATCCCGCAACCGCAGTTTATAATTTAATGCAATCAGATCCTAACATTATTGCTGCTGCAGTAATTAAAGGGAAACAAATTATTTATACAACTGATAATTGGGACATTAGCGGTGATGTTGACAGAGTAGTTTCAAGTTGGATGGGTCAAAATGCTCAATTTATAATGGTCTCTGGAGTAAAATATTCGATATTACAAATGGAGCCTGAACGTTTAGTTGCAATATCTTTAAAAGGCGAAGGAAGTATATGTGCTGCTAAAGATGATGAGCATAAGCTTCTTTGTTATCTACAGCCAGATGGAGATGCTCGTGGAGCTATAATGGATGTTCAAAGAGCAGTAAGTAATATGAGCACACAAGGTCCATACATGGATGCCAGTGCTCAAATGGGTGGAACTGCTTCTGCAGGAGTATCAGCTCCCGTAAGTGCGGGCCCTACTGTAGATCCGCAGCTTAAAGGTGAAATACAATCATTCTTGGATTGGATTAAAGATAGTGAAGGGTTAGCGGGTTATATTAATTATTATCTTCAGCAAAATAATGCTCAAATAATTTCTGAGTTATCCAAAATCTATAACGAACTTCGACAGATTTTTGGAGTTTAATTGCTAAGGATTAACATTTTAATTAATCGATTTTTAATTAACAATTTTACTCGATCTATATAGTCATATAAAGAAACGAAAGTTTCAGTTTCAAAATATATAAATTTTTATAATTTTAGGTTTTCATTATAACTAGAGGTTTCAATTTTTCAAATAGTGAGACATTTTTGGTTAAAAAGAATATTGTAAAGGAAGAAAAACCTTCCATTCATAAAACAATTAAGAGTAAGGTTAAGAAAGAGGACAAGGAAGGAAATGAGACTAATACTACATCGTTAAAAAAAGATGAAGAAATAAAAACAGAATATCTATCAAATGTCCACCAAGAATTAGATATTCCTGCTGTTCCTGAAGCCCCTAAGAAAACGGAGAAGTTATCTTTAGACACTTCTAAATTATCTGGTGATGTTTTAGAAAGAATGAAAAAAATAGAATCACCAGATATTAAAGTAGTGTTAGTAAATTGTGAACGATGTAAAGCCGTTATCCCCGTTCCGATTCCAAAGAAAGCAGTATTGGACTCAGAATTACCTGTAGTTCCGATAAGTTATGTTCATAAAAATCTACAAAAAGAAGATCAACATTGTTTGACAATTCATCTTGATCATGATTTTGATATTCGAAGACAGAGATTATCTGATGTTGTATTATCAACTGATTAAACTTTATTAAAATTAAAAGATAAAGATAATTGCAAGTGCAATTATTAAAGGTATAATACATAAACAGCATAAAAATCCATACCAACTTTTTTTCCAATTAATATATGCGTTAGGATCCAATATTACATGACAATTAGGACAATATTTCTGTTTTTCGTCATTAATCTGAATCCCACAATTATAACAGACACTTATTTCATTACTCAATTTTTTACTGTTTTTATCCTCGATTTTTGACACTTTAAAGATTCTTTACACGATTAGATGTTATTTTTATATAATTTTTAAATATAATAAAATAATATAAGCATTGTTATAATAAACACTCAACTTTCTATTATAGAATCAAATTTTAAATTCGTTCTTATCAATAAATATGAAAATTATTGCTGAAGAAAGCATTAAAATTGATGATATTACAATTAATTTAAACCTCTTTCAGTTATATAAGAGTTTTCTGTTATTAATTTCTGATCAGCCAAATATGGGGATTGGTAGCATAACTTTAGGTAGTCCCCCAGTTGTTGAAGGATTAAAATCATTAACAACATCTTATAATTTATTTGGTGTAAATAAAAAACTATTAAGTACTATTATAGCTGAAAGAGCTTCGAATATGCTCAAAGCCCCAGTTCTTCTCCTTTTGTTTATAAAGAATAAAAAAAACGAAGAAGAAATAGTAAAACCTTTAGTGACTTTCTTGAATAATACTCTGGAAAAAGTAAATAAAAATTTAGAATAATGCAGGGAGTGGGATTCGAACCCACGAAGAGCTATCTCACCGGATATCTCATTAGTTATTATGTTAATCAACGGTTAAAATAATAATCTGATCTTGAATCCAGTTATTGAAGGTTATTTTCCAAAAAAGTCCGGCACCGTTGACCAACTTGGTTATCCCTGCTTGTAAAATTGTTAGATATTCTATATAATCATTAATTGAAGTTTTTATTTTAACTTTTTCAAATTACAATTATTTGAAAATTCAGTGCTAATTTTATCATAATATTTAACCAGCTAATGGAAGGACAAACATTACTAGCATCATTACAACCAACATTACAATCATGAAAATACATTGCATTCTTGATTTTTTCTTCTGTTTCCTCTCTTGATTCAGGTAATTATCCTTACAAGCTTGACTACAAAGCTTTTTATCAGTAGACATTGCTTTACCGCATATCGGACAATGACTATGGGGTCCCCATTTTTTTTTAATTTGATCTTTCCATGAAGATTGAGACATTTTTAACTCAGTTTTAAGAGGTTTAATATAGGATAATAAAAATTAGAAGATTAAAATAATTTATTAATTATTTTCATTCAGTAATAGTAGTACAAGTTATATCTTCTTCACCTTTCCAATATTTTTCAAATTCTTTCAAATTCTTTCCTGACATAACTCTAATGTTGAGCTTACTTCTTTTCAGTATTTGTAAAGAAACAGCATCAAATATTCTATATTCTCCTGCTGCTGCTTGTTTAGTTCCTGTTGAGTTAATAATAATTTCTTGCAATTCATTATAAGTCAAATTTTTCAAGAGTTTAGCATCGTCAAAACGCTTAGGATCTTTATCATAAATGCCTTCCACATCTGTAAGGATCACTAATTCTTCAGCACTCGTAAATTCAGCTACTTCGAGAGAAACCGATGTTGTAGATTGCCCAGGTTGTAAACCTCCCATTATAATAAATTTTCCAAAAAGCATCGCAATAGAAAGTTCTTCTATAGATTTTGGAACAACTGGATAAGCAAAATCCTGAAAAGCAGATATAAGTAATTTGGCATTTATTCGAGACAATTCAATTCCAAATATGTCACATAATGCTTCATTCTTCCGAAAGGATCTTACAGCATTAATATATTCTCTTGCAACTTTGCCTCCACCACATACGATAATAAGATTTCCAGAATATTTTATTTTTTGAAAGATTCGGCAGAAATTCTGAATCTTTACTGCATCAATCTCTTTATCCTCAGTAAATAATAAGGAGCCCCCGATTTTTATGACAACATTTTTATCCATTTTTTTATCTTTCATAATATTTTCATTGAAATCTTCTTTGTAATAATATAAGTGGATTTGATAAATTAAGTTAATTCAGATTAATGTCTAAAAGACCGAAAAAAATAAAAATTGAAGTTCCCCATAGGATTTCTGGGTTTTTTGAGATCGTTGATAAAGTAAATGGAGTTACAATTATTGATCCTGAAAGGATCGGATCTCGTGGGGCAGGGTTTTGTGTTGATGCTGTAGGAATAACTGAGGTAAGTGCTCAAGATAATGATAATAGCAATGAACTTGAGACCGATATCTATATCAATGGTGTAAAGGTAGATGAGGCGGCAGAAACGACATATTTCATAACCAATTATATTAGAAAATATATAAAAAAGCCCTACAAAATTAAAGTCTATCACTCATTTGAATTACCAGTAGGATGTGGGTATGGAGCTAGTGGATCTGGGGCATTGGGGGCCATTTTCGGTTTAGATTACTTATTTAATTTAAATTTACCTTATCAAGAAAAAGGAAAAATTGCACATATTGCTGAAGTTGTGAATCGAACCGGTTTAGGAACTGTTTGTGGTCAAATCAATGGGGGAATGGGGATTTTAAAAGAATCAGGCTTCCCTTGTGTATATGAGAGGATTAAAGTACCACGAAATATAAAAATTATCTGTGGTTCATTAGGAATCATTCCCACAAAATCAATTTTGTCAGATCCTATTTTGAGTATGAAAATTAAAGAAGCTGGTAAAAGAGCTCTAGAGGCTTTAATTAGAGATCCAAATGTTAAAACCTTTACAAAAACATCAATTGACTTTGTTAAAAATACTGAAATTCTTGATATTCTCGATTTACCAGAAATAAAAGAACTAATATATAGTTTGAATAAATTAAACATATTTGGTGCAAGTATGAATCAATTAGGACGCTCAGTTTATGCAATATGCAGAAAAGAACAAGAAAACGACGTTTTAAGTATCCTAGAGTCTTATAAACCAAAAATAAAAATCTTTATTACCTCTATTCATGAAAAAACATCAATAATATTAAAGAATAAATAAGGTATTATTGAAATTTAATACTATTTATACAATTCTGTTTTTAGCTCTTCAATAAGATCTGCTTTGATTAATCCCTTATTTCTATCATAACCTTCACATACAACAGATCTTACTCCAATAATATCTGGTGATACCTCATTTAATAAAGCAATATCTTTTCTCCTTAAATTTCCTGCTAGTGCTACCTCAAGACCATAATTAGAAGCCTTATTTTTAAATTGAATTAATTGATCTAATGTAAGAAAATCAAACAATCCCTTATCATCTTTAATATAAGTATCAAGCATAGCAATATCCGCTCGAGATTCTGATGTTATAGTAGGAATACTCATAAATTCTGGGGAAGTATCCATTCGTATACGGTCGGCATATCCTGCCGCAACAATTTTAATGTTTTTATTATATCCTTTAACTGCTTTAACAACATTTTCCATTAATTTTATTGCATCTTTCTCATTTTTAGGCCCTTTTAATCCAACTTTTATAATATCTGCTCCAGAAACAGCTGCTCCTAAAGCTGCTAATGATGCTGAACCCGGGAGATTTGGAAAGTCTCCAATTGTTGCACTTAGTAATTGATAACTATTGCTAGGAATTAAATCTTTCATTTCTTTAATAATCCAAGGAAAGTTTGCTCCTAGTGACCCCTCCTCTGGATTTTTACAGTCAATGTAATCTATTTGATTACTAATAACAATTTTAGCTTCATCAATAGTTTTAGGACTGATTAAAAGTTTGATTTTAGAAGACATTCTATATCTAATATAATGTAAAAATATTAAAAAATTTATATAGGATTAGTAAATTAAGTGAAAAATATCTCAATTATACATTTATAAAAAAGTAATTTTGAAATGCAAAACATTTATTTTTGTATAAATTTATATAAAAATTTATATGAAATCATTTTTATTAAAATATAAAAAATTATCAAGAGTATATTATGTCACCTAAAGAAATTACAAAAGTGGATATTACTGAGGAAGTTTTTAAAGAACCAATAGAAGTAATTAATCAATTATCCTCGCACTTAGGTCTAAAATACACTAAAGTAATACAGACTTATGTTATGGAAGATCGAAGATTAAACTTAACATTAGAAGATAAGGGTTCCAGTTATTTCAAAGGTAAAGTAGTCTGGATAGGTAATAAGAAGGATGATACAGAGGGCTCGATATTTTGTGTTGATACTAGAGATGAAATAAAACAAATTAATCCCACTGCAGAAAACACAGAAAATGTTACATTAGATATTAAAAAAGAATTAATTAAAGTATCTACTGCATCCAAAACCAAATGTTCTGTATGTGGTAAAAATATAGAGATTTTTGATGAAGTTACTGGCTGTCCTATTTGTGAAGCAAAAGCTCATAGAGATCATTTAGCAGATTGGGTTAGGATGAAACATACTTGTCCTGTTTGTAAGAAGTCTTTAAACGTTTCGAGTACCGGAGTTATATTTATGGATTAATTCGATCCTCCTAATAAAAACTTTTTAATTTTTCAATATCGATTGTACCATCATATAAAGCGGTTGCAATAAGTATACCCGCGAAATTCTGTTCTTTATAATCTAAAATATCGCTATAATTTTTTATTCCTCCTCCAACAAAAACATTTCCTGAAAAATTGTGTAAAATATCTAAGTAGAGGGGGGGGATTCCTCCCGTTTTTTGTCCTACTCTTAATAGGTCTAAGAGAATAATATTCATAATACCTATAGATTCAATTGATTTTACAAGCCTTAAAGGATCTTGAACTCTAATATCTTTAGCATTTGATAAGATCTGTCCATTAAACATATCAATACTGACAATTATTTTGAACTGATCCAAGATCTGGAGACACTTATCAATCACTTTAATGCTTTTAAGAGTTTCTAATCCTAAAATTAGATTTTTTATTCTAAATTTTGAGAAATTAAGAATATCTTTTTGATTGACTATTCCAGGATCCAGCATTATATCTATATCAGGAATAGCCAATATTTCTCTTAAAACTTCAAAATTTGGGCTTTTATTTAAAATGGAATCTAAATCTGCAATATAAAATTCATTAAAGCCTAGTTTCCGTTTAATGAGTTGAATAATTTCTATTGGATCAGATGATTGGAATAGATATGATTTTAAAGGTTTATACTTTTCTCTTTCCCCCTTTTTGGCATGAACTGCTTTGGAATTCAAAATATCTATTACTGGTATAATTTTAAAATATGTCATTTACATCCTATACTAAAATTTGTTGAAAAATTGGATAAAAGTTGAAGTTTAGCTTTCTTATTGTGATTATCTCTGGTAGAATAGCTTTGAAAAATTACCTTTATTTAATACTCTTTAATTTTAAAAGAATTACTTTTTTTAATTACAATTAAATAATTTTTTTTTTAAATAATCCCTTCTAAAATATTTTTAAAACGTAAGGAATTTTATTGTGATGGAAATGAAAACTGAGGTTTATGTAAATAAAATTATAGAGGACACTGGTTTAACAAGAAAGGAAATCCAGAATTTAATTGAGGAAAAAAAAAATGAACTAAAGGGGTTGATTTCTGATGAAGGTGCTTTATTTATCATAGCTAAAGAGTTAGGAGTTGACATAAGAAATGAAAATAAAGATCTTTTAAAAGATATTGAAATTAATATTTCTGATATTACTCAAAATATGAAAAACATAACTTTGTTCGGTCGAATCAAGGAGATCTATAATGTTAATAGTTTTAGTAAAAATGATGGGAGTAAAGGTTTTGTAGGCTCTTTTTTACTACATGATACAACAGGTGATGCTCGAATTGTAATCTGGGATGACCAAGTAAAGGTTTTTAATGAATCTAATTTTGAAAAAAATGAGCTTATCAAAATAATTAATGGAAACGCAAAGCAAGGTAAATATGGAGGTATTGAAATCCATGTAGGAAGTTATGGAAAAGTAATATTATCTCCCGAAGATGTTGATTACAATAAATATCCTAAAATCACGTTTAAAGCAATTGATATAAAAGATATTAATTTAAATCTTAGATCTTTATCCGTAGAAGGAAAGGTGACACAATTATCACCAGTAAGGGAATTTACTAGGAAAAATGGTGAATTTGGCAAAGTGAGGTCTTTATCCTTATCAGATACCACAGGATCAGTAAAAATCACATTTTGGAATGAAGACGCTGAAATTTTGAATGACGTGGAGACTGGTGATGTTCTATTAATTACAAATGTAAATCCTCGGTTAAGCAACTTGGATTCTAATACTATTGATTTAAATGCAAATCGAAACACAACTGTTACAAAAGAAAATAAAGATCTTGATATAACAGGAAAATTAATAAGTAATATAAAAGCTCTTCAGAGTAGTAAAGGAATGGTTTCATTTAAGGGTATTATCACTTCAGTAGATAATCTTAAAACAATAACACTAAAATCAGGTGAAAGTGTCTCTTTATTAGGTTTTATTGTAAGTGATGATACTGATGGTATTAGAGTTACTTTATGGCGTGAAAAAGCTGATAAATATTCAAAACTGTTAAATGTGGGACAAGGATTATCGTTAAATGAGGTTTTAGTCAAGTATAGTAATTTTTCTAAAAGAAATGAAATCTCATTAATTGTAGAGTCAAAACTAGAACTAATAGATCTAGAAATTAAGAATCTTAAAAGTATTGATTTAGATAGAAAAGAAAGAGGGGCTAATTTTTCTGGTGACTATACAAAAATCGATATGATTAAAGCTCCTGGGACAATAGAATTAAAAGGATTCATTGCCAAAGATTTAAACAATATTATCATCTATGAAGCCTGTAAAAACTGTTTTAAAAAAATTGAAAATTGTACTTGTGGAAAAGGAGATGATACTGAATTTCGAATGATCACTAATCTAATTATTGATGATGGATCAGGGACAATAAGAACTGCATTTATTGGAGATCAAGCAGAGAACCTATTGGGTATTGAGACAAATAAAATTGTGCAATTAAAAGAAACACCCGAATTTGAGAAATTTCTAGAGAAAAAATCCTCTGAATTTCTTGGTAAAGATATAATCATAAAAGGAAGAGCCAAATTCAGTGACTATTCTAATCAATACGAGATCTCTGTCTACGATTTCAAAGATTTCAATATTGATGAAGAATTAGATAGAGCAATGAAAAAGATTGAAAGTTAATAAAAGTTTTAATATATCTTATTTTTAATTAAATATCTTTAAAAGTGCTGTCGCGTTAAAATGCTTGAACATTAAAATGGGGAAAATAGATATAATTGGATTAGGAGAAGTTGTAGTTGACTGGGTAACTGAAATTCCTCATTTTCCTGAGCCTGATGAAAAAATATATGCTATTACAGAAAATTATTTCTCAGGCGGGGTAACAGCCAATTTCTTAGTCGCCACAGCACGTCTTGGGGTTTCTTGTGGATTTATTGGTGCTGTCGGA
>JAHPYZ010000032.1:37270-47860 GCA_019058425.1 Promethearchaeota archaeon
TTTATATTTTTTGTCACTTGTAACTCCTTTGTGTTAATTCAACATTTTCAAAAAGAAAATATTGATACTAAACTTACATTTAAAAAAAAAGGGCAAAAATCGCCTGTTAATTTTATTTTTGTAGTGAAAGGGGAGAAGACTATTATTCAATCACCTCATATGAGAACAACTAAGCTTGATCTTACTGATTTAGACGAGGGTTATATATCTGAAGCAAAATTACTCCATACAACATTAATCCATCCAAAATTATCAGAAAAAGTATTTGCAATAGCCAAAAATTATGACTTGAAAATTAGTATTGATTTAGAATCTCAGATAGCTGAACGTGGCTGGTCCAAATTAAAAAAAATGATATTAAAAGCAGATATATTAATTCCTAATAAAGAAGGAGCAAAAATGATAACCAAATGTAATACCTCTGAAGAAGCTGCTAAGAATTTAATAGAAAAAGGAATCCCACTTATAATTATAACATTAGGCAAAAAAGGAGCATTGGTTACAACTGAAGAATCTCAATATAGAATTCCTGCTTATAATATAGAAAATATCATTGATACCACAGGTGCAGGTGATGCTTTCAATGGAGCATTTTCGGTTGCTTATTGGATTAAAAATTTTACTTTAGAAAAATCTGTTAAATACGCAAATGCTGCTGCCGCATTAAAAATTCAAAACTTAGGTGCTCGAACGGGGATGCCAAATGAACCAAAACTATTACAATTCTTAAAAGACAATGAGAAAGAATTATAGAATTAATTATTTGCTTATAAAATAGTCATTGTGTTATTAAACAGATAGTATTATAATTACTTGGATTCTGCATCATATCATTATACGTTTCTAATAAAATATCTTCCGATAAATCTTTTAGATCCCTATTGAAAGGCCAAATACCTATAATAATATCACCTAAATTCCTTACATTACCAATTAGATATCCTATTTTCTTCCCGTTTAATTTATGAGTATATAAAATGACAAGGTAATAATTATAGGTATGATCAACTATAGGATTTCCGATAATGAGGACTTCTTCAATATTCTGAAAAGTAATTATGTGTTGATTAGTTTCACTTAACTTTTTTAATTCTAATGTAAATTTAGCAGGAATGGAAATGGGTTTTTTAAATTCTAGACTTTTAAAACTTAGTGAAATATTTTTATGTTCAAGTTGCTCGTGTGCCCTAAAAATTACTTTATATATAATAGAATCCATAGTAATTATGTTAATCCAATTTATTAATTAATTTATCTATTACTAAGGTTTTCCAGCTCTTTCTGTATATGCAAATAGTTATATTGATTTTTTTAAACAATTATTCTTGAATAAGAATATTTTCTTCTGGAAATCCAAGATCAATCAAGAATTTTTTCAGTTTAAACCTATGATCTCCCTGAAGTTCAACCACATTATCCCTTACAGTTCCACCAGAAGCACACTTTTTTTTGGCTTTCGTTAAGATATTTTTAAGATTTACATCAAAATTTCCAACGAACGTGATTACTGTAACGACTCTCCCCCATTTCCTCCTATCGTTAGAGATTATGATTTGTTGTTCATCAGCGCTCAAACTATCACATATACATAGTTCTTTTGGAAAACTACATATAGGACAAATCTCGTCGTCTTTAATGTTGTCTTATCACAACCTTTATTGTCAAAACTTTTTAAAATTTAGTTCTAAAAAATAATAGAATAAAATCTTATAAAAATCTTTTTTTTATTTTGGAAAGAAACTTTGATATAATTGATACTTATTAACTATGTTAGTTTTTTCAATGCAAATTTATGTGATTATCAAATTTTAAATTACGCGTAACCAAAAATTAATGAGCTAAATGAAAGTGAATTTTAATTACTAAATTCTCTCTAAAAAGCTTTTGTTTTCAGTCTAATTTTTCTGAAATTTCTAATTAACCCTCCTAAACAAAAAATATTTAAAGAACAATTTTTATTAATTATCAATAAGCTTATTCTTATTGTTAGAATATTAAAGTGATACATTAACATGCAGAGCTCATGGATTTTTAAAGTAATTGTCGCAGGTGCGGGTGGTGTAGGAAAAACAGCGATGATTACAAGGTATTGTACAGGAAAGTTCGAGGAGGGATACAAAATGACTATAGGCGCGGGATTTCATACAAAATCCGAAAAGCTTGACACGGGAGAAGCTGTAAAAATGCAACTTTGGGATTTTGCTGGTGAAAAAAGATTCCGAGAACTCCTACCGGATTATTGTAAAGGTGCAAGTGGAGCCTTTATCTGCTTTGACATTAGTGATTATGATACTTTTAGAGAAATACCTGAATGGTTAAGGATTATCCGTCAAAAAGCGGGTTTTGTTCCTATAATACTTATGGGGATGAAATGGGATCTTCCCGGTCATGAAGTAGATTATGATATAGCAAATGACTATGCTTTAAAAGCGAAATGCAACCAGTGCGTATTCTGTTCTTCGAAAAATGACATAAATATTAATGAATCATTTCAAGCTATGGCAAAATGGCTGATATATTATGCAGCACAAGCAGATTGATTCGAAGATGATTTTTCAATTTTTACAATTAATTTAAATATAGTCTAAATAATAGAGAAAAAGCTAAATATTATATTTAATAAAATAATATATCTATAAAAATAGTATAAAGGTAGCCTCCGTAGCTCAGTTAGAAAACGCTACCGTTTTCGGTGTGCTTGGCAAAGTAGAGCACCCGGCTAAGGTATTTGGTTTTTTTAAATACCTCCGGAAGTTAACCGGGCGGTCGCATGTTCGATCCATTCTAAGCAAGACATCCTTGCTGCGGGAAATATTTCTGGGATAAGTTCCGCAATTCCTACAGCCGGGGGCGCCATTTATTTCAATTTTATTTCCTTTTCTCCTTTTTCTGTAATATTAATTGTTCTATTATTATGTTCTCCTTCTATTGTGATTAATTCTTTTTTTTAATAAAATTTGAATATATTTTCTGGTGTTTCTCGTAATCACTCCTACACTCTATGCTAAATTTAATGTTTTAACAATATTTCCTTCCTTTGATAATTTTATTACTTAGATTTTATTTATAGATGAATTGGTGCTCCCGCCGGGATTTGAACCCGGGTCACCAGGGTGAAAGCCTAGCAGTCAAGTAATTATTCAAGTATAAGTATTGCTTGGCCGGACTACACTACGGGAGCGAATATGAGTGACAAATAATGCTAAATTGACAATTCAAAATCTTCAATTTGAAAGATTTTAATTATTAATGTTGTAATTTATTTTGGATTAAAAATTTTATGAATCGTCGTAGTAATAATGCGGGAAGGGAGATTTGAACTCCCGAACTCCTACGAGAATGGATTCTAAGTCCACCGCCTATGGTCAGCTTTCAATTAAGCTCTTTATAGCCTTTGACCAGACTTGGCAATTCCCGCAAAAAAGTGCTAATTATTTGCTTTATTATTTTATTAAAGGACTAAGAAATAAAAAAATTTTTTATAAGAGATTTAAAAATCAAATACGATTGAATTAAAAGATAAAAATTTATTATTATACATAATACTAGAAATATATTATCAAGACTTAGTACAAATAAACCTGATTTCTCTAATGAGTGTAAGAGAGTCCTTAATAAAACATTTAACATCTATTCTCCGAGCATCAGAAGGTACATTTTTAGTTATTTTATGTGATCTTAATGGCCTTTCAATAGCAAAAATCGGAAGAAAGAGTGAGATCGATTTAAACCCAAATCAAATCACAAGCTTAGCTTCAGCTGCTTTTTCTGTAAGCGAAGAAAATTGGGAAGATTTAAACATTAAAGACCAAGTTATTTCATTTTCATATTTTGATCGAGTCTGTTTAATAACAATTAGAATTAATGAAACACTTCTTACTATAGTACATGATTATCATAAGGACTGGCCATTGGATGCAGATAATTTAGCCACCGCTATGTATTATTTGAAACAAAAACTGGGTGAATTTTTTGGTGGTGGAAATGAACCAGAAAGAGAAGTTGAAATTTTTTGTGATAAAGTTCGGAGTGCGACTTACCTTTTTGGAATGGGTTCTGAAGTCCCCTTTACTTCTTATAAACCTGATACTGTTGAACAAACTAATCTATTACCTTCAATAAGTACAGTTTTAGATTCAATTCAGAATCCTATTTTCATAAGGTATGCCTTAGTTAACCCTTCTGGTTTAACTTTAGACGCCAGAGAAGTAAGTGGCCAAAATTTGCCTATAACCGTTGAAGCATTCTCTGCTAATGCGAATGCTGCTTTTCAAAAGATGAAAGAAGAATCGGGAGGAAGTTCTATGGGAGATTTGTTATGTTATGTTGCTATTTCAGGTCAAAATAGTGAAAATTTCTACGGGCTTATTACCTGCCCTTCAGCTAAGATAAAATTCTCCACA
This sequence comes from Promethearchaeota archaeon, assembly GCA_019058425.1. Lineage (GTDB taxonomy): Archaea > Asgardarchaeota > Lokiarchaeia > Sigyniarchaeales > SOKP01 > Loki-b32. The sequence continues at coordinate 41,674 of JAHPYZ010000032.1, forward strand.
CTGGATGAAACATTAAATATAGAGGATATATCTTTTATTGGTTTATTCGCTTTAACATACGGAGGAATTCCTGTTATATGTGAATCAAGAAATATCATAAGTTCAATAATGCAAATATTAGGTGAAGAGCAGACGACTATGAACTTTATCAAATCCGTTAATGTTCTTACAAGTTTTAAATATGAATAGAAAAGGAACAGTTCATTATATTATTACATTTTATTGATTGCTTTGCTAATCCAATTATGACTATCTCCGATTCAAGAAAAGAAACTCCTAAGATATATTGTCTTAATTATAAAGAATGTGATCCTAAAAAATGTACAGCAACTAAACTAAAAAAACTTAATCTTTTAAAATCTATTAGTAAAATTAAAGGCCCACTAACAAATTGTATCATTTTAAATCCATTTGCGAGACAAGAATTATCTGAACTCGATAGAGACATTCTAATTAGATATGGTTTAATTGTAATTGATTGTTCATGGAATAACATTTTGAATTTAAAAAAATCGACATTTAATAATATGCGTAAATTACCTCCTTTAGTTGCTGCTAATCCCACAAATTATGGAAAATGGGAAAAATTAAGTTCCGTGGAAGCATTAGCCGCAGCACTTTTTATTACAAAATTTTTTGATTATGGTAACCTAATTCTCTCTAAATTTTCTTGGGGTAAGCAATTTAAAGAATTAAATCAATTATAAAAAAAATAATAGAAAGAGAAATAATAATAAATTAATTATTCTTCAGGACCACCTTTTGAAAGACCAGAAGCTGCTATAACATCATCAATCTTAAGGATCATAGCAGAAACTTCAGTTGCAGATTGAATTGCCTGAGTTAGGACAGATAAAGGTTCTAATACGCCTAATTTTACCATATTGTCCGGTTTTCCTGTGTCGATGTTAATACCCTTAGACCTTCCTTCTTCAGTTTCATGTTGAGATCTTAATTCTACTATTAAATCTACTGGATTATATCCTGCATTTTCAACCAACGTCTTAGGGATTATTTCTAATGCATTTGCATACACTTCAATTGCTAACTGTTCCCGACCTCCTATTGATCTTGCATACATTCTGAGTCTTTTTGCTAGTTCTATTTCTGTAGCTCCACCGCCAGGTAAAATAAATGGTAATTCTATAGCTGCTTTAACAACAGATAAAGCATCGTGAAGCATTCTTTCAGCTTCATCCACAACATGTTCAATTCCCGCTCTAATCAATATACTAACAGCTTTTGGATCTGCACATTCAGAAACAAATATCATGTTGTCATCACCTATTTTCTTTTCTTCTACTTTCCCAGACTCACCTAAATCATTTTCACTGATTTCAAAGATATTGTTAATAATTTGTGCATTGGTTGCTCTCGCTAATTTTTCCATATCTGATCGTTTTACTCGTCGTACAGCTAAAATATCTTCCTTTGCTAGGTAGTTTTGTGCTTTATCATCAACACCTTTTTGGCAAAAGATAACGTTCGCACCAATTTCTTTTAGTTTTGCTACACGATTTTTTAGCATATTTGCTTCTTCTTCAAGAAATTTATTGATTTGATCAGGTGTTTGAACTCTTATCTCCGCATCAAATTCTGTTTTTTCTACTTCTAAGGAGGCGCTGATTAACGCAATCTTTGCGTTTTTGATTGATTTCGGCATCATAGGATGAACCACTTCTTTATCAACAATAATTCCATCAATGATAGTAGTGTCTAAAAGGCTTTTTCCTTCCTTTTTGATAATTTGAATTTGATCTAAATCTATCATAACATGACTTCCACGTTGTTCTTTAACTTGACTTACTGCTTTAACCGCAATATCTGCAAAATGACTTTTTACAGTTTTTAATTTACTGTTCATTGAAGTTTCTGCAACTTTCATTAAAGTAGTTGTATCATTAATCTCTATTTTTGTAGCTAAATCTTTCAAAATCTCTTTACTTTTTAGTAAAGCTTTTCTATAACCCTTGAAGACAATTGTAGGGTGTACTCCCTGTTCCATTAACTCTTCAGCAAGATTTAATAACTCTCCCGAAATAATAACGCTTGTAGTTGTTCCATCCCCAACTTTATCATCTTGAGTCTTAGCTACCTCTACTATCATTTTGGCAGCAGGATGTTCAACATCAATAGTGTCTAATATCGTTGCGCCATCATTTGTAATGGTAACATCTCCTAGCGAATCAACAAGCATTTTATCCATGCCTTTTGGACCTAAAGTAGTTCTTACTGCTTCCGCAACAGCTTTAGCAGCAGCAATGTTATTTTTTTGGGCATCCTTCCCTTGTTTCCTTTCTGCTCCTTCTCTCAATATAAGGATTGGAACACCAGATAATTGTGACATCTCTTTTTCACTTTTTTAATTGTTAAGATAAAAATTTTATTTATATAGATCTCTAAGTCATAAAATTAAAAAAGTTTACGAAAAATAATGAAAAGCCTCCTTTTTGGGTCTTTAAAAATTTAGCGGTGTTTTTAAAATTGAATCGAAATTAAAAGATAAATTATTCACTAATGTTATCCATTTTAATATTTCTAGGTTTAAGTCTTATATCTTTCTGCGTAAATATTGTATTTTATATATATAAAACGAAGAAATATTACTTAAATCGAATAAAATTGTTGATTTTAGGAAATATAATTTTTACATCTATATTTCTTATTGTTAATCTACCTTTTTTTATTATTAATAATTCTGATTCCTTTATAGATAAAAACCAAGGATTTTTTATTCCAACAATCATATTCAATTTAGCTAACCTACTATATTGTGCTTCAATTATTCTTTTTTTTCTTAGTTTTTTACAAAATGATGAGAACATCATAGATCTTGAAATTCCTACACAATTAAGTAATAAAAAAGGGAATATTCCTATTGGAAGGATTATAAAGGGAAAAGCTAAAAAACAGAAGTTTTATTTAGCAATAAAAGATCTTGAGAAGCATATGTTTATTTGTGGAGCAACGGGAACGGGAAAAAGTAATTTTTTACAAAATTTCCTAATCAATTTTAAAAAAGAGTATAATATCCCTTTTTTTATTGTAGAATTTAAAGGAGAATATCATTTTCTTCAAAAAAGTATTGAAGATGTTCTTGTATTATGGCCCGGAGAAAATTTTTCAATTAACATTTTTAATCCTGAAAAAGTGAGTCCTATTATTCATGCTGAAAGAATATTCGACATTTTAAAAAGTGGTAAATTCTTAGATGAAAGTTCGGTTGAATATTCTCCTCAGATGGAGAAAGTTCTGGTCGAAATTCTGGTAAATGTCTGTGAAAGTACCAAGTACCAAAATTGGAAAGGATTCGAATATTTCTGTCAAAATTATTTGAAGAAAAATAGAAATCAAATCCCGATGTTGGCTCAAACTCTTGTGAGTATTAAAAACCGAATCAGGAGGTTTTCTGTAGGACCGTTAAAGGCTTTATTTGAAAACAAAAATGAAATCAATATATATGATTTATTTAAAATGAATATTATAATGGATTTAAGCTCAATCATCCGTTTAGGAGGAGAGAAAGAAGATGCTCTATTCTTTCTAAATATGATTTTAAAATATCTATGGGACATAAATTTAACAAAAGGTTCATTTGGATTCAAAGGAATCGAACACATTACCATTATTGAAGATGCACAATATTTCGCTCCACAAGACTTAATGAAAAAGAGTAAGTTAACAACTTATTTAGAAGATATAGCATTATTACAAAGAGGAACTGGTGAATGCCTGATTACTTTAGCTACACGTCCAGATATAAGTAAAGAAATCTTGGCAAACAATGGAGTGGTGTTAACGTTTAAAAACCATATGGAAAAGGATTTTATGTGTGAATTGTTAAATATTGATGTTGAAAACAGGAACTATTTGTCTATTTTAGAGGAGGGGCAATGTATTATAAGATTAAACTCTATAAAGGAATCATTTCTTTTGAGTATTCCTTTAATAAAACACAATTCAATATCCATCTCAGAAATTAGAAAAAATAATAGAAAATTTTTAAATATGAATAAGTTCGATCTTCTTTCTAATCCAAAATCAAAAAATGCAATTAATAATAATAAGCTTCAAAAAGAGGGGCTGAAAAATAAGAACCAACAATTAAATAAATCTGAAATTATAATTGAGAGTGTAAATGGATCCATCGAGACTCCTTCTCAAAAATCCTCATCAAAAATACATAATGGCGAGGCAAATGATATATCCCCAGAATCGATTTCTACTCTAGATTCTTTTAGTGAATTAGAAAAATATGTTAATCAGCTTTACAAGGTGCATAAGAAAAAGGAAGAATTTTAAGAAATTGTGATTCAATATAACATATGACAATCACAATAGGTATTATTGGTAAACCTAGTAGTGGGAAGACAACGTTTTTGAATGCTGCGTGTTTAACGCATGCGAAGGTCAGTGAAATACCATTTACTACAATTAAGCCTAATAAAGGCGTAGCTTATGTAAAAAATAAATGTGTTTGCAAAGAATTAGATGTTACTGATAATCCGCAAAATTCAATATGTATTGATGGAACTCGTTTTATACCAATTAATTTAATTGATGTTGCAGGATTAGTTCCAGATGCTCATAAGGGAAAGGGTTTAGGAAATAGATTTTTAAATGATTTAATTAAAACTGATGTTTTACTCCATATTGTAGATATCACAGGATCTCTTGATAAATCTGGAAAATTAGTATCAATGGGGCAAAATGATCCCTATGAAGATATATTATTTCTTGAAGAAGAGATAAACTTATGGTTTAAAGAAATCCTTGAAAGAGAAGATTGGACAAAATTTACTAAAACCATAACAACAGAGAGGAGAAAAGTTGTTGAGGCCTTTTATGATAGGCTTTCGGGAGTGAAAATAACTAAACACCAAATAATCTTATCATTAAAAGATACAAATTTAGATGGTAAAAATCCATCCACATGGTCAGATAATGAACTTTTAGAGTTTGTAAAAACCTTAAGACGAAAATCTAAACCTATTTTAATTTTAGCAAACAAAATTGATAAGGAAATTAGCGAGGATAAATTAAGAGAGTTAAAAAACAATTACGCTGATCCAATTATTCCTTGTAGTGCCTTAGCAGAACATTTTTTAAGAAAATACCATGATGATAAAGTGATTAAGTATATTCCGGGATCAGATAATTTTGAAATTATTGATGATAACAAATTGAAATCCGAAGAACTAGAAATGCTTAAAAAGATTAAAGAAAAAATTTTAAATAAATATGGTAGTACAGGAATCCAAAATTCATTAGATTACGCTTCATTTACCATAGCAAATCAAATTTGTGTTTATCCTGTATCAGATATTAATTCCTATTCAGATAATAAAAATAATGTTTTACCAGACGCATTTCTGGTTGAAAAAGGAACTTTATTAAAAGATTTTGTAAGAGAAAAAATCCATAGTGAATTAGCTGACAATTTCATGTTTGGTATTGATGCTAGGACAAAGAAAAGATTAGGAGAAAATTATGAATTAAAAGATAAAGATATTATTAGAATTGTGACATCTAAAAGTAAGTAAAAACTTGCTAATCTTGTTTAGAAGTTAAAAGAATATAAACGAGAATGATTATTAATAGAATTATTCCAAAAAAGACTAAGATAAATTTATAAACTTCTACACTATCAATTATAACTTGAAACATAAAAAGAATGATTAGTAACAATATTCCATAAATTTTCATACTTATATTGGATATTTATTGAATAATTAAAAAATTTCTTGTTTTTTATAATAGTGAAAGGTTCATCCAATACTAAAATTTTATGACTTTAGCAAATCAATAATTTTGTTTATATCAAACGTTAAAAGTAAAAATAATGGACCTGACGGGAATTGAACCCGTGACCTCTTGAATGCAAGTCAAGCGTTGAAGGTTGGTACTAAACAGAACCCAACAATCTTCCACTGATCTACAGGCCCAGTTTTTTCTACATTTGTTATTTGTATTAAAAACATTAATTATTAAAATCTTTTACTTTTTTTAAATAAATACTTGGATAGTTTTAATTTCATTAATGAAATTAAGTTTGAATTAAGTAATTGCTAAAAAAATAAGGTAAAAGTTAATTAAGAACCTACCTCAGAAAACATTTATTTCTTTATTAAAAATAAATAGGAGGTGATCCAGCCGCAGGTTCCCCTACGGCTACCTTGTTACGACT
>JAHPYZ010000033.1 GCA_019058425.1 Promethearchaeota archaeon
TATAATAAAACTTAAAACTAATACACCAGATTTTGCGAAATTTGGAGATTCAAATGAATTAGAATGTGGAGATTTGATTTATAATATTGGAAATTCAAATGGAGTTTTGGAAAATCATGGTTCTATTGGACGAGTTAGTAAAAATCATTTTATAAGAATGGCTTTAAATGATAATGATTTTATAATGGCTAAACTAAATATTTATCCTGGATGTTCTGGTGGAGGAGTTTATAGATATAAAGAATTAGTTGGAATTGTTACTGAACGCATGAATGGTTATTCATTTATAATAAGTGAAAATGAGATTACTAAATTTCTTAAAGAGGTAGAGGATAGATTGTGGTTGCAGAATTGGTTAAACACAAATAATTGGATTAGTAATTATTAATAAATATAATAAATTAAATAAAAGGAAAATTAAATGGCAGCCGAAGCAAGAACTAAAATATGGTTTGCTTTAACAGGTCTTGGTAGAGAATTGAATTTTAATGATAATGCTGTTACAACTTCTACTCCAACTGCTGCAACATATCATTATGAAGTTTTAACTACAGCAGATACTCCAGAAGCTCTTGATTTAGGTGATGTTAGCACGGTTGAGTTAATTATTATAAGAGCTATAGATTATAATATTGAAATAGATTGTGATTATGTTTCTGCATTTGATGCAGATTTAACAGTAAAAGCTGGAAAAACTCCAGCAGTAATTCCAAATCCTGCTGGAACTGTTTATTGGTCAAGTGTTGAGAGTGATGAAACTCCGGCAGTTGAGTATATTGTAATAGGAACTACTTAATGGGTAAAAAGTGGCTAAAATGTAAAGATGAACAAGGCAATCTTTTAATTTTGGATTTGCCATTTGAATATTGGAGAGATAATCTTGAATGGCTTCCAGGTGGGAGAGGAACTGATTGGAAGTTAAAATTAGAAGATGGGACTTATATTTATAATACGACTGAAAGAGAAGATGAAATTTTGAGATTTAGAAATAGTGGATTTACAAATATTGGATTTAAAGATAATCCAAGATGGTCTTGGGCAATGGGAGCAAATGTAAAAGATATTCCTAAATTAATGAAAAAATATCCAGATAGAACTTATAATCCAAAAACAGGACAATTGTTAGTTAAAAATAGAACTGAAAAGAAAAAATTAATGCGTGAGCATGGGATGGAAGAATATTAATTTTAATTGGGAGATAGAAAATGCGTTATTCTGAAAAAGTTGCAGAAAAATTTAAATATGAAATTGAATGTCCTAAATGTGGAACTCCTTTTATTCCATCAAAAGATGAAAGGGGGAAAAGGAAATTTTGTAAAACTTGTCAGCCAATTTTAAGTGATGAAACATTGTGTTCATCTGCTGGATTATCTGAAACTAAACAAAAAGGAAAAAGGAAATTTAAGGAAAGAAATTGTGAGGAATGCACAACTGTTTTTACTCCTGAAGCACCAAATCAGAAATTTTGTAAAAAATGTCAAGATAAAAAAGATAAAGGAAAGTAATGGGAGTTAAATCAAGTCAATTTGGTAAAGAAATGGAGGAAGCTTTAAGTAGAGGAAAAGGGTTTGAAAAAGCTTTTGAAACTGCTTCTAAAAAATCTAAAGTTAAAAAACTTAAAGCAAAGAAATCTAAAGCTAAGAAATCTAAAAAAATAAAAATTAATAAAAAAGAAACGAATTGGTTAAGAAGAAAGTTGGCTGAGTTGTATTATGGTGAAAATATGCCAATTAGTGAAAAACAAAAACTTTTGCGTAAGAAATTTGAAAATAAAATGAAGCTGTATAAAAAGAAAAATAGTTAGGAGATAGAATAAAATGGCAGAAGAAAAAAGTGAATTAAATGTTAGTCCTGAAAAGCCAAGCGGAGATTCTGACACTTTTTCTGATAACAAATCAGATAGAGAGGAAGCTATTAACGAAATAGGTTCTGCAGTCAGAGAAACGCTTGGAAAACAAGGAACTGAATCTGTAGATGAAAAGAAAGATATAGATGATACTACAGATGTTGATAATGAATTGAAAGATAAATCTGATTCTGATGTAGAAACGTCTGAGCTTGAGGGCAAAGAGGACGATAAATCAGATGATGAATATGAAGAAATTCCTGAATATCTTGTTAGTGCTGGAAGATATTTTGGAAAATCTGATGAAGAGATAATATCTCTTGCTGAAGATGAACCTCAGATTTTAGAGGATATGGCTCGATTGGTGGAAGAAAAAATTCTTAATCCATTGCAGTCGAGACAAGTTTCTAAAATTAAATCTGAGGAAAAGGATAAAACTGGAAAGGAATCTAAAAAATCTTCCTTTAAGTTAGATGATGAATTATTATCTAAACTTGCAGAAGATGAAGATATGTCAGAAGTTATAGAAAAAGTTATTAAACCATTAACAAATGAGTTAAATAGGGTTAATGATGAGCTTGGTTCTTTAAAAGGAGATGTTAAAAATATTGGAACATCTTCTCAAGAAGATATAACTTTATCAAATGTTTCTATAGCTAATGATTTGTTTGATGAAGCTTTTGGAAAATTTCCAGAACTCGGAAAAACTGACGAATTACCAAAATATTCTGATGGTTCTTATGTTCAAATAAGTGAACCATTTAGATTAAGGGGCAAAATTTTTGATATAGCTTCTGCTATTCAAGGTCAGTTTGATTGTGATTTTGGAACTGCTGTTCAAGAAGCTTTAAAATGGTATGCTGGAGGTAAATCTGGAAAATCAGCAGATGAACTTCTTGGTGAGATAAAGTCTAAGGAAAAGAAACTTTCACCAAAACGCTCTCGAAAGAAAGTTGTTAAAAAATATGCTTCTGAGCAAGAAGAAAAGGGTGATATAGTCAGACAAGCTTATAAAGATGCTGGTGTAAAACCTCCAGAATAATTTTAATTGTTTATTAATTTGTAATAAGGAGTAAATGAAGTGGAAACAATTACTATAGACCAAGCCAGAGATATTTTACAAGCTACTTTGCAAGCAATTCTCAAAAAGAGAATTCTTATGACTTATGTTTATACTTCTTATAATCTGTTTAATTCTTTATGGCAGGATAGAAGTAAAATTCAAGGTGGCGATAAAATAGAGGCTTATATTACTCTTGAAGATGAAGGAAATTTCAAACATCGTGGTAATTGGGAAGAAGATACTCATAATGTAGAGAATACTGACCACACTATTACGGTGGATTGGAAAACCGCTTCGAGTAATTTTTCTTATAATGTTGTTGAAATGTCAATGAATCGTGGTGCTGCTCAGATTTATGACAAAATAAACAGCAAAATGAGTAACACTTTACGAGAATTAGTAGATGGCATTTATGCTGCTGCTCCGTCTACTCCAACAAGTTCAACTGATAATGTTCGTCCATTTGGATTATCAGGTTGGTTTCCTTTAGGAACTGATAATTCTACTGGAAGTTGGAATGCAACAACTGCTGATTATGGAGATGGTAATACGTTTAATCCTGGTGGAATAAATGCTTCAACTTATCCACGTTGGAAATCATATTATGCAGACCATAATGGAGATTTGGATGATAGTTTGCTTGTTCTTTTGGATAGAGCAACTCGTAAATTGAATTTTGAAGGCCCATTATTCCCGAAAGCTTTGGATGATACTGGTCGTGGTGGAGGTAAATTTACTTTATATTCCAATGATAATGTTATTGGAAGTTTAAATTTATTGTATGCTAAATCAGATGACCAAATGGGTTATAGAGTTGGTTCTCATTTTGGCAGACCCCCATTTAAAGGTATGGTATTTCAGTATTGTAGTATTCTTGATAGTGCTGATACTACCCGATATGGGACTGACCCAATTTTCGGAATCAATCATGAACTCACTTATCCAGTAATTTTGAATGAGTGGGATTTCAAAGTAGGTAAACCAAGACAAAGAGACCAACAGCACTTAGTGCTTACGGTTGATATTGATTTGGTTTATGGTTATATCTGCGAATCACGGCAGTTCGGCGGTTTTCTAATTAGCCAGCAATAAAGGATTTATGTAAATTATGAATACAAGAACTTGTAAAGTATGTAATCAAGAAAAACAGTTAAAAGGTTTTTATAAATCTAAAACTTTCAGAGATGGTTATACTCCAACTTGCAAAAAGTGTATTGTGAGACGTAATGCTGTTAATAGAAAAGGAAAGGAAAGAAGGCCTGATACTTTATCTAAAACAGCAAAACGAATTGGAAAGTATGATAAAGATTATTTGGCTGATTGGTATAACAAACAATTTAAAAAACAGAAAGGATGTTGTGCTATTTGTGGTATTCATCAATCAGAATTAGGAAAAGCTTTATCGATTGACCATGACCATAATACAAAAGAGCTTAGAGGATTACTTTGCAATTCTTGTAATATAGGAATTGGCTATTTAAGACACGATGCTGAATTGTGTGTTAAAGCATATAACTATTTAAGAATAGGAGATTGAAATAAACGTGAGAACGGTCTGGATAGACTAAGTCTCAGAATCTGGGCCAGAGGAAAAACGTAACTCTGGCCTAAACGTAACTTTTATTTATAGGAGTAAAAAATGAGTAATGTTAGTTTTGGAACGAATGTAAGCGTTCAAAAGAAAAGAGTAAAGTTTATAAATACTAACTCAAGTGCAGAAGTAATTCTTTATGAGGGTATGCCATTTTGTTATCAGTTTGATACAACTACTAATATTCTTGGTTATGATAAAGAAAATGCTGTAGCAGGTGCTACAACTGCTGAAGGTTATTTGAATGAAGGTAAATTTCTTATTGTTGACCTTCCTGATGATGATAATATTCATGCTTTTGCTGGAGTTCTTGCTTCTGGAAGTTATGCTGGTCAAGCTGTGGCAGATGATGGAGAAATTTGGATTGATATTTATGAACCAAATGGAGCTATTGTTCCAGTTAGGGCTGACCAAAATTGCACTGTTGGTAGAACTGTTCTTTGTATTCATAATGCTGAACAACATTTAACTGGCCCTTATTCAAGTGCTGCTCGCCCTGTTGCTATTGCTTGGGAAACTAACAGCGATATTGATGGAGATGCTGGTCTTATTCTTGCTAAATTAGACCCAAATTTATTTTTATGGCAAGTTGGTGATGGAAATAGATTACTTATTGATGACCAAGATGATGCTCAGGATTTTATTGTTAATAGAATTAATGTAGAATCTGTTCAAACAAGTGGTAGATTTACTGCTCTTGATATTACTGCTAAAGTATCTGGTGGTGGTGGATGCCATGCTTGGGGTTATGGAATTGGGCTTCAGGTTGAAGCTACTGTTGATGCGACTATTGCTTCTCATTGTGTGGGAACTGGACTTTGGTTGAATTTTACTGATGGAACACCATCTGAGAATATAACTGCTTGTCAGATTGGTTTAATGTCAAGTGGTGATGTAACTATGACAAGTGCTGGCAGAACTTCAGCTTTGACTTTGACTTTACAAATTACAAATGATGTTACAGCTAACAGTCTTGGTTGGTTATTTCTTGAACAGAATGGAACGCAGCAACCAGATGACCTTATTTTAGGTTCTAATTTGGCAAGTTTGCCTGCTGTCATAATGACAACGGCTGATAGAGCAATAGGAACTAATAATGGTGATTATGCTATTAAAGTTTATCTTGCTAATCAAGCAGGAACTCAGCAATGGTATATACCACTTATGTCGTCTCTGTAAAATTTAATGGCTTTAGCCGTGTGCCAGAAAACACGGCTTTTTATTAAAATCTTATAGGAGATGGAAATTATGAAAGTAGATGTTGCACAAGTATTAAAAAATATTACTGGTCAACCTATGAAGGATACAGATGCTAATGGGGAAGCTACTGACGCTACTTTAAAATTAGCTATAGTTAATGCTTTACTTAGTCCAGTTCAGAAGGAAACTGGTATTGATAAAGTTAAAAAGTATGAATTAGCTAAAAAAGTTTACCAAAATGATGAAGTAGATTTAAATGAAGATGAAATAAAACTTATTAAAGATAGAGTTGGTGAGGTTTTTCCTCCTTTAGTTGTTGGTCAAATCTACGAAATTTTAAAAGTTTAATTTATAAACGGAGGCAGGTTTATATATAAAGGAGATGGTTTCTGTCTCCGAGGCAGCTTAGGGCTGACGAAAGTTGGCCCTTACTGTCTTTATTAAAAATAAGGAGTTGAAAATTGGCATCACTTCAATTAAATTTTTCCGATGTATATAATCGTGTATCAAGTTTTCTTGGTTGGGGAAGTTCCCCGTCTGGCACAAATTTAACAAACGCTAAAAATATAGTTTATCGTGGTTATATAAATTTTTTAAATCCTGTAATTGAGCTTGCTGGAAAGAGAAAAAAATATCTTTGGAGTTTTCTTATTAAATATGGTGAATTGGTTACAAAGGATGACCAATGGGTTTATGAGCTTCCTTCTGATTATGAAAATGTGGATATTTGGTTTGAACATGATGAAGATAGTGGTTATCCAAGAATAAAGAAAATTGACCCACAAATGTTGTTAAGGAAAAGGTCAAATTGCAGTTCTTCAAGTTATCCAACTTTTTGTGCTATAAGAGCAGGGAGATATGATAAATCTGCTGGTCAAATATATGAAGTTATGTTTTTTGAAACTCCAAATCAAGCATATAATATTCCATATTATTATGTAATATCTCCACCAAAACCAGAGGATTCTACAGATGTTTTTATTGGTGGAGTTTTTGCATCTGAAGTAATTATGGAATGTGCTTTAGCTTTAGCTGAACAAGAATATGATGATATTATTGGACATCATACTGCTCTTGTTAAAGAAAAAATTGCAAATTTGATAGAAATGGATAGAGGCCACATTCCTGAAACTGTTGGTAAAATAACTGACGGTAATATAAGAGTTATTAGTTTTGCAAGACCATTAAATACAATTAGTGAGGATACCATTTACACATGATAAAAACTAAAGTTTGTTCTAAATGTAAAAAGAGAAAATTTTTATCTAAATTTGCCAAACAAAAAGCTGGTAAATATGGTGTTACTCGTATATGTAAAGAATGTTGTAAAAAGTATCAAAAAAAGCAAAGGAAGCGAAATCCTGTTCCAGATATGAAATATAATTTAGGTAAAAAATTTGGAATTACACCAAATGATTATTTTAAATTATTTAAAAAACAAAAAGGCAAATGTGCTATTTGTGGTAAACATCAAATTAATTTTAATCGAAGATTAGCTGTTGACCACAATCATAAAACAAATGAAATTAGAGGACTTCTTTGTGTAAATTGTAATAGTAAGTTAGGTTGGTTTGAAAAAAGAAAAAATAAAATTTTAGATTATTTAAAGGAGCGTTAATATGTCAATGGGAAACATAAATTTTGAATTGCAAAAAGGAACAAACATGCTTATTGGTTCTGCTTCAAGAAGTTCTGCTGAAATTGGTGATGGTGCTGATGAACAAGTAGAAGTTGCTGTTACTGGAGCGGAACTTGGTGATTATGTTTTGGCTGTTAGTTATAGTATTGATGCAGCTAATATTACTTTAACTGGTGATGTTACTGAAGATGATGTTGTAACCGTGAATTTTATCAATTGCACAGGTGCAGCAATTACTCTTGGTGCTGGAACAGTTAGAGTTCTTGTAGCAAAAAGATATACTGACCTTTAATGGGAGCTTATAATGAGTAAATATAAAAACACACGGTTGGATATTGTTCCAGGTCAAGGCGGTTCTGTTCGTGTAACTATTGATGATAATGTTGGACAAGGAAATGATGGAGATAGTTTACCTTGTAAGAAATGTTGGATTATTGCAGATAGTTCAAATACTGGAAATGTTCGTGTTACTATAGGAACTGATTGCACAGCTACAACTGGAATTCCTGTCCCTGAATTTGGAACAAATCATTTTATCTTGGAAATTGAAATAGATGATGTATCAAGTCTTTATTTCTATGACTCTGTTGATGATGATATTGTAGATATTCTTTATCGTGAATAAAAGGTATTTAAATTAAATATTATGGCTAATGAAAATCAAAATAGTGATTTTGCAAAAAAGGGCGATATTTTAGAATTGAGATTGTATTTTCCAATAAAGGGATTTAACAGAGCTACATCTTATGTTGACCAACAGTTAATAACTACTCCATTATGTAGTAATATTAGGTTAGTGGATGTAGCAGAAGAGAGGTCAAGGGGTGGGCAAAGACCAGGATTGGATAAAGCATATACAACACAAGTAAGTGGTGCAAGCCATCCAGTATTGGTTATGACCTCTATTGTTTCAACTTATCTTGAAGCGGAGACTTAATATGGGTAGTTTTTCAAATTATCTTGAGAATAAAGTTCTTGACCACGTTACAGGTAAATCGTCCTATACAGCACCTACTGTTTATGTTGCATTATCTACAGCAGACCCAACAGAGGATGGAAGTGGTGTAGCTGAACCATCTGGGAATAATTATGCAAGAGTAGAAACTTCATCAGCTACTTGGAATTCTGCATCATCTGGTGCAACAAGTAATGCTAATGCAATCACATTTCCAGTAGCATTAGGTTCTTGGGGAACGATAACACATTTTGTTTTATATGATGCTGCTTCAGGAGGCAATATGCTTGCTTATGGTTCTTTGGCTTCTTCACAAAGCGTCTCTGCTGATGAGAGACCAAAATTTGCCTCAGGGGAGTTGGATATTACTTTGGATTAAAAATTATGGCTGATTGGATTGGTATAGATGGTTCACATCTTCATTCCCTTTGTGGGGAAGCTACTCCAGGTGGAGAATTGGATGAAGCTTTAGATGGGGATGAAGGCCATCCTTGGATTCATTATACAAATCACGTCCATTGGTTCATATTGGATTTGGGTGACTCTTACAATATTACACAGGTAAGAGGAAGGTCAAATACGTTTGACGACCCAAAAGATGTTGACATTTATGTTAGTGATGATGTTGAAAATTTTGGTGATGCAGTCGTAGAAGAAATTTCCACTTTCCGAAATAGAGCAAATTGGTCAACTGTCGAAGTAACCCCTAAAGTTGGCAGGTATATTAAAGTTAATATTTTGGACACAGAAGATGGAAGTAGAGTTATTGGTTGGGGTTTTGAAGGTCCACTATACACAATATTTGATGTTTATGGGGCTGTTCCTGTTGATGTTGAAATATCAGGCTCTTTATCAGCGACTTCATCTTTGTCGGGTAATATGATAGCTACTGTAGTTCCTCCGATTGATGATAGACCTCCAACTTATGACCCTGATGCGAGTTGGGATGAAGATACTGGAGCGTGGGTTAGTCTTGAAGTTTATGGTGGAGATATATATAAAATCAATCTTGTTATTATTGGCCAAGATGATAATGGAAATGGTGTAATCTATTATGGGTAATTTAAAATGTCAATAACCTTTCCTGGATATGTAATGGTTGTTATAGAAGAGCTTGCTGAACCTTATGATATTTATAATGAAACATATTTAATGGATTTTTGGCAAGATGGGCAAGAATATGGATATTGGTATTCTTCTGAAGGAGTTTGGGGGCCAGATGGATTATGGGTTCAAGCTTTTCTTGGTGGTGTTGAAACTCCATTTTTTGAATTAGCCCTTGATGGGGATACTTTCTTTTATAGTGAATTAACAGATTTTCTTGACGACCCTGTAACTTTTTATTTTGAAAATAATATAGCAATTCCAGCTATAGGCGGTAGTTGTGTTTTAATGTGGGTAAAAGCTGCAAATCCAACTCCTTCTAACAACGCAACAGGTGTATCAAAATACTTAATTAATCTTACTTGGGAGCTTCCTTCATAATGGCATTGTATAGTAGAGTATATTTTAATATTGGTAGTGAATGGATTTATCAAGGCGAAACTGAGGAAACTTCTTGGTCAGTTAGCAAATTTAATTTACAGTATGCTCAAGCTTATCAATGGAGAGTTGATATTTATGATTCTGAAACAGGAGTAACTACTACTGGAGATGAGTGGGCATTTACAATAAAGAATTGTCCAGCCAGTTTTGATTTGGATAGACCAGAAGATTATGATGAAGAAAAGGTTTGGGGATGGGATGGCGAAGATTATAATTGGATTAGTGTTTATGATGGATTTGATGTTGTGAAATTTGGTGGTGGAAGATATAAACAACAGTTAGTTGTTGTAGGATATAATACTGTTTATTTTGGAGAAACTTAATGCCTACATTAACACAATTAGGTGCAACTCACGGATTTACTGCTGGTGATTTAAATACTGATGGCTATGTTGCAGTTATTCCTGCATTTCAGAAAGTTTACTTTGCTGATGGTAGAACAGAAGGAGATGGAGGTTATAATAAATTAGATTTTATAAATACAAGATTAGTTGGTGAAGCATCTGGAACATTTACTGCTGAAGAGCTTGTTGAACAAGCTACAAGTGAAGCAGCAGGAATTTTTATTGAAACAATAGGAACTGGAGCAACTGCTTGGCATTTAGTTTATAGAATAACTACTACTGAATTTGATAGTGAACATGTTGTAACTGGTGCTGATTCAGAAACGACTGTAACTCCAACATCTGTTGTTGCTCCTCCACATTGGACACCTTGGACTTTAACAACTGGAGATTTTCCTGATGGTGGAAGCAATATAGGTTCATTATATCTTGGAAGAATTTTTTTAAATGATATGTATCATCCCCATCAATGGATTTGTAGTCGTGCTGGAGACCCATTAGATTTTGATACATCAGAAGATGATGTTGGTGCAGCAATATCAAGTCAAACATCTGGATTAGCAGGTAAAATTGGAGCACCATTAATAGGATTTATTCCATATAAAAATTATTATCAAATTTTTGGGTGTATTGGAGAATTGTGGATAATGAGGGGGGACCCTGCAACAGTAATATCATTTTCAAATTTAAGTTATGCTGATGGGCTGTTTAGTCCAACAAGTTGGTGTTTTGATGATAAAGGAAATTTGTATTTTGTTGGAAATAGTGGATTTTATAGACTTCCTGCGGAAGCTGCAACATCAAATGTCGGCCCCGAAAATTTAACCTTATCAAAATATCCAAATTTATTTAATCAATTAAATTTAAATAGAAGAACCGACAGAGTTGTTGTTGCTTATGATAAAGATAGATTTGGAATTATTTTTACTGCTGTTATGATGGATGGAGCTTGGTCATTTTCATTTTTTTATGATATAAGAAATAATTCTATGTGGCCTGAAGAATATGCTACTAATGCAATTCCAGCTTCAGCATATTATTTTGATTCTTATAGGGGAGATTATAGAAAATTACTTCTTGGGGGGCAAGATGGATATGTAAGAGCTTTTGATGAAGATGCAAAAGATGATGATAATGGAGCTTCTGATTCAGCTATTGATAGTTATATAATTTTAGGCCCAATTGATTTATCTCCATTAGTAGCTGGAGAAGGAAAACTCCAAGAGTTGATAATAGATTTGTCAGAAGATACTGATGGATTAAGTTGGTCTCTATATTCTGAGGATTCAGCAGAAGCATTAATTGATGGAATAGAAGAAGGAACTTTATCACCAATAGATAATGGAACATTTAGTAGTGGAGGACACCAAAATTCAATACGAACACATGTTAGGGGAAAATATTTGGCAATAGAATTAAATAACGATTCATCTGGAGAATCATGGGGATTGGAAACAATTGAATGTAAAATTAAGGTTGTTGGAAGAAAAAAATAAGGAAAAAATAAATGGCAAGAATTAAAAGAAAAGAAACAAGAAGTCAAGAATTTTATCGGAAAGCTCTTAGTGAATATGGTGGAAGATATGGGCAAGCGATGGGAGAAATATATCAAGCAAAAGAAACTGCTGCAAAACCAATTAGTTCTGCCTATGGACAGTTAGTTGGATTATTTGAATCAGAGGGAGGTTATGGTGCTGGACAAAGAGCTTTAATTGAAGAAGAAAGAAAAAGAAATATTGCATCAGCTTTTGGACAAGCAATACAATCTGGAATGTGGTCAGGGACAATGGCTGCGGGAGCACAACAAAGGGCGGGAAGGTATGCAACTCAACAATTGCTTGGGGTTGAAGATATAAGAATAGAGAAGTTAGCACAATCATTAGAAGCTATGGGGGCTGCTGAGGAAGCAAGAACTTTAAGAATGACACAAGCAGGACTTACTGGAGCACAAACTATAGGACAACTTGCTGCTGCTGCTCCAACTTATTCACAATATTATGACCCTGGAGAGACAGCAAGATATACAGCAGGTATGCAATATTTAACCCAAAAAATGCTTGCCGATAAAAAAGCAGAAGAAGCTGAAAGAGAAAGACAATTTGAAACTGAGCAAGAAAGAAGATTTCAATATAAAGTTTATTAATGAGATTTTATAATGTCAAGAAAATTAACACCTGTAATATCTGGTGATTGGGTAACGGTAGAAAACAATTTTAATATAATTTCAAGAGAACTTAGTGAAGTTTCTTCTCCAATATTTTCTGGATTAACTTTATCTGGATTAACTTCAAATAGACTTTTAAAAACTGATTCAGATATAGAATTAAAATCTGTTTCAGATTTAACAAATTGGGTTGCTGGAACTACAAATCAAATTTCTGTTTCTGATGATGGTGATGGAACTGTTACTTTAGCAATAACTAATCCACTTGACATTCCAGGAAAATTAACTGCTGGCTCGTTTAGTTCTCCAATAGATGTTACTGATGTAAGAGAATATGGTTTTGAAATTCATTATTCTGGAAATAATTATAATGCAACTGGAATTAGGTCAAGAGCTTCTGCTGTTACAACAGACACATCTACACAAATTCAAGGTGGTTTATTTCAAGCAGCTAATAATGATGGAATAAATGTTGGAGTTCTTAATGGTTTAATTGCTGAAGCTATAGGAAAATCAGATTCTACTGCTGCTACAATATCTATGATGAGAGCAGGGATATTTAATGCGGAATGGAATTCAAAAGATACCGTTACAGATTTAAGAACTTTGCATGTTAGAATTCATACAAGAAATAATGCAACCGAAGGATACATTTCAAATTCTGGTTATGGAATTTATATTGAAAATGAAGCTGTAGGTGGAAATGGTCAAGCATTAAATGCTGGAATATATTTTAAAGCTACGAATTTATCTGGTGGAAATAAGGCATTTGATTATGGAATAGATTTTAGTGGTGGAACTTATAATACTGCTGAGATTAAGCTTTCAAGTGGGGACACTATTGAAAATCTTACAATAGGTCAGTTGAATATAAATAGTGATTTAGTAGTTTTTTCTGGAGAGGTAGAAGCAACTACTTTTACTATTGAAGAAACTACACTTTCGATTGATGAATGGACATACCTTGATGGATTAGACCAAGCATTAAAAACCAGCGATAGCCCAACCCATCCAACCATAACTTTGACTGATATAGATGATGGAAGAATACCTTATAGTTCTGCTGGAACATTAGTAGATACAAGTTTATTGACTTGGACACCAGCGACATCTACTTTTGGAACTGGCAGTATAGATATGACTGGTTCATTAAAATTAGGGACTAACGCAATTATTACACTTCCAAGGGCAAGCAATTACGGATATATATTACAACATTCGGGGGGTGCTACATCAAACGGGGCAAGAGGAAGTTTTTATCCGCAAAACGATGATAGTGGAATGGTTTTTTATATTATTCCAAAAGGGACTTCAGGATGGAATACTCAAACTGGATTAGCATTATGGAATACTGATTTTATAAATGATTCTTCTAATTGGGAAAGGTTATATCTTACTGCTTCTAAAAGTTATTATAGTATAGAAATTGCAAAAGCAGGGACAGGAACAAATTTATATCCCTTATATTTTCAGATGGGTGGAAACAATGCTCTTGTAATAGACACCAATGCAGATGTAGATATTCCTAATGATTTAACGGCTGGAACAATTCAAGCAGATAATGGTTATACAGGAAGTTGGGTAAATGCAGAAGCAAATACAGTAACAGTTGTTGGAGGAATTATAACAGATGTATCATAATATTATATATAATAGTAGAAAGGAAATGTAATGCCTACAATATCTGATGAATGTGGATTTGAAGTAACTTCTGATAATTTACAAGTTAGAACTACTGGAAATAATGATAAAATTATTATAACCAAGGATTTGTCAGCAGATGAAGCAGCTTCCTTGGTTTATTTGGCTCAACAAGAAGGTATAACACTTTCAATTTCAATTAAATTAAAAGAACCATAATATTTTAAAATTAGGAAAATAAAATGAATAAAAATCCAATAACAGGTTATGCTTATACTAAAGAAAAAGGATATGGTTGGATTGACCCTGAAACTGACGAAATTGTTTATAGCAGAGAAAAACCTCCTGGTTTTGAAAGGCAAATCCCTGAAGGTGTTTGGCCTGAAGGAATAAAACATTTAGGGGGTAAATTGTGGGAAGTTCCAAGTGCTTATGGTATGGGATTGGCTCAAGCTCAAACGAGAGGAGCTATCTCAATTACTCCTGAATATGGTTCTTCTAAATGGGCTGAACAAGAAAAGGAATATTTATGGCAAAGTGAATATGATAGATTGAGACAGGAGTGGAGTGCTGCTGATGATAGAGTTATAAAATCGGGATTACCTGATTGGAGAAAGCAAGTAATAGCAGCAGAGAATTTTTCAGAATTTAAATTAAATAGTCAGAAAGTAAAATCTAAAGTATATGATATAGAAAGAAAATTAGAACAAATAAATAATGCAACTAACTTGGATGAAAGAACTAAATCAAATGCAAGAATAAATTTACTTACTCAGAGTATGCCAAGAATTCCTCAATTAACATCTGCTCAAAAACCTGGTGCTCCAACTGCTATAACTACTTTGGAAAAAGATATTGATTGGATGGTAGGTAGATTGGAAGATGCTTCTTCTTGGAGACCTGGAGCTTATAATTTAAGCGGAGTAGAGGCAATTTCTATGCTTAAAAAATATATTCCTGAAGCTGGTTGGTTTGCTAAAAATACAACTCAAAAAATTCAGATATTTTCCGTGTTGGATAGAGTTTTAAGAAAACATAAAGAGATAGAATGGACTGATAAGGAAAGTAAACAATTTGCAGAAGAATTAGGATTACTTCCTAAATTAGCTGAAATCCCGCCTATGGAAAATATGGTTCGGATTCAATCACCAACTGGTGAAATAATGGATGTATCTTCAGATGAATGGGAATCAAAACAAAAAGAAGCGGAATCTGAGGGTTGGAGGGTGATGGAGTAATGGCTATAGAATTTAAAACAGCAAAACCTGTTACAGAACCAAAAGTATCTTTTGAATCGGCAGTTCCAATTGAAGAAGCTGAAGTGAGAAAAACTTCTTCTTTGTTTGGAACTTTTGCATCAGCTTTTGGTCAAAGTGTAATTAATAAGCCTGCTGTAATGTTAAGAGGAGCAGAGGTTTATACTCCTGGAAAAGCTTATGGTCTTGACCCATTACTGGAAAAGGCAAGCATAACTTTACAGTCATTACAAAATCCAGAAGAAGTTGAAAGAATTGCAAAAATTGCTGGTGGGAAATTGTGGCCTACTGGTGAAGATAGAAAATGGTATCAAATTGAAACTAAATATATTCCAGAAGTTTTAAATACTTGGGCTGCAAATGTTGGAGACCAAATTCCTCTTTTACTAACAACCTTTGCTGGAAGAGCTTTAGGAAGAATTGCTGGAGCACCTTTGGCTGCTGCTGCTGGAGCAACGGCAGCTTTAGTTACTGGGGGGCCTGACCCAACAGACGTGGCAACTGCTCCATCTGTAGCTGCAATAACCTCTGAAGTTACAGCACATATTGGAGGGGCTGCTCCATTAGTTGCTATGGAAGCGGGTTCTTTTTTAGATGATGCAAACCTTCTTGGAATAGATAGAGATATAGCAGAAAGATATGCAAGAATGTATGGTATAGGTTCTGGAGTTATTGAATATGCTCAACAATTATGGATGTTAGGAAGGTATAGAGCTTTATCTAAACCAGCACAAAAAACAATTATTAAAAAAATATTATCTCATGTTGGAGGTTCAGTAGTTGAAGGTTTGGAAGAAGTTTCACAACAAGGATTAGAAAATAAACTTCTATTAAAAGCTGCTGAAGAAATGAAAGAAAGAAATCCTGATTATGAGATTCCAAATTTAGCTACTTGGCAGGGAGCAAAAAGGGCTGGAATTATTGCTACAGGTGTTGCTGCCATAACTACTTTACCTGCAACTACACTATCTGTAACTCAACAAAAAGCAAAACAATTAAGAGAAACCAGAGCATTAAAATTGTATGATAATCAGCAAACAGAAATTGATAATCAAGTTAAAACTAATGATACAACTTTAAATCCTGAAAAAATAGCTCAACAAAAAACAAATACTCCAACTTCAAGACAAAGAATAGATGTTCAAACAAAATCAAGACAATTAGGATATACAAGAGACCAAAGACAAAATTTATATAATGAACTAACTGGAAAATCCTGGGAGGAATTTAATCAAAGAGATGCTCAAATTATAGTTGACTATTTTGATAATCAACTAAATGCAATAACACAATCTGATAAAATTGGAAAAACTGGATTAAAGGATAGAGAACAAAGGATATTAAGAGGTCTTTCAAGAACAGAAGATAATTTTAATAAATTAATTGATTTTATGATTTCTGGAAATCCTTTATCAGAAAATTCAAATATCAGAGAATTCCAATTTGACAAATATCAAACAATGGCAGAAAGAATTTATAAGAGGTCAAAAAAGCCTAATAAACCTTTTATAAGTTGGGCAAGAGAATTACAACCTGCTCGAAATGTTTTATATGATATAGAGATGGAAACAGGAACAAATCTTTATAAAAATTTTAAAGCAGCAATTTATGATTCAACTATTGCAAATCAATCTGCTACTAATCTTGTAAATAATGTTTTGGAAAGAACTGGAATAAAAAGAAGATTAGAAACAATTTCAGTTAAACAAAATGAATATTTAAGATGGTGGCTACATGACCCGACAGATGAAGTCGGAAAATCATCTTGGGAAAACATGAATGAAAAAACTCGTAATATTGGAGTTGCTTTAAGAAATTTATATCAAAGTGAAGGTAAATATAGAATAGGTTTGCTTCGTTTTAAATTATGGGCTGAATATAACAAAAAACCAAAATCTGTAAAAAAAGCACAAGCAGATGTAATTTTGAAAGAAGGAAAGGAAGCTTTAGCAAAGGGGAATTTTAAAGATTGGATAATGAAACAAGATTGGGTTGCAAGGGAAAATTATTATCCATCAGTAAGAGAGGCACAAAGTTTAGTTGATGAAATAGTTACTTCTTTAGCTCCAAAGGATATATTAAAGAAATTTAGAAGATTGCCTTCTACAGTTCCATTTGAAGCTTATTCAAGAGAAGGAAAAGGTTCACCAATTGAAGGTTCTGTAATAAGAAATACAGTAAACCATTTTACTCGAATAAATACTGCATTGCTTACAATGGATAATCTTGTCAATTTTTGGAAAACTTTTGAAGGAATAAATCCCCAACAATCTGATATAGATATAATGAGAGATTATGTAAACAATATTTTGGGTAGAGGAACAAAACAAAAACTACCTATACGATGGGCTAAAAAGGCTTTAAGAGTTTTTTGGAAATTTTACTTTCTTAATCCATTTAAAGGGGCTTGGTTTTTTACTCGAAATATAATGCAATCCCCCGCTTATGGAGCAACACAATTAAGTTGGAAGGAATCTGCTATTTCATTAAAAGATATAGCATTAAAAAAAGGAGCTACTGAAAGAGTTGAAGATAAAGAATTAATGTGGAAATCTGGTATTTCTGAAAGAATGCCTGTATATCAAGAATGGATGATGTTAGAAGAGAGTAAAATAAGAGACCCTGTTCGTGGATATTTTGCAAATCTTGCTGAAGAATTTGGGAAAGTATTTATTTATTCAGATGAAATAAATAGAACAATAACCTGGCTTCCAATCCATAGGGCTGCTCAGAGAAATATAGAAAATTTAAGAGCAGGAAAAATAAATTTTAAGCAATTTGTTCATAGATTAAAATTAGACACTCTTCACCCAAAACAACAAATTGATTTGGTAAATCTTATTGAAGAAGGAAATGATAGAGAATTTATAAGACAAGTTGCGGAATACAAAACAGAAAATATTCATTTTAGATATAGAACTGGATTACGTTCTCCTTCCGAACAAACTTTAGGAGGTAGAATATTAGTAGGTCTTATGGTATATCCAAGAGGGGTTTTTAACCTCGCTTGGCAAAACTCTTTAAAACCTATGTATGAAGGAATAAAAACAGGAAATTTAGGTCAAGCTTATAGAGGATTAGGAAATTTAGTTGCTTTATATATTGGAGCTTCACTTGCTCGAAGGTTGCTTTATAAACTAACTGGAAGAGAAGCTTATGGATTAACTCAAACAATATTTGGTTATTCTCCTTTAGCTCCTGGCCCTGCTTGGTTAATTGAAAAAATGAACAGATTTAGTTGGACAGTTCAAGAAAAAGGAATGAGTGCTGCTACAGTAAATGAAATTGGTTCTACAATGGGAGATATGGCTGAATTTTTAATTCCATTTTGTGATATAGCTATTAATAGATATGAAGCTAAAAAAGATGTTCGTGGAGTAACCTTTTGGAACTTAATGAAAAAAGAATTAATGAGAAAATATTATCAAAGAACTGGAAAAAGATACACAAAAACCAACCGTGATGATTGGCAGAAAATAGTTCATGTTTTATTTTCTGGTGGTTATGAAATTCCAGAAAAAAAGAAAAAAAGGAAGATTTGGTAAAATTATGGCAAAGAAAAAAAATATGACAACTAAAGAGTATCTTATCTGTATAGATACTAAATTAAAAAATTTAAAAGAACAATTTGATAATCATTTAAAACATCATTGGGCAATAACAATAGCTTTAATAACTATTATCGGAACTGGTGTTATTAAAATAATTATAGAGTTAATTTGTAAAATAGTTAAATAAAAATAGCCCATAATAATTCTGACTTACTATGGGCTAAACAAAGAAAAGGAGTAAATAATGGTTTAGTTAAAAATAAATAATAAGTGTAGGTTTTTTTAATTTCTTTGCTTTATTTATAGAATCTTTTGTTCCATTAGATTTTCCATCCCAAAAAGCAAGTTTCATATCAATCTTTTTTTTCTTCAATTTTTTCGAGAAGTATAGTATTAAGTAATGAAAAACAATGAGGGCAAAAAAATGATGGTATTTCAAAAATATTTAAAATATTCTTTTGAAGTTCTACTATTTTTGAAAATCCACAAGAGCATTCTATTTTTAACTTTATCGTTTTTAACATTTTAATCCTCTATTATCTCACATCTTCTAAATTTTTAGCATCTAATTCTGATACCCCACCATTAGTCAGCCTTTTTTTATTTTCATATTTTGCTACAACCATACGATACAATTCTAATTTAACCCCTTCTAAAACTCCAATTACTTCATTTAAATTATGATATTTTAATCCAACTCTCATTATATAATTATGAATCATTGAAATAATTATATAATTTAATTCACCCGATGATGGAAGTTGAAATTCAAATTCACCATCAATATGATTCAACAATTCTTCCCATCGAGTTTTATCTTGTTTTTTAATATAAGGAATAATAATCACCTCCTTTATTTATTATGTTTATAATATTTTAAAGCTTTATTTTTATACTTTTCAAACCATCCATAGCAATGATTACAATATTTACACAACAATCCTCTCACTTTTCCAGTTTTATGGTCATGGTCAACACAAAACTTAATTTTAAATTCAGATTGATGTTTACCACAAATGGCACAACAACCCTTTTGTTTTTTAAACAAAGAATTATAATCTTTCAAAGATAAATTATATTTACTTTTTAAAAACCTGGCTCTTCTTTTAATAAAACTTGGTTTATGTCTTTTGTAATATTCTTTTCTTTGTTCCAACTTTCTTTTTCTATTCCTTTTATAATATTTTTTATGATAGATTCTTTGTTTTTCACGAATATTATTTCTATTTTCTTGATAATATTTTTTCATATATTCTCTATGATGTTTCTTTTTATCAAACATCTAATCACCATATTTTTTAACAATAGAAATATCTACTTTAAGAGGAACTGAAAGAATTACACTATTCTCCATTATATTTTTAATTTCTTTAGCAACCCATTTCATATATTTTTCATCCACTTCATAAACAATTTCATCATGAACAGTTAAAACTGGTTTTATTTCAATAGTTGGATATTTTAAATACCAGGTTCTAACATTATTCATTGCAATTCTTAATATATCTGCACAAGCACTTTGAATTAAAAAATTGAATGCTTGTCTAAATGCTTTATTTCCAGTAAAATCTAATCTTCTAATTCTACCAAATATTGTTTTAATTGGTTGATGATTTTGAACTCTAAATCTTGTTTCATTTATTTTCTTTTGAACTTTTGGGTATAATTTAAAAAATGAATAAAACCATTTTTTAACTTCATCTTCATCTCTATTCAACCTTTCTGCAACTCCCCAAGGAGAAGAGCCATAAAGAATTGGAAAATTTACTCCATTCTTACCTATATATCTTTCTTCTTTATATTTCTCTAAATGTTTATTATATTCTGGATGAGATTTATATAATTCTGGTTCAGGTATATTTAAATTAAAACAAGCATTAGCAGTTGTTAAATGTAAATCCTTGTTCTGTTTTAATGCTGTAATCATAGCACCATCTTGACAAACAGAAGCACAAACTCTAAGTTCCTGATTATCAAAATCTGCTTTTATAAAGACTTTACCTTTTGGAGCAATAAACAAATTTCTAAAATTTGTTTTCATTTCTTCCACCATTTATTTGTTTTTTCTAATTGTTCTCTTTTTCTCTTATAATCAATAAGAGAAATTTTACCATAAGCAAGTTTCCATTGCAAATCCTCAGCTTCTTTTGTTATTAAAGTCGGTCGTCTTTTTGACCCTTTACCCATCGTATAAATCTTCCAATTTTTCATTAAATTCATCTTCTATAAGAAGATTTTCTTTAATAAACCTCACAACTCGCTCAGCTTCCTGCTTATCATCAAAAACCAAAACATGTTCTCCTATAAGTTTTACTTTATTAGCTTCAACTATTTTCATTTTTATTCCTCATCTATATATTTTAATAAATCTTCTTCACTAAATTCTCTTAAAGTATTGTGATTATTCATTTTAAAAATGGAAGCTGCTTCCTTTTTATTTTTAGCAACGCATTCATCTTCAAAATCTGGAAAGTAACAATGTGATTTAATTAATAAATTATATTTTTTCATTTTAAAATTCTCCTGGTCTCGGTAAATTTTGTAAATTAGGATTCCTTGAACTTAATCTTCCTGTAACTGTTCCAGTATTTTTATAATCAGTTCTTATTCGTCCATCCAATTGCACCCAATCTTCAAATGGATTAACAGATTTTTGCATAAAATCAGTAACTTTATTATATTTCCTAAGTAAATCTATAAACTTGTGTTGTCCAGCGAGTTTCTGTAATGAACTCTTAGAAACACTTAAATCTCCTCCATCAGTAAGTTCAGTTATTTTTAATCCAAGATACTTAGTTATAATTTCAACTAATTGCTTTGGGCTATTAAAATTAAATGATATAACTTCTGAAGTATCATCAAATAAATTCTTTTGAATTCCATAAGGCAATTTAGCAGATTTAACCATCTCTAATTCTAAATTAAAAATCAAATCTTTCAACTCTTTCTTCAATGGCTCAACTTTATCCTTATCTGCAAGTATTCCATTAACCGCCAAATCTCTTAAACTAAATTGAAAAGGCATTTCTATTGAATAAAATAATTCATCTAACTTCTGATGTTGTAATTGAGGAGCAAATACTTCATAAAGTTCCCAAGTATTAATACTATCATTAATTGCATATTCATAAAATTTTGGATGATTCTTAGGTAAACCTTCAACATCTTTATAATCAATAACTTTCTTCTTCTTTAATACATATCTTGCTAAATATTTTAATCCAGTTGGTCGATTTTCATCTAAAAGATGTGCAGCAGTTTTTGTGCAAAATATATTCTTTGTTAAATTTTTTAGTCCACATTTCCAAAAAACCATTAAATCAAATGGTGCTGAATGAAAAACAATCTTTTTTATATTATCCCAAAATTGTAAATTTATAAATCCAATTATATCTGCATATTCTTTATTCTCAAATAAATCTATATAACAAGCATTCTCTCCATTACAAAATGATATTCCAACTAATCTTAAATCATCATATCTTAAAGATGTTGTTTCAGTATCGACAGCAAATTTATCTGATTGATTATTATCAAACCAATCTTTAGTTTCTTTAAATATTGTTATAAATTGTCTATTCAAATTTTATATCCTTTATAAAATTTAGCAACTATGTTCATAATTCAATATCACTTTCAACCTCATTTCCCCAAACATCCCAACCAGGAGTTTTTTGTCGAGCAAAAAGTTCTATTTTAGACTGCATTGGAAACATTTCTGTTATTCTATTTCTAATAGTATTTGGTTTCTGACTATGTTTTCTTTTTCTTTCAGATAAAAATTGTTTAATATTTCTACTTCCTCTTGGTTGTGGAATCTTTCCCTTCTTAGCAATTAAACAAATCTCAACAGATGATAATGTATAATATCCTGGATTTGTTATTTCTTTTTCCCAAACAAAAGCAATAGTAGAATATTCAAATCCCCATTTTTCCATTAATGGAAATGCTTCATTTAGTTTTGGACCTGTAGTCCATAAAAATAACAAACAATTCTTATCTGCAATCAACCAAATTGGTAATTTATATAAATCTTTCATAGACATATACTTATATGGAGTTTGATTTTCTCCAGATAATAAACTTTCTGGAGTTAAACATCTACCAGCATTATATTCCCAAGGCGGGTCAGCGTATATAATTTGATATTTTTTATTATTCATCTTCTAAAAATTCTTCTTTACAATATGTATCACAAAAATAAAATCCAGTCTCTTCATCACATTCAATACAATCTTCACATCCTATCCGACCACAGTTCTCACACACTTCAAAATCTTTAAAACAACTATAACAAAAAGCATTTAAACAAAGTTCACACATACAAAAATTAAGTTCATCTTCACTTAAATAATTATCACAATGTGGATTAGAACATTCTATTTTAGGATATTTCATTTTCATACCGCCAGATTTCTAAACCAAGTTCCAAACCTAAAAACAAAAATGAAACTTCTCTACTTTTATATCTTCCTGCATTCTTAAAAGCCCACCATTTTATTGCAAAAGGAAGAGCTAAATATCCTGAATGAAGAAATGCTCTCCAATTAACACTTAACGTAATTTCTGGATTTTTACCAAATTGAATTTGCATAATAGTTTACTCCCAATTTAGTTGTTCCAAAGCATATTTGTTAAGAGCTTCTTGTGCTTCCTCTTCAGTATCAAATGGGCCATGTTTAAAAGCCCACGTTTCATCCCAAAAATACCATTTACCGTCTTTTCCTTTATGAATCGGACTCATTATAAACTCCTATTAGTTTGTTTTGAATAACCAACCAATTTATGATAGTTCCTTTCAAGTTCTATTGCATCAGCAATATTATGATTAAGAATGTATTTTAAAGACTTTTTATTTCCCTGTAACCCCTTAACCCAATGATGATTATCAAGCCTTGTTTTAATAGTTTCTCCAAACAAAGATTCAGCAATTATATTTTGACGATTACTATGTAAACACAACAGTCTTTTGGCTAAATAATATGTATCCGTATGCTTTAATTCTCCATAAACAGGAAATTTAAGATTATAAATTATAGCTCTTGTTCTTAAAAAAGGCAAATCAAATTTAGTTCCATAATGAGTTATAATTCTATCAAATTTTCTCATATCTTTAATACAATCAGATACAACTTTTTTATCCATTGTTTTACTTTTTAATTCTTGAGGCGTAATAACTCTATGATAAATTTTTTCACTATTCTCAACTTTAATAGAATAAGAATAAACAATTCCAAAATTAGCTTTAAGATTGCTTGTTTCAATATCAAGGAAACCAATCTTTTCTTTTATATGTTTCTCAGTTTTATAACAATTTGGATGAGCGATTCCATTATGGCCGTGTTTACATTTAAAATTAAGTCTTTCCAATAATTGTTTTTTTGTCATTTGATTATAGTTCATAAATTTTTCCTTTCTCTGTTAATCTTTCCCTTGGTCATTAGAGACCTCGCTTTCTAATATAGTTACTACTATTTCTCCTCCACATTTACACATTAACTTTGGTAATAGTAATAAGCTCGGAATCTTTTCAAAGAATCGCCGTGCATTCTCCCGCTTTATAGCTTTACATTTTGAACAGGAAAACTCAATTATCTCGTTTGGCTTAACATCATTTGCGTTAAAACTATTCATTTCTCATTTCTCCTTTATTATCTCCTCGAAGTCGGGGCCAAGGGTTTGCAAAAGCACACAATCTACATCTTTTCTTCGACTATAAAAATCCCTCATATATCTCATCGCCTCACCCCTCTTGGTGAGCTTGGCCTCCAACTCCTCTATTCTGGCTGATTGGCGGTCGATACACTTTTTAACTTTATGCATTTCTGCGACCGATACTCTTTCTTCATCCATAAGCCATTTCAACAAAATATCTAACGCTTCTTTCGCAGACTCTTTTACTCCACTCTCCTCTTTCTCTGAGGGCTGCCTACCTATGCCCTTGCAGTCGGGACAAGGATATGTATGTGGTTTGCCTGTTTCTCTATTTACTGATGGAGGATTTTCAAATCTTTTATGACCACTTCCCCCGCACGTCTCGCACGGCTCATCGGCAGGAAGGGGTGGAATGGGCATAAAGTGAGTAATACCTATTAGTCTTATAGGTGCCAACCTTGCCGAAGGCAAAGTTAAATACCAACCATCATCCTTTGTCCAAAAAGCACAATAAAATTCTTTTTCCTTGCGAGCCCAAACCGCAGCATACTCTTCTGGCAATCTCTCTGTAACAGGTATCCAGCCACTGGTAGGTAGGAGAGAAAGGGCTCGATTGGCAAATTCTCTTGCTGTCTCTAATGTCATTGGTTCGTTATAGTGGACAAACTTTGCGTTAGATATTCTTTCCAACAAAAATCTTATCTCGTTCATAATGTTATTTCTCCAATTATCTTCCTTTAATCATAGAAATTAAAGTTCCAACAGCAAAACAAATACTTCCTATTAAATAAAATAAATTTGACAATAAACTATGTTTCATCTTAATACCTAAAAAATTTATTATACATAATTGTAAGCTCTTTAGGACTTTCATCAAATTCTTTTTGAACGCTTCCAACAAATCCAGTAAGCAATAATTCTTTGGCTTTATTATTAATTAAATTTTCTACACCGTCTTTTAAAAGTCTTTCTATTTCTAAACAAGGTAAATTTAATTCCTCTTTTGCATATTTTATTTCTATATCAACTCCCTTACTTTTCTCCCATTTATAGGCAATTAAGCCAGAACAAAAATCATTTATAATACTTTTATCTGCATTAAGAACAGATTTAACTAAAACATTCTTATCTTTAAAAAGATATTGAACAACTAAATCATTTTCGGCTGGACAATAATATTTCACTTCTGGATAATAAATTCTTAGTTGATTAGTAAAATGAATAGCTCTCATACAATTATCCATCATATAATTTGGAGAAGCACTTTTACCCCAAGCACCCGTTATTGGGGTTGATACATAAACTATTGGTTTAATATCATTATCCATTATTTTACCTTTATAATTTTAGGAATATCATCTAATTCCTTTGGTAAAATTCCTTTTTGAATTCTTAATTTAGTAGCCAAATAAACTAAGGCATTCCAAACTATTGCTCTATCATGTCTTTCATCTGTTAAACCAAGTTTCTCCTGTTGTATATGCCGTTCAAGAGAGTTCATTAATTCACTCAATGGAATTCCCTTTTCCCAATTTCTTTCACCATGAAGCTCCCCGCCTTCTTCAAAGTGAATAGCCACATCTAAAACAGCGTCTGGTGGAATTAAAACTGGTGTTCCTTTTCCCTCTGCAAATTGTTTTTTTGCACCAGTCAAAAAACTTCTTCTTTTTCCAAATTCCTTTTTAATCATTTTAGTTCTCTTAATTGATTAAAACACTTCACACAATATTTTACTTGATATAAGCAATCTTCTAAAGCATTATGAGTTTTATCTTCCTTTTCTTTATTATAATCTAAATTAGACAAATCAACTAAAGTTCGTATATCTCTTGCTGTTCTATAATGAAAAGGCAAATTTAAATTGCAAACTTTGTAAGCATTAGATACAATAGGAAAATCAAAAGTAGCATGAGACCAAACAGTTTTAATTTTTTTATCACAAAAAGCTCTAAAAAGTTCTAATGCAATAATCAAATCTACTGGAAGTTCTAACCAACTTTTATTTTTTTGAATTCTCTACCAATTTATTGTTTGTTCATCAACAGTTAATCCATACATTAAACAACTACCAACAGAAATATTTTGTAAAAATGTTCTTCCTATCTTTCCTGTATATCTATCAAAATAACAAGCACCAAGTTGTGTAATTACAGCAGTTGTTTTTACATCTAATGTTTCAATATCCAACATCAAATCTTTCATCTTAATTTCTCCTAAAAGCTGGCATCAAATTCCCATCCACCCAATTTAATTTTTTGCAATTACCTACACTTGTTCTAATATTGCAGCCAGCTAAATATAAAATATATTATTAATCTTCATTCCAAAAGAAATGACCTAAAATTACACCAATTAAAACAATTGCAAAAACATTAGGTGTAAATATCCACCAAATCAAGCCAAGTATTCCACACAATAAAATTATATCACCAGCCTTAGGAAACCAAGCGTGAACTTTTTGGCTAATTGTTTTTTTGTTTTTGAAATATCTGTATAAATCATAAACTCCAACAGCAGTTAGAAATGCTAACAGCAATAAAGTTATTATATTCATTCCTAAAAATATATTAGACATTTTATTTCTCCATTAAATCCACTTTTTCCAAAACAATAATACACCAAGATTTTTAAACTTAAAAAATCTTCTCACAATTATAAAACTAATAATTCCACTAATAAAACCTAATATGAAATTAAACACTTTTATTTTCCTTTATTAACTTTTCTATTTCCCATATACCAATATATCCTTCTTCATCAGGTTGATTATTTAAAACATAAGCCAATAATTCAGCTTTTCTTTTAGAAAATACTAAAGCATTAAATTTCCTTTGTGTTTCAGTTACCTGAACAAGCCAAGTATTTTTAGGGTCAGATGGAAATTCATCTGCTATTTCTAACTCACACACATACCACACATAATCTTTACATATTTCGTTTTTAACTACATATTGTTCCATTTTATTTTCTCAACTATTTTCTCTGTTGTAGAAGATTGTTTGTTAGCTAATGTATTGTCAACATTCACTTTTTCATCTCCTACCCACCTTCTAACATTTTCAACACCAGCAATAATTTCTTTTAATGCTCTATGTTTAAGAAATATCATATATCCACATAAACCAACTCCACCAACTAAACTTGTCAATGCAATAATTTTAGCATAGAACAACATTGCAGAAGTTAAACCATACCCAACTAAAGAGCTAATCAATAATGGAATCCCAATTTTTGCAGCACCATTAAAACAAGCAAATATTGAGCTAACAATTCCAATTATTAAAATCATTTGTATCCAACTTAAATTCTTAATTACAGTTTGAACCTCTGGTGTAATTGGTTTGGTTAGAACTACTGACTCAGATTGACAACCAATAATTAAAAAAGTTGCTATCAATAATAAAATATATAAAATTATCTCAGTAAACTTTTTCATTTCATTCTCCTTCATTATAATAAATTCATTTTAGTTTGTCAAGGAAAAAATTCCAATTTTATAAAAATTATTGTAAGTCTTTATTTGACAAAGACTTACCATCAACAAATTTTTTCTTTAGTTCTGCTTCAAGTTTAATTGTTTCGACTTCTTCGTTTGTTAAAAAATTAAAAAACCGAATTAAGGTAACGATGCGATGCACACCCTTCCTTATGTTTCGAGTTATCTCTTTTTTATTTTTACCATCTTTGTAGATAATATGATGTTTTTGAAAAATTGGTTTTTTATTTTTAGTCATTTAAAAAATTTCCTTCTCTATATTTTTCTATAATTTTAATATTTAATAATAATTTTTCTTTTGTTAAACCATTTTCATCCCATTTTCTTAAATCTTTCATTGGAGGAATTAAAATTGAAGCAGGATTAATATCTAATAATTTAATAGCTAATTTTTTAGCTCCTTTAATTCCAACTTCATCACTATCAGCAATAATAATTGGTCTGCATTGTTGCTTTTCTTTTAATAACTTACAAATAATTCTTTCTCCATTATTACAGCTTAATCTTCCTACTGCCTCAAATCCTAAATTTAATGCCGTAAGTGTATCGCTTGCTCCTTCACAAATTAAAAGATAATCATTAAATTGTAATCCAATAGGCCAAAATATCCCATCCTTTGAACCTTTTATAAATAATTTAGTTCTGTCTTTAAAAATTCTTTGGATTCCTGTTATTTTTCTTTTTTCATCATAAACTGGAAATGTATATGCTTTTCCATCCCATCCAATCTCTAATTTATTCTCAAAATTATCTCCAAATTTCTCACTATAATTATCAATATAAAATTTTTGTAACACTTCCCAATTTATTTTATGATTACTCTTACTAACTTTTTTATATTTAGAAGTTTTATCATTTTTCTTTATCCTATGTATATAACCCCATGCTCCAAATTGTCCAATAGAACCTTCTTCAGTTCTTGGACAAAAAGCAAATTCCCCTGATTCAGAAACAGAACACCAATCAGGTTTACCACAAATAGGACAAATTATATCTAAATCAGAAATTCGGATTGGTTCAAATTGGTTTTTCATTTTTGCTTTTGTAAACTTTTAGCAACAATTTCTATTAAATTAAATCTTCCTTTTTTGCGTTTGTGATAAATTATAGGCAAATTACAATGATTATGATTTAAAAAATTGTAATGATTTACACTATATCTACTATCTTTGGTTAAAGAAATTACATAAGATATATTATTTATATCTATTCTATCCGTTTCTACACCATTAATTTCAATTTTTACTGTCAACATTTTTACATATCCTAAAATTTCAAATTATATTCTTTAAAACTCATTGTTTCTGGTATCCATTTAACTTTTACAACTCCAGTTGCACCAGACCTATTTTTTGCAACTATAATTTCTGCACAACCAATATCATCTTCTTGTAAATTGTCTCCTTTTTGATAATATTCTGGTCGATACAATAACAAAACTTTGTCTGCATCCTGTTCTAAACTTCCTGATTCTCTTAAATCTGATAATCTTGGTCGATTATTTTCTCTCATCTCTGGAGCACGGCTTAGCTGGCTAATTGCAATAATAGGAACTTTAGTATCATGAGCTATTGATTGTAAATTTCGACTAATTGTTGATATACGTTCATATCCTTCTCCAAACCCGCCTAAAAGCTGTAAATAATCAATAAATATACAATCAAATTTTTGTTCTTTCAACACATTTTTTATAAACTCACAATTTACTCCAGACTTGTCATAAAGATACAAATGTTTTTTACTAATCTTACTAATAAATGGTTGCACATTCTCAAAAGAAACTTCTCCAGATTTCATTTCATAAAAACTTTGCCCAGATAAATGACTAATCATTCTTGTAAATAACTGAACTCCAGACGTTTCAAGAGAAATAAATAATACTTCAGATTTTTTAGCAATTCCTAAAGCAAACTGAATACAAAGAGCAGTTTTGCCCATCGATGGTCGTCCAGCTACTAAAACAAAATCTCCAGTTTCAAAACCATACAATTTCATGTCAAGCTCTTTTAATCCAGTAGATAATTTTGGAGAACCTTTAGTAATAAAGTTCACAACATTAGATTGTAAACTCGAAATATGAGTTATATTATTCATCTTAATTAATAAAAATATATTTTATCAAAGCAACCCAAACTAAACCTAATGTAACTCCCAAAGCAAATTCAATCATTTTTAATCTCCATATCTACTATATTGGACAACCATCTAAGTTTTCACTATTGTTTGATTTTTCATTTCCTAAAGTTGTTCCTTCAGGAGCGTCTCCAAGCGGTGAAGAATTTTGTTTATTTTTTTGACCTATAAATTGAAATTCATCAATAGCAACTGAATATTTCTTTTGCTCATTATCTCCAGTCCATTCTCTTAATCTTCCAACTACAAATAATGGTGAACCTTTACTTAAATACTTTGCAATAATTTCGGCTGCTTTTCCAAAACTAATACAATTTATAAACACAGTTTCCTTTCGTATCTTATCATTAAAAGCCATTCCAAAACTTGCATAAGTTGTATTTTTTTGTCCACCTTGTCCCAATTTTACATCTGTTGTTAAATTACCTATTCCGAAACATTTCATCTTTTCATCTCCTAAAATTTAATTAATTTATTTAATCTCTTAAAACCCATTTCTCAAAAAATTTTGCTAATTCAACAACATGCTCCCTCTTAGCTTCATAATTAAATTTAGAAATTCTCTGCCTTTCACAAAGCATTGTTCGGGCTTGTGTTAAAGCATTCATACGAGTCATTCGTAGAGATTCTATTTCCCAAACTTCTTTTGGAACATTCGTCTCTGGCATTTTATTATTTCCTTTCAATAACTTTTATTATTTCTTCAAAAATATCTGAACGCATTTTTCTAATCTTTTGCAAGGAAATTTTTTCCCAATGATTACCTTCAAAACTTTCACAACTTCCCACAGTTTGTCCCTGATACAATCCTGAACAAAAAAGCAAAGAAAATCGACCCTTTATTAAATCATTAATCAACATGACATTTCCATATTTTGTTTCAAAAATACTTCCAACTTTATACTTCTTTTCTTTTTTTAAACTGCTCAACAACTTTTCCGTTGTTTCCTCTGATAACGGAATTTCCTTATCACCCAAAACTAATTTACCTGCCATTTTATTTCCTTTAATTAATTAAAAAAAGTATTAACTGTAAAATTACTCCAAAACCACAACCTACTGCAATACCAATAAAAATTTGTTGTAAAAATGTTTTATTGTGTATTTTCATTATTTACTTCCTAACTTTTGTGCAAACTCACAAACAGACCTTACTGGACAATAATTTAAACATTTCCTACATTCACCAATTCTTGCTTCAACATAATAACCATTTGTAGGCCATTTTTTAATTTTTTTGGTTTTTTTAGCTTCTGAAATACAATCATTTTCAGTCAAAAACTTTTTTTCTCCACCACTACCAGCAAAAGAAGCAATCACCGCTTGTTTCTTGCCTTTCTTTTTTAAAGCATAAGTAGTTTCTGATTGCCATTTTTCTTCTGAAGTGCAAGGTCTATATGGATTATTTAAATGGTCAATTAATTTATCTTGTATAAATAATTCTGTTTGGTCATAAGTCCAAACAGGCAATTCAAATGTTGGTATTCTACATTTAGGATAATCTCTTTCATTTTTCTTCTGCCAATTTGGTAAGATTCTCCAATCTTTTAACATAGGATGAATATACAATTTTTCAATACCCCAATTATGTAACTTTTTACAAAGATAACGATAAATATTTAATTGAGCTATTGCATCGGTTTGTTCAAATCTTAATGACGCAACTTTCCAAAATTTATAATCTCCAATAAAAGATTTGTCTAAACAAATTCTATCTGGAACACCAACTAAAGTTATTCCTTTATCAAAATATAACTCCAATTTAAATTGACTTAAAATTACATCACTTTCAAATTGTCTTAAATACTTATCAACAGCAATTCCATAAATTCTATCAACAAAATCATCAACATCTAAAACAACTTCATCCCACTTTTCAATCAATAATGTTCGCACTAATGGAGCATTTATTAATTGAGTAACTCCAATTCTGTCTGCAACAGATTTATGAAGTCTTTCCTTTGCAGCATTTACAAAAGCTATAGGATATTTATTAATGTTTGTTATTTGCATTTTTTCTTCTTGCTCTAATTAATTGAAGCTCTCTTGCATTAAAATTTACATCATACCATCTTTCCATATTTACTCTATAAGGATAAGGATGTTTCCCAGAAGAAATAGCAATAACCTTGCCTTTCTCTCCTATTAATTTTTGAGAAGGAAGCTCAACTTGCCCATATTCTCTAATTACTTTTACCTTATCGCCAACTTTAAATTTTCTTTTTGACATCTTATTCCTCTATCTCATAATCTCGAAAAACTTCTTTGTCATATTCTGAACATCTTTTTATATATTCTGTTTCACCACCAAAGCTTTTATTTATCCTATCTAAAGCTTCTTGTTTATTTTCAGCTTTTACATTAAAGGCATAAACTTTAGTAACAACTTCTAATACTCTAAAAGTTTCCATATTTTATATCCTTCAAACAGGCCAAATATAAGGTAAATCATTTGGAACATTCCAATTAAATTGTTCATACCATTCTGGATTTTTTCTTAATAAATTTGATTTATGGCTATTATGAAAATCTAAATTCCCAAACCAATTAGGATATTGCCAACAATGATAATGAGCAGGAAACCATATCTGCATATTATTTTTAAATCCACGTCCTATCCATTCACAAATACACTCATTCATATATACTTTCAAACAATCTTCATAACCATTCCACATTTTTACAACAGGATGATTTTCCCATCCATTAGTCAAACCAGCTAATACTTTTAATATCGTGTAAGCTTCAACACGTTGTTTACCAAGTCTTTTATTATCAAGACATTGAACAGATATTACTAAATCAGGATATGGTAAAAATGTTTGAATTATTTATTTCCTCTTAATTTATCATCACATTCTATACAAATAAAATCACCATTAGGATAAGGTTTACCATTTTCTTCCCGTGTTGTTATATTATCTAAATCTCTTACTCGATTAACAAACAAACCACTTCCTTGTTTCACACTTCGACCACATTCATTACAAATTTCAACTTTCATTATTTATTCTCCAATTTACAACCACTTCGTAAATTATTTTTACCTTTTGATTTTATATAATAATCTTTTAATCTCATTCTATAATCTCTTTTATCAATTATAAAACGATGATTAAAACTTCTTAAATCATCACTTAAAAATGCTGGTCGTTCACAACTATTATTCAACATCCTTTTTTACTCCGCTTTTACAATTAGTAAATTCAGAAGTAAACATAGATTTACCATTTTTATTAAAATCTAATAAAGTGCAACGTCCTGCAGGGTAAAACTGGTTTTTCCTTTTAGGGATTTCCCGTTTTTCCCAAAGCTCACAATCTCTACAAATCATTTTTTTCTTCCATTTTCAAGTAACATTATAACATATTGAAACTGGTTTGTCAAGGGAAAAATTAGATTTTTTCAATTTTTTATAAGTCTTTATCATTAAAGCAGTTATCTCACTCAATCAATCCAAATCTGTTGGCACAAGCCAGCCACTATCAACATCTATTCCACAATTAGAACATTTATCATCAATAATTTCCACAATGTTTCCACAATAAAAACATTCTGCTTTTTTATATTTTGCTTCTAAAAGATTTTTACAGCTTTCACAAACTAATAAATTTCTATCTTCCAGCAAGTCTAATTCTTCCTCTGGATAAAATCCATTACAAATATCACAACTATTCCAAATTATTTTCTCATCTTCTTCTGTATTTTCTAAATCATACACATATCCATTATATCTCCAAGTAGAATTGGAAAATCCATTGGAAAACCAAACTCCATTTTTCCAATATCCCATATCTTCATTTATTATAATATAATGATTATTTGAATTTAGAAAAATAAGTTTATTATACCATCCACAATACTTGCTTATAAACTTCATAGCTTCAACGGAATACATAAAAGATTTTGGCATAGTTTTTAATACTCTGTAATTAAAATCCATTGTATCAGAATAAAAATTATTCCCCAATCCACTAAAAATCCCATTGTGAGCAAAGCCAACTTCTTCATTATTTTTAACAAGAAATGGATGACAGTTTGCACTATCTTTTTTGCCAGAAGTAGCCAATCTAAAATGAATTACAAAATTACTTTTCGGATTTTCTCTTTCAGCTTGTCTAAAAGCTTTGTAGAATTTTCTAAATCCAAAATATCCTTTTTGAATTACAAGCTTTCTATTTTCAGTAAACATAAAACCTGCACCATCATCATTAGTATCAAACCCATTTTTAAGCTCTCTACGAGTAATTACTGAATCAGCAGTTTTTAATATGGCTAAACACATATTTTAATAAAATCCCTTATTTTTTAACCAGCGATATAGATTATTAAATTCTTTAGAATAATTTTTAACATAATCTAAAAATGATGCTACATTTACATATCGAGACGGAGTTTCGAATGTATAATTTACTAAAGCTTGTAAAAATTCAATGTTTTTCCAAAAACTTAAAGGATTCAAAGTTCCCCTAAAAATTCTAATCTCTATTGTATCAGGATTTTGCAAATTTACTGCACAATGTCGTTCATGATTTCCATTTTTATTTTTCGCTTTATAAATCAAATCTCTTCCTTTATTTTCATCAACAACTTTATCTAAAGTCGCCCATTGGTTTAAATTACTTTTGTTTCTTTGACTAATCTTTAAAATAAATTCTGGATTTTCGTAGAAAAACTTTAACAACCTATATAAATGCCACGTTCCAAAATAATTTTTAGATAAATGTATATGGATTCCACAAGAATCCGTCTTAAAACTTATAAAACCACGTTTGCTAATAGTTAAAATCTTTAACCATTTATCAGCATTTTCCTTTAACCATTGATAAGTAGCAGGATGAGACACAATTTCAAAACCATTATATAAACTGCCATCTTCTTTAGCAAATACAAATTCAGGTAAATTATCTGTTTCTTTTTTAATATCTCCACTGCTTTTTTCAACTTCTAATTCAATACCAAAAAATAATTTTTTTTCTGATATTGTTTTTTCGTATTTTCCTAAATAAAAATTAAAACAAGGTCTATAATTATATGAGTGCAAATTTTCAATAATCTGATGTCCTTCTATTCTATCCATACATCTTTCGCATAGATGACATTGTTCCTCACTACTCCAATGTATCTCACCAGCAAGATAATACTCATCACAGTTTTCGCAATAAGCAAAATAACTTTCAAAACAGTTATTGCAATAATAATGAGAGTGCCATAATACCATATCATCGAAAGAACAAATATCCCCACAATTAACACATTCTCTATAATTTTCTGCACAGGGTTGGCACAAAAATCTTCCATCTATAATAACACAATCATTTTTATAGAACAGTTCTC
Source organism: Promethearchaeota archaeon (assembly GCA_019058425.1). Classification (GTDB taxonomy): domain Archaea; phylum Asgardarchaeota; class Lokiarchaeia; order Sigyniarchaeales; family SOKP01; genus Loki-b32. The sequence continues at coordinate 35,417 of JAHPYZ010000033.1, forward strand.
CACAATCTTCACATTCTACTAACAATTCTTCTGCACAATTATCACAGTAAATTTTACCATCAAATTCTGCTTTATCAGTTTCGCTAAAAATGGAAGTATGACAATTATCACAGTAGCATATTATTTTTTCTTTATTATCGCTCATATAACTTAATAACCCGCTAACGTGCAAGCTATGAAAATGGCTATAAAAATAACTATTATCCAAACGAACCAATCGTAATGATACATTATTTTGATTCCTAATTATTTTTTCTTAAAACTATCACAAACTTTATAGCGACTTGTTACTACATTATATTTTTTACACACAGCGTCAATAAGCAATCCTTTATACTTAAAATATCTACATATTTCACATAATTCTAATCTATGGTTAGGTGGTTTTTTCACTACTTTAATCTTCAATTTCTATATTTTCAGTATCGCAGAAATCAGCAAATCCGCAATTATAAGCTGTCGGGTCTAATTCTTTTAATATCTCTGATGAAGTAAAACTAATCCCCATTACGTCAATATCTCCTTCTCCGTTAAGATACTCATCATACAGTTTTAATGCTTCATATTCAGTCATTTTAAAAATACCAAACAAATTTTATTAACCTAATCCAAATAAAAAGAGAAATAATTAAGGAAAAAGCAATAAAACATAATACTAATAACTGACCTAAAACTTGTAACCATTCTTTCATCCTAAAATTTCCCCAATTTTCTGTTTCCCTTTTTATATTTATTTTCAAATAAACTACAGGTTGAAGATATTGATAAATTTGTTTTATGTGATTTTTCTGTATTTTAAAATATAATTGCTGGCCGTTGTTGTTCTACCAGTATCGGCCAAGCTGGTTTGTGTTAATGACGATCAAACCTAAATCCCATATCTTCCTGTTTGTAATGCTGTTCAAAACGTGCTTCCATTTCAGCAATTCCGTTTTGTAAAGCATTAACAATTTGTGTAACTTCATCTTTGGTATGTTCATAGTTACCAGAAGATAAGTTACCAATTAGCCGAATCGCATTTAGTGCTTTTGATACTCTTTTTTCAGCTAATCTCCTAAATCGGATGTTACGTTCAGACATACTCTTTACCCCTTAACAATTTGAAAAAACTTTTACAAGACTTAACATTAAACAAAATATAAAAATCACGATTGTTAAAAGGTGTTTTTGCCTTACCGTATTCCTTAACACTATTGATATTTGAAAGAACTTTATAATTGCTGCTGGTTTTTTTAAGGTAAACCAGCAAACCTTACCGAAGAGAGGGGTGTGAATCATTTTACTTTTTTACTCTATTTTATAATAACACGGGGGATTTATTCCCCCGTTTTAAGGAGGAGAGAGTAAATGATGACAATTCACTTGTCAAAGAACTACAGTATTAGTATAACACTACTATATTATACAAATCCAATCCCACCATAACACAATCCAATGACCGCCATAACCTTTTATGACACAAGGCAGGTATCTACGACTTGTATAGTATCGTTTAAAAATTTTCATATCCCCACTATACCAAATCGGAATTAACAAATCAAGAAAAAACTGAGAAAAATTAAAAAATTGTTAAAAACTTTTGAATTTGTTAGTTATCTATTTAACAAATAATGAGGATTGCGTAGTATTAGAGAATCTTATAATAGTATAAGCAGGAATAACGAGGGTTGGTATAATCCCCCCTTGTTGTTTTTTGTAAACATCAATGTTGATTTTTTACAACATTGGCCTGCCTTTACTTAAAATCTATGCCACAATACAACACACTACATATAGTGTGCCCATTTAATCAACAATACACAAGATATAGTATGTCTTTATTTACTTAAAATCAACGGGGGAGGTAGGTTGGATTATCGGACATTATGGGCAGGGGTGGTATCCACCAAGAAAATTATTTTTAAAATTTTGAAAACTTTTCTTAAATAAAAAATCTCCATTTTTAAGTCAATATTCCAGATTTTTAAACTTTTTTAAAAAATTCTTAAAAAATCCAAAGATTTTCCTTGACAAATGACTTTAAATATGGTATAATATATAGGTGAAATGGAAATAAAAATAAAATACTTTAAAATTTTTGGGAACTTTTTTATTAATTATTTGTCTAATATATATGTATTGCCCTAATTGTGGACAACCTGTTGATGAGATAAAATGTAATTCTCCAGTAGAGATTTTTTGTCCAAATTGTAATGAATCCTTCTGGATTGAAGAAGAAACTCCCTATGGTCAAATGCTCCAGGATGGATTTGAGCTTATTAATCCTTATGAGGAAAATAGTAATTATAACTAATTTAATGATTATATGGATTATTTTACTAAAATACTGTTAGTATCATTAATTATTTCAGCTATAGTAATTATACCGATTGTAGCAATTATATTAGCTATAATAGCTATTTTTAAATAAATTTTAAAAAATATTCAAATTTTTATGATTTTTTCCTTGACTTTTAACTTATAATATGTTATAATATAAGGGTAAAATCAAATGTTCTTTTTTAAGTAAATAGAGTGAAAAAGTGCGTCCAGGAAATCCCGAATACCTCGCAATACAGGATGCCCTGTTCTCATAAGCGTAGTGCTGAAATCTGGCAGGGTGTGAGGATGGAAACAGAGAATTTTTAAATAACCATCGCTAATAAGGGATTTTAAAGGAGAAAACAGGGTTATGAAAAACAAGCCTTTAACCCACTCGACCTATATATTATTAATATATAATTATTACTTATTCAAAATATTTAATATTATATATATCTCTGTTAAAAATCCTGTATTAGATAGAAGTTAAGTAAATCAAAAACTATTTAATCTTGTTAAGTGAATATCTAACAAATACCTGAAATTAGCTAAAAAATAAGGGTAAGGATAAAAAATAATAAATGATTTGCTCTTTTTGTGGTGAAAACAAGCCTTCCTCCCAATTTTGGGATAGGGAAGATAGAAATGAGAAATATAGCTGGTGTATTGAATGTTGTTTAAAACAAAATCGAAATAAGAATTATCCTTCAATTAAAAAAAGAGGGTTTGGACAATTTTATCCTGGATTTAAGAATTTTAAAATTTAAAAGTTTATGAATACTGAAAAAACAATTCGAGATTTTTTAGATTTTTGGCTTCCAGAAGGGGAACTTCGGTTGTCAAAAACTTTTGATAAAAAATCCTTTCAATTTACACATAATATTGGTTCTCGATTTTTTATACGAAAAGATACGAAATTAACTCAACCTGAGCTTGAAAATCAAATTTGTGTATTTTTCTTAAAATGTTTAGAAGATGAATTTGTTGTTTTAGATGAATTAAAAAAGAAAATTGAAGTTATTTTAGATAATGATTAAAATTTTAGCTATTATTATTGCAGTTTGTTGTATTTTTAGGATAATTTATTTAATATGGAAAATTTTGAAAAATTACAAAAAACAATAAATTGGCTTAATAGACATCCAAGAACTTTGTCAGGAACTATTTTTAATTTTAGAAGAATTGGACGAAATGAAATTTGTCCATTATGTGATAGTGGATTGAAATATAAAAAATGTTGTTTGGTTTCGGAAAATCTGAAGAATCGGTATATTGAAAACAAATATAAAGAAAGTTTAAATGGCTAAAGGTGGAGGAAAAATTAGAACAGGTTCGATAGTTCATAATTCTGATTTACTTCCTATGGCAGAGAAATTGGCAGAATTAGGAATTCCAAGAAAGACTATAGCATTTGTTTTGGGTTTAAATGGAAAAGCTTTTGCTAAATTATGGGATTCTTCTGGTGATTTGCGTAAAGCAATAGAATCTGGTGAAAAGTTAGCTCAGACTGATTTTATTGCTACAATTATTAAAGAAGCTGCTGGTTATGATTATAAGTTAAAAAAAACTACTTATAAATATTTAGACCCTACAGATGAAAAGCCAATAAGAGTTAAAGTTGGAGAAACTATTGAAACTCGACATCAACCAGCAAATGCTGCCCTTGCTACTTTTTTGGCTTGTAATTTAATGCCTAATGATTTCCGTAAGGAAACTCAAATTAAAATTGATAAGAGAACTCAATCTCTTATAGTTGGAGGAGATTTAGGAACAGAACATTTACGTAAATTGGCTGGCTCATTTATGGAATTAGCTGATAAACAAGATAAAAAGCAAATTGAATCAAAAGAAGTAGAGAATGAAACTAAGTCTCGAAAATCCTAAAGATTTCTATAAAATTATTCCAAAAGATATAGGAGAAAATTTATCTTTTCGTAAAGATTTATACAATCTTCTTGCTGTCGATGGTGGATTTAAAGAAGCATTTTTGGAATTATGTTGGCAAAAACCATCAATATTTTTTAGTTCTTGTATGTTTACTTTTAATCCTAAAAATGCACCAGGATTTAGAAATCCCCCATTTATTTTAAGACCTCAACAAGTTATTGTTGTTGATGAGTTGCACAAAGCAATTATTGAGGGATATGATTGTGCTTTAGATAAAACAAGGGATGAAGGAGCAACTGTAATTTTATGTAGTTTATTTGATTTTCATTGGCTTGTAACAAATCAATCAATGTTTTTGCTTGGTTCTCGAAAAGAAGAATATGTTGATAAGTCAACTGAAATTCAAGGAGACAGGGTTATAGGAGACCATAAATGTCTATTTCATAAAGTTCTTTATGGAATTATGACTCTTCCTAAATGTTTAAGACCAAAATATTTTAAGAAAACTCATTTACATTTTGAAAATTTAGAAAATGGTTCTTGTATTGATGGTGAAGCAACAAATGAATCGTTTGGTGGTGGAGATAGAAGAACTGCTGTTGGAGTTGATGAATTTGGTTTAATAGAATCAAGAATTGCAGAAACTATTCGTCATACGTTATCTGATGTTTCTGATTGTATTATTTATAATTCTACTCAAGGACCAGCAGCAGGACATCCATATACGAGATTGTTAAATTCTGGAAAATTAAAAATATTGGAATTGCCTTGGGAAAAAAATCCTGAAAAAAATCAGGGACTGTATCGAAGTAATGCTTATGGAGAAGTTGAAATAGTAGATATTCCATATTGGGAAAAAAGAATTCCAAATTTAAAAGAATATGCTAAAAATTAAACAACAAAATTTACCAGAAGAATATCAAAATTTGCTAATTTTTGATGGTGGGGAAAGTAATTTTGGTGGATATAGGTCTCCTTGGTATGATGCAGAATGTAGAAGAAGAGATAAACAGGATGTAGCTCGAAATATTGATAGACGTGCAGTAGAACTTGGAGATAGATTTTTTGATGAGAGCATTTGTAAGCAAATTGAAAATAAATATATAAGACCCCCTGACTTTTCTGGTGAAATTATTTTTAATAAAAGTAGAAACGGCAAAATTTGTAATGTTAAATTTGAAAATAATTATGGACGAAAAAGATTTAATTGGTGGGGAGAATTAAAATCTGGAAGGCCAAGCCAGCTTTATAATTATGTGGTTGCTGTTGACCCTTCAGGAGGAACTGGAGCAGCTAATAGTATAATTAGTGTTTATAATGTGAATCTTTTTGAAAAAGTTGGAATATTTGCTTGTCCAAATACTGCATCTGAAAGTTTGGCTGATTATGCTATAGCAATTTGTAAATGGGTTGGTGGAGCAACATCCAAATCTTTGCTTGGATGGGAAGCAAACGGAATAGGAGCTACTTTTGGAAGGAGAGTTTTATTCCATAATTATCCTCTTGTTTATATAAGTAGAGATGAAAAAGCAAGAACTAAAAAACGGAAAAATAGATATGGATGGTGGTCAACTTCTGGACAAAATGGAACTAAATTTGATTTATTGACTGAACTTCGTGCTGCTTTAAGTGAAAGTCTTAAAGAAAAAAATGATATTCAATATATTGCTTTAATTATTCATGATATTGAAACTTTAAGAGAATTAAGAGATTATAAATTTTTAAGTTCTAATGAGATTGGGCCTTCGAGTGGAATTGATGATTCTACTGGAGCAAGATATTCTCATGGAGATAGAGTAATAGCAGATGGAATTGGTGTTTTATTAATGACACATCAACCAAAAGCTGTTGTTCAGGAAATTAAGAATTATCCTAAAAATAGTTTTGGATATAGATTTCAGCAGTGGAAGGAAAAGAAAGAAAAAAATAAACGAACTCAACGGAGATATTTATATTAATGGCTAAACAAAAACAATTAGCAGAAAAAAATGTTCGTATGAGATTTCCAGTTCGGTTACAAAGAATTGCTAAAGCTTGGCAATCTCTTACTGAAGCTCCTTTAAATAATCGTGTTAGAATATTAAAATCATGGGCATCTGGATATTTTGATAAAGGTGCTGGAAGCACTCATTTAGTGAACTTAATTGATAGAGGAATTTGCACTTTAACCCCATTTTTAGTTGAAGGAAATCCTAAAGTTCTTGTTGAAAGTGAAATTGGAAATTTAAGGTCATGGGCATATATCACAAGATTGGCTATGAACTTTTTTATAAATAAGATAAAATTGGCCGAAAATGTTTTAATTCCTGCTGCACAAAATTCCATGTATGGGGCAGGAATTGTAAGAACTTCTTTTGTTCATAATAGAGGTTATCAAAATGATGAAACTGAAATTAGACTTGGAATTCCATCAGTTGATGTAATTGATGATTCAAATTATATTGGAGACCCATCAGCAAGTTGTATAAAGGATTTTTTGATTGAGGGGGATATTTATAGACTTCCAACTGATTATGCAAAAGATTTTTTTCCGAGTAAATATGCAGATTATATTAAACCTGATTGTAAATTAAGATATGACCATTCTCCAACAGATATTGCTAAAAAGAATTTTGATAGAAATATATTTTCATTAAGGGATTTTACTACTTTTATAGATTTATATTTATATGATGAAGATATTGTTGTAACAATTATGCCTGAAGGAAAAAAGGCAATTATATTAAATACTATTGATTGGGGAGATGTTCCTGGAAGTCCGTATGATAAGCTTGGATATAAATATTTTCCTGAAATGCCAATACCAATACCTCCAGCTTGGGCCTGGTATGACCAAGATACAGAATTGAATTTTCTTCTACAGAAGATGAAAGAACAGGCTGCATCTCAAAAAGATGTTTTGGCTTATGAAGGGTCTGCTAAAGAAGATGCTAAAAGAGTTGCAGCTATATCTACACAAGGAACGGCTCAGGTTGATGATGTTCAAGCATTAAAAGCTTTAAGTTTTGGCGGTGTTAATCCACAAAATTATCAATGGGCTAATTTTATTGAAAGTCATTTTGCTACTGAAATTTCTAATTTATATATGCTTGGAGGAAAGGAAGCACAATCTCCCACTCTTGGGCAGGAACAAATGTTAATGGCAAATGCTTTGAGATATGTTTCAAGTATGTCAACTAAATTTCATAATTTTATGGAATCCGTTGTGAGAAAATTAGCTTGGCATTTTTGGACAGACCCAACAGTTTATGTTCCTGTTATAAGAGAACTTCCTGGTATAGACAATTTTCCTGCTGTTTTTTCAAGAGCAGAGCAAGTTGGAGATTTTTATGATTTTGTTTTTAAGGTTATTCCATATTCTGCTCAAAGAGAAACACCTAATGTTAAATTTCAAAAAATGTTACAATTTTTAACTCAATGGATTTTACCAACATTACCTGTTGCTGCACAACAGGGAGTTACTGTTGATTTTAATATGGCAACTAAAGTTTTATCAGATTATTTTGGTATTGATACATTGAATCAATGGTATAGAAGTTTATATCCAAATGAGCTTCAAAATGTGGGTTATAAAATGTTGCCAACTCCAGCAAAAGGTGCTGGTGATAGATTTGGGGCAAGTTATGGAAGTAGAATGGCAAATTTAAATCAATTTACCAGTTCTGAAAGAGCCAATAAATCAAGTCCCCCGCAAAGTAAAGAAAGTGAATTATATAATATATAGGATATAATATGTCTAAAAAATGTAAACATAATTGGAAATATTATAAAGTTGTAAAAAATAAACCAGATTTTGTTAATAATGTTACAAGATTTTGTGTTAGATGCGGATTAAGGGAATTTGTGAGACAACTTCATTCTTGGGAATGTGAAAAAGAAGAGATTTTGGAGATATAATAATGGCAAAAAAGTGGATACAAAAAGCGATTAAACATCCAGGAGCTTTAAGGAGACAACTTAAAACTAAAAAGGGAAAGAATATTTCTTATGGTCAATTAATGGAAGCTGCTAAGAAAAAAGGAACTTTAGGGTATAGAGCAAGATTGGCTAAAACTTTAAGAAAATTAAGTAAAAGAAAAAAGAAAGGTAAATAATGCCAGCAAAATCACAAGTTCAACAGCAAGCAGCAGGGATTGCTTTATCTGCTAAAAGAAAAGGGAAATGTTCTGATTTACCTGAAGGTTCTGCTTCGAGAGAAATGTGTGAAAGTATGTCTCTTGAAGAGCTTGAAAAGTATGCTGGAACTAAACATTCTAAACTTAAAAAAAGAAAAAGAACAAAGAAGTTATATCGAAGAAAGAGATAAAAAGATTGGAAATTTCGGAGCTTAGTTATGTCAAAGAAATACTCTGAACTGATAAAAGAAATAAAAATTGATACATCAGACTTGGATAAAAAAGCTGAACAATTAATAAAATCTGGAATAAGCCCAAAAAAAGTGATGGCATGGAAAAGAAGTATTATTAATAGAAGAAAACTTGTCATATTAGAAGAGAGGCTTAAAAAAGAAAAAGAATAATGGATTTAAATAATAGTAAATTGTGGAAAAAACTCATTTCTTTAAGAAAAAGTAGATTAAATGAGATTGGTTGTAAGGTTTGGTTTGTGGAGACTGTTCCAATAAAAGGAGCAGATGGAATTTGTAGTGAAGATAAAATTATTTATATTGATAAAAATTGCTCTTTGATAGACCAATATGCTTTAATTATCCATGAAGGACAGCATTTAAAATGTTTGATAGATAAGTGTTTTTGCTGGAACAGAAAATCTGATTTTTTTACAGAATATCATGCTACTAAATCAGAATTTATAGAACTGTTTGATTTAATTTCAATTATTAAAATACTTATTATTGCAAATAGATATGCAAAGAAATATTACAAAAATAAATGGATTGCTCATTTAAAAGCTTTAAGAAAAGTTTTAAAATTTAAAAGATTTAAAGATGCTGCAAAGACCAATTTTGAGTTAAGAAGATATAATAGTTTGTTAAGGAAATTAAATTTATATATTGATAAATTATCAAAGAATTGAAATGAAAAAGTGGATATTAGGAATTTTGTTTTGTTTTTTGTTTTTGTTTGCTATTTTTTATGGATACCTTTCTAATTGTATAGAGCAAAGTAAAAAATATAATATTCTAATTGAAGCAAAAGTAGAAAATATTTTTGGTGAAAATTATATAATTGGGAGCGGAGTTGTAATTGGTAATGATGGTTTGATTGTAACAGCTAAACATTGTGTTAAAAATGTTTATGATTTAAGAATAACTTTATATAATGGTCAAGTTTTTTATGAGGATGATTTTGATTATATTTATTTAGATTATAATTCAGATATTGCTATAATAAAACTTAAAACTAATACACCAGATTTTGCGAAATTTGGAGATTCAAAT
>JAHPYZ010000034.1 GCA_019058425.1 Promethearchaeota archaeon
GACTTGATACTAAACCTGCTCAAGAATGTGAAGAATGGGAACATGGTCTTTGGACGGATTTACCAAAATAAGAAATTTAAATATTAAACAAATTTTTTTTTTTGAATTTAAGTCAGTAGATAATTTGAAATTTTATTGGATATTACAATTTAAAGGATTATAAAATAAAATGAATGATATTAAAACTGAAGAAGAAAAGGAAGTTAAAGAAAAAATTAAGAAGAAGCCAAAAAAACCTCCAAAATCAATGCCATGGTTTATGCCCTTTGTTTGTGATGGGTGTGGTGATTGTGTTAAAGTATGTCCACAAGGCGGCATTGAACTATTAGGACTCGATAGAAAGGTTCCACGTGCTTGGCTTGTGGCTCCAGAATATTGTATTGGATGTGCCAAATGTGCAGAAGCTTGTCAAAGCTCAGCTGTACAAATGACTGCGTATGTCGAACAAGCTATTACCAGATATAAAACGAAGAAGCCTTTCCAATAAGATTTCGCGAGATATAAATAAAACAGAAATTAAAAGAGGAAGTTAAAAAATGGTTCAATTTGATTTAAGAAGATGTGATTTTTCCAAATGCAAAGGTCAGTGCTTGTCGAAGTGTTTATTTGTTGATTACGACGAAAAAAAGGCTAAGGAAGATATAGCTAAACTAATTCGTCAAGAACCAGCAGATATATTAGCTAAATGCGTTACTTGTTATGCGTGTAACGAATTTTGTCCAAATGGGGCAAATCCATGGGAATTAATTAATGCTATGCAACAAAAAACTGGATTGTATCTCTACCCAGATAAAGCTAAAACTACTGCAAGGGGATGGGCAACAAAAGAAGATCGTATTATTAAAGGAGACCCTGATAAGCCAGCTATCTCATTAGGAGGATTTATGGATGTTCTTCCATGGGATAAGGTTTTCAGAGGAAAATTGTTTGAGGGGATGACATTAATAATGGGAGGATCGTATTGTTGTCGAATGGGGGCAACTCATATGGGAGAACGAGATCCTCCATTTAAGTTTCTACCTAACTTGGTAAAGAACTTAGCCGAAACGGGCTATAAAGAAATAATATTCTACCATGATGCTTGTTACGGTTTATTAACTGCTGAAGCTTTATCTCAGATGATTGAGATTCCATTCAAGCCAATTCACTACATTGAATATATTCGAAATTGGTTACGAGAGCACAAAGACGAAATAACCCCATTAAATATAAAAGTAGCCTATCAACGCCCTTGTACCTCAAGATACAACCCCCATGGCCCATTTCATGAGACAATATATGATTGGATAGAAGAAATATTTGAGTTACTAGGAGTAGAACTTGTAAAACGTAAATATGAAAGAGAGAACTCTATGTGTTGTAGTTCGGGAATATTTCCAACTCAGCGTGAAAGAGCAATGGGTTTAGTTCATAAAAATTTGCAAGATGCTAAAGATGCAGGTGCTGAGGCATATATCTTCTTCTGTCCTATTTGTGCGGCTGTTATGAGACAACCTTCTAAAAAAGATTTTGGAATGGATCCGTATCATGTTATAATGCTAGTACAAAAAGCGCTGGGAGAAGAGTTGCCGGTAGGTGGCGCTGCGACAGGTATTCCAGCTCATTAAATTTTTTTATTTTTTTAATCAAAGGTGTAAAGTTTTGAAAGTATTGATTAGTATCCGTTCCTTTGAGGAGTTAATACCTGCTATTGAAGGAGGAGCTGATATTATCGATCTGAAAAATCCTAGTGAAGGTTCACTTGGTGCTTCTTTTCCATGGCTAATAAAGAAAATTAGAAATCATGGTAATGACTTTACCTTAAGCGTTGCTATTGGGGATATGCCAAATTTACCGGGAACTGCCGCTCTCGCTGCTTCTGGTGCAGCTACCTGCGGAGCTGATATAGTAAAAGTAGGATTGCTTGGTCCCTGTTCTTTCAAAGAAGGAATTACACTCTTAAAAAGTGTAGTTAAAGCAGTGAAAGAGGTTAACCAAAATATTTTAGTTGTTGGAGCAGGTTACGGAGATTCCAAGATATTTAATGGCATTGAATCATTGGATATCCCCACAATATGTAATTCTGCTGGGGCAGATGTAGCAATGTTAGATACCTATATAAAAGATGGTCGAAAATTGTTTCATTATATCAATTCTGAACAATTGAGAAAATTTGTTAATAAAGCCCATGAATTTCAATTATTAGCGGCTCTAGCTGGGTCGATCGAACCCAAAGATATATATTCTCTATATGATTTAGGAGCAGATGTTATCGGATTCAGAGGCGCTGTTTGTAGTGGATCTGATAGGGAGAATGGAGTTTTAGAAATTAATAGAGTAAGAAAAATTGTAGAGATCTCACAAAATCTAAGTAAAGAAGAGAAAATTATGGGATCTACTACAATAATGTGAAATTTTGTAAGAAAATAAATTATTAAACAAATTAAAGGCTAAACTTGTAAAAATTAAGATGAAAAGTATGAGTAGTATTATAATTAAGCATTCTCTTGAAAAGTGTTATGCGTGTAAAACTTGCGAACTGATATGTTCTTATCATCACACTAAAGCTTTTCAACCCTCACATTCAAGTATTTCAGTTGAGAGAGACCATATTAATGGTATTTGGCGTTGGATTTTGAATGATACCTGTGATAAGTGTCAAGATGAAGAACAACCATTATGCGTAAAATTCTGTTTTTATAATGCAATTACGATTGAGGAGGGTGCAAATTAAAATGAATAACTTTAATATCCGTGGGGGAATCACCGGAAAAATACTTAGAATAAACCTAAGCGATGATATAGTTAAAGTTGAAGATAACAAATATGCAGAGAGATGGATAGGGGGAAGAGCTATAAGTAGTTGGATTCTTTTGAACGAATTAGAAACCAATACAAAATGGTCCGACCCAGAAAATTATCTTATTTTTGGTGCCGGAGCTCTCGTTGGAACAATACTTCCTGCCTCAAACCGGATGAATATCGATACTTTGAATGTCTTCAATAACGGTAAAGGCTCCTCCAATTTTGGGGGTCATTTCAGTCCTGAAATAAAATTTGCTGGCTTTGATCAAATTATAATTACTGGAAAAGCAGAAAAACCAGTATATCTCTTTATACAAGATGGAAAAGCTGAGATCCGTGATGCTAGTCATTTATGGGGTAAAACTACATTTGAAACGGAAGAACTCCTTAAAAATGAACTTAAAGATAAAAAAATTGAAGTCGCTTCAATAGGCCCCGCAGGTGAATATCTTGTACGTGGATCTGGCGTCATCGTAGATTGTGGTAGGGCCGCTGGAGGGTCGGGTGTTGGATGTGTAATGGGAGATAAGAAAATAAAAGCAATCGTTGTTCGGGGACATAATGAGATAAAAGTTGCTTTTCCTGAAGAATTTGTCGAACGGGCATATGAAGCATATCAAAAAATCATGAAACGACCTACAGCTAAAATATTTAGGAAGAAAACCCTCGGAGGACTTGTATACAACGATTCTGAACAATTTGATGAACTCTGGGAAATGATGCACACCGTGAGAAATTCTCAAGATGTACATTGGTCTCGTGAAAAAAGAACCAAAATGATGGGTAAGGATGGTGTTGGTAGGTTTTTCAAAAAAATACAAGCGTGTTATGCTTGTCCAGTAGGGTGTCAGCCATATTCAGAGATAGGGGAAGGAAAATATAAAGGTGCTAAAGGTCTAGGATATTGGATAAATTCTGTAATGTGGTCGGGTAAGATGGATGTTACTGAGCCAGATGCATCCTTAAAATACCACCTTCGTGCCAACCAGTTAGGTTTGGATGGAGATAACTCTTCTGTTGTAATGTCATGGGCATTTGAGGCGTATGAGAAAGGATTATTAACAAAAGACGATACGGATGGTCTCGAATTAACCTGGGGAAATACAGAAGCGATGATGGAATTACAGGAAAAAATCGCCTACCGAAAAGGTTTCGGAGATTATCTCGCAGATGGTGTAGTCGAAGCAGCAAAGAAACTCGGAAAAGGATCAGAACGATTTGCTATTCACCAAAAAAAACAAGATACTCTTGATCCTTATAGACTCGCAAAAGGTTGGTCTCTTGCATGCGCGACATCACCCATAGCTGGACGTCATATGAGAGGTAGTCTCAACTTACCTATCGCATTCGGTCCTAAAGGTGTTAAATTTAATCCGTATTCCTATGAAGACCAACCACCAATGGTATTCTGGGAACTGCGTTCAAAAGAAATTGAAGATATTATCGGTATTTGTGTTTATGTTGGAACCTGGTCAGGAGTATATGCACTTGAACCATCTGATTATGTGGATTTAACTAATTTAGCACTTGGAACTACTTTAAATGAAGAAGAATTCATGTTACTTGGGCAAAAATCTTACAATTTAGAAAAAGCTTTTAATACATTGCATGTAGGTTTCACACGTAAGGATGATTTACCACACCGAAGATTTTTTGAAGATCCAATTCAATCTGGACCCCATAAAGGTGAGAAATTAGATATTAATAAGTATAATTTAATGTTAGACAAATTTTATGAGCTTCACGATTGGGACATTAAAACGGGATGGCAAACACGAGAATCTTTAGAAAATCTAGGATTAAACGATGTAGCTGAAAAATTAGCTAAAGTGGGACGTTTAATTGAATAATAATTTTCAATAATAATATTTTTTTTCTTCAATTAATTTATTAGTTTTAAATTAGGCAATTCACTATCTTCCATTTTTAAAACTAATTTAAAAGTGCTTCCCTTTCCATATTTACTTTTTACTAATATATCTCCCCCAAGTAGACTTGCTAATTTCTTTGAAAGATGAAGCCCTAAACCAACTCCCTCTTTAACTTTCCCAGGCTCAATAATTCGACTGAAGGGGATGAATAACTTTTTTAAATCCTCTGCTTTTATTCCTGGGCCACTATCTTTAACTGAGATTGTGATTTCTCTTTTTGTTGTTCGAATTTTAATTGAAATTTTTCCTTTTTCTGTGAATTTTACGGCGTTTCCGATTAAATTTAATAATATTTGACTAATTCTTTTTTTATCACTATAGATTTTAAAATTTTCAGGAGTATCCATAAATATTTCAAGCCCTTTCTCTTTAATAGTTAGATGAAATGTTTCCACAATTTCTCTCAAATCATTTATAAGATCAAAATTTTCTTTTTTCACATTAAATTTATTAACTTCAATTTTTGTCATATCGATTACATCAGTAATCAATTCATGCAAATGATTTGCACTATTTAGAACGATATTAAGTTGTTTTTTTTGTTCTTCATTTATATCTCCAACCCTACCTTTCAATATTGTTTGTGTAAATCCTATTATAGCAGTCAGAGGTGTTCTTAATTCATGACTTATACTTGCTAGAAAGTTTACATGCTGCGGTCTTGTGAACATTCTTAATAGATCTGCTTTAGAGTCCTCATCAATTTTTTGTACCTTTCGATGTAATAAATTTATTTCAGAACCTATGTTTTCAATAATTAAAAGAAATAAGAGGAGTATATATAAAAATGCTACAGTGAATTCAATAATAAACCGATACCAACCTTCAAAATCCCGCATTAATCCTAGATAAGTGTCAATAATAATCATATATATGAGGAAGGGAAAAGTTAGAACAGCAAATATTATCCAATACGTTAATGCCCGAGAAATTATTTTAGGATTTATTATTATTGGTAATAACATAATGCTGCAACCTAATATTAAAAGAAGTGGACTCATTATTAAAGGGAAATAATTAAGCCTTTTATGAGCTCTCTCAGCCAGAATTAATGAAATCATGAATAATATAAATCCAAATAATATGAATGAAGAAACTGCTTTAAACTCAAGATGAGACCATTTAGTATAAAGATACAATACAAGTGGAACAAAGAATACTAGTGTAAGTATTAAAAGATAATTAAATATGTCTCTAGTAACATCAAAGTCGCGACTAATAGCTGCTATTATTATTATAATTAAAAAAATGGTACTCAGGATAAATTTCGTACGTTTTATAATTATTTCAAATGCTAGAACAAAGAACATACCTCCAATTCCAAATGAGATGTAACTTAGCCTACCAAAAAAAACATATGACACATTATCCTCATAAATTCCACAAAAAACATTTTTAATAAAATCTCCTGGAACTTGTAGAACTTGAATATAAGTAAAAAACAAGCTAAATCCAAAACCGAGAGGTAGGCTTGCTAATCCTAGCATAATAATTCTTTCATTAAAGATTTCTCTTTTTCTAGCTAGATGAATAAAATAAATACCGCACATTACTGCAATTGTTAATGCACATCCCCATAAAATTCGTTCAAAGGGTTCCCATATCATATATGGGTAATCATTCGGACATCCCATATTCGTCCTCCTATCGCAAAGTTAATGTTATATTTAAATTTAATATTGACATAAATTTCAATATTATTCATGAGAAAAAAAAATGAAACCATTAATAATCTTAGTGGAAGATGATACAAATATATTAGAATACCTTAAGTTAACATTAGAATATAATGATTGTCAAGTTATTACAGCAATAAATGGAAAAGAAGGACTTAAGATACTTTCAGAGTTAAAAGAATATCCTGATCTCATTATTAGTGATATTATGATGCCTGAAATGAATGGGTATGACTTCTTTGATGCGGTCTCTAATAATCCAATATATTGTCAAGTACCATTCATCTTTTTATCTGCTCTTGATTCTCCTGAAGACGTTCGATTTGGTAAAATGCTTGGAGTAGACGATTATCTCACTAAACCCGTTAATGAAGAAGATTTCTTAGCAATTGTCTTTGGTAAAATTAAACGTAATAAAACTATTAATTTGATAAATGAAAAGATTAATGAGGTCTATTCATCTTATGAAATAGCGGAAGAATTAGTCTCAAAGGAAAAGGAGGACATAATCATATTGATTGAAGTACATTGGGATGACGTGATTGGGCCAAAATTAGTAAATCATTTCCCTACAGGAACTATATTGGATTCATCCCTTAGTAGTATTAGTGATCAACTCTATGATGGAGTTAAGGCGATGTATGGGCATGATTCTATATTAAGTGGAGAAGGTCTATTAATCCCTCTAAAAAATTATAATATTACTGCTTATGTTTTTTTTGATTCTTATCCAGACGAATCTTTTAGAGGTGGAAGGAAGGATTATATGTTATCGCTTATCGCTACAACCATTACCTATTTCCAATCTTTAAAAATAAAACAAATTCTTATAGAACTTTCTTCTATCTATAAAAAGGAGAAAGAATGGGATCTAGAAATGTATTGGAATAAATGTTCACAAATCCTTACAAAATCATCAATTCTATCGAGTTAAATACTTTAGTGTTAAATCTTTATATATTTTCTTAACTTCATAGAAATCATTAATCCTTTTTTAAAAAATAATTTAAATGCCAAATAAAAGTGAAATATTCAATGAATATTACAGAAAATGAAGAACAACCAATAAAACTAGTAATTATGGGTATGGAAAATGCGGGAAAAACTACAATATTAGATGTACTTACAGGGAATATTAATGAGACTCCTAATAGACCACCAAGCATGAATCCAACTAAAGGGATAGAAAGAAGTGCTATTTTATTTTTTCAGAAGGAAACTAAGGTTTGGGATTTTGGCGGACAAGAAACCTATCGCAACGAATACTTAGCAAATCCCAAAAAATACTTTTATTCAATCTCATTCTTTTACTATGTAGTTGATATTCAGGATTACTACCGATTGCCTCAATCGGTGATGTATTTTAGAGGTGTTTTCAATATGATTATAAATCATAGCCCAGATGCAAAAATTATTTTCCTGTTTCATAAAAATGATCCAGATTACGTTGCAAATGAGAGAAATCTAAAAGGTAAATTCCTAGAAAAGATAGAGCCAAGTTTAAAGGCTGCTAACATACCATATACGATGTACGATACTACTATATATGATTTATCGAGTATTAAAATTGCCTTTGGTCTTGATTCATAACTCATTGGTTCAGCGTGAGAATAGCTATATTTACGATTTCAAATCAAATGAATTAAAAGTAAAAGAATAGGATCATAAAAATCAATTAACTCTTTGTTATATTCTTATGAAAATCTATAAATACATCTTTGGTTGAGATAAGATTAATAAAATTCTGAAAAAAATAGAGAAGTTTTAAATAACTTAATATAATAGCGTGAAAAAAATGACAGAATCACCAAAAATGAAATACTCTGAAACTTTAACTACGAAAAGAATAATATTATTTACGTTACAAGGAGTTAGTACAGGATTTTTATTTGCAATGTGGGGTCAAATTCAATTTTATGCAGCTAATATACTTCTAATTCCACAAATACTGATTTCATTTATTTATCTTATATATTCTATTTTAGAGGCAATTAATGATCCAATAATAGGCTATTTAGCAGATAGATCAAAAAGATTTACATCTCGATTTGGAAAAAGGTATCCATGGATCATGGTGGGATTGATATTTGGACCAGTTTTTTTAATCTTTAGTTTTATTCAAATTTCATCTGATATAACAGTATTAGTGGTATGGTTAATTGTTACCATGATTATACATGATACTTTTATGACGAGCGTTGAAATCAATCATAATGCATTATTTCCTGATTTATTTAGAGGATCTACTCACAGGGGTAAGGTAATATGGATTGGATCGATTCTTGGTGGTATTATTTCTATAATAGCTAATGGCCTGGTTCCAGGATTAATAGAAAGGCTAGGATATTTAGTTGCGGTTGTAATAATTGTTATAATTGCATATATATTTGTTATTCCTTATAACTATGGAATACGAGAGCCAGAAGAGATGAAAAGTTTTCGTGCAGAATTAGATGCAACCAATAGAGGGACTTCATCAGTAAAAGAGATTCTTAAACGAGTATTTACTGATAAGAATTGGATGGGGATTGTAATAGCTGGTTTTGCCTGGGCTGTTGGAGGTGCCTGTTTCCTATATGGACTTAATTTTTTCGTTGTAGATAGTTTAGGATTGGAAATCGGAGATACCACTTTACCACTTATAATGCTATATCTTGTAGGGTTTATTTTAGCTCCTTTATGGGTTTGGATATCAAAAAAAATTGGAAACAAAAAAGCTTTTACAATAGGAATGTGTTTAAATATTCTAGGGTTCTTCTTTTTATTCTTTATTACCAGCTTACCAGGACTCATTTTATTGTTTACTTTTCAAGGCATAGGATTTAGTGCGACTTCTGGAGCAATATATGGTCTATTAAGAGCAGAAGGAATTGATAATGCATCAGTCAACTCAGGAAAACGAGAAGAAGGAAGTTATACTAGTGTTTGGAAATTTTTTACTGCTTTCTCTTACTTCTTCCAAACAGTAATATTTACCATTGTTTCAGCGATAACTGGATATGATGCTACTCTTGGAACTGGAAATAGTGATACTGCGAAAGCTGGGTTGATCTTTCAAATGTCGATCATCCCAATGATAATATTTCTAATTGGTCTACTTGTTTTCATATTTATGTACAAAATATCTAAAGAGGATGCGATAGCAAACAAAATTAAGCTAGAGGAAATGAATCTTTAAAATTATTATTTTTTTTAATTAGTATCGATTAAAGTCTTTTTTCATTTATTACTGAGATTTTATCGCAACAATACAAATTTTAGATTTTAATTTTTAATTCATTTTTTCTTTTTTTATGTCGTTCTTTTTTACTTAGAACAAGGTTTCTTAATTCACTTGCTGTATAATCCTTTAAAGAATCAATTATTCTTATGACTGCTCGAGTAATAGGTTCATAGCTTTCTTGATGAATTTTATCTAAGGTATCAGCTGGATCAAAGAGATATGGAGGTGCTGCTAAAAATGATATGAAGGGAATTCCTTCAGGATGATAAAAACTTCCGTCAGTAGGGGGTTTATCACTCCCTGGAGGAAATCCATCCGGAGGGAGTAAAATAGAACGTTCTAAATTCTCTTTTGTAATAGCTTCCTCAACGATTTCTTCAAGAGCTAATATTCGACTTACAAACCACCACCTAACTGTTGGATCATCTAAAGGTATGAGTTTTCCATTTTCACTCTTTACATCTCGAGCAACATGCTCTAAATGAATTGCCACAACTACTTTTTCTAGAAATTCCTTATTTTGATCTACAAAAGATACTGCGCCTTTTGCTCCGGCCATATGAGCACAATTCATCAAAAATAGTATATTAAATGGACGGGTGCTTTCTGAAATTTGAGACCAATATTTTGCTTGAGCCAGTACTAATGCCATGCCTGATGCATCTTCTACTGCTGAATTCCAAGGCCCATCATGGTGAGTACCTATAACAATCCATTCGTCAGATGCTCCACGTAAACAGCCCAAAATATTATGGGAAGTAACTTCAGAAATCGTAGCTTCATATGACAAATTTGCTTTCACTGTACCAGTATCCATTAACTTTAAAATTTTTTTTCCGTTTGCTCTACTTACATATACTCCAGGAATTTCCCTCTCAATAGCGTCATACGGAACGTAATATTTATCGGTTTCCCATGGATAACCCGAAAGAATTCCAATAAAACCACCAATTTCGTTTTTCAATGACGGTTCAAGGAAATTTAACATTTTATAATCAAATGGAACTGTTTGTTCTAAATCATCAAATTCATTCTTAGGATCATAAAATCGATCTACTCCAGATAGCGACTTTAATGCTCGAACTGGAACCTTAAGTAAATTTAATTCTGAAACTAAAATATTTCCTGGTTTCGGTGATCCTTTTGATTCTAAAGACAATTCAGCTTCCAAACCATATATTGGTTTAGTATATGGTACTGGGAAACAAGGAATTGTTAAAACTTCAGTTGGATTGTTAACCATCCAAATCTTAAGTTTTGCATCGTAAGCTTCCCATTTTTTTACCAGAACCGGATTTAAGGTTATGTCTTGTAGACCCATTGTTTTGAACTGCTCTTCTACCCAATTTTCTATAAAATAATCCGCAGGGTATCCTGGACGTCGAATGCCCTGATTAAATATTTTTTTAGTCCAAACCATCATTTCATCTATCGTAGGTACAAACTCCTTTTTAGGTGAACTCATAATATTTACTTTTTAAAGAAGAATTCAATAATGTAAATGTGAAATTATTTTATATAAATTAAATCTCGTGGTTTAAAAATATAACCTTGGTTAAAAATAAAAGAAAATAAAAAAAAATTAGGGCTTTTTGAAAAGATTACCACATTCTCCACACTTCATATTTTTAGCATATACTGGTGTGCCCTGCTTCAGCGGTTGGCTGAAATAGCTTTACCTATACTGTAATAAAGCACGTTATTTTTATCTGCTTCTTCATGAAGCTTGCGTGGATTTTCATTACCACATTGTGGACACTTAACTCTTTTATATTCTGTCATTTACCTTGACTCTGTAATAATTGTATTAAATAGTTAGTAGAGTGGATAAATTTAAATTTAGGTTTTTAATTGGGTTTTTATTATTATCTCTCGAACAATATTTTCAACGGTTTCATTAGTAGTATTGATAATAATTTCTGCTGCTGCCTCATAATAAGGTTTTCTAAAACTAAAAATCTTTTCAATTTCCTTTTTTAAATCTTCTTTATCAATAATCGGGCGTGTTTGTTTCCCGTTTTTTAATGATCTTTTATATATTTCATCTTCCGTTGCATTTAGTAAAACTATATGACAATTTTTTTTTAAATTTTCAATATTCTTTGTATTTAATACCACTCCACCTCCACATGAAATAATCACCTTATTAAATTTAGATAATTTCTCACACACAGAAAATTCATATTCTCTAAATTTTTCTTCACCTTCTTCAATAAAAATTTCAGGTATGGATTTTCCAGTTTTTTGAGAAATTTGCTGATCCATTTCAATAAATTTATATTCTTTATCGAGGTGTTTTATTAATGCTTTACCTATTGTTGTTTTTCCAGTAGCCATAAAACCAATAAGTGCTATGGAATCTTTTGCCATATAGATTTATCACCATTGATTTATTAATAACTATGCATACTTTTTTTCAAATTGGTTACTCCACTGAAAATCCATGCTTTTCTAACAGTCCCTTTTTAATTTCAAGGTAATTACCTGCTATATAAGTAGGAAATTCAAATTTTTCTGGATCCAGAGCCTCATTTTTAACATATTTAGGATCACTATGTGTAGCAACTACTTTGCCAAAATAACATACATGTGACCCTAATTCTATTCTTTTTATCACTTTACATTCCATATTCCATGGGAATTCTTTAACCATTGGGACTTTTACTACTGAGGCTTCTTCTTTTGTTAAACCCAATCTGCTCCATTTATTAATATCCCTTCCTGAACGTGTTCCTATGTAATCAATTTCTCTTAATTGCTCTATAGTTGGATAATTAATAACAAATTCATTATACTTTTCAATAAATTGATAAGAATGTCTATTTGGTCGAATCGAAACAGCAATGATGGGAGGATCATGACAAACTTTTCCTACATAGGCTAATGTTATTAAATTTGCCTCTTCTCCTAATCCTACAGAAATGACTGCTGCAGGCATAGGAAATGTTGAGATATTTGGACTTAAGTTTACTTTTTTCATCTTAGTTTTATTCTACTAATTTAATTTATTAATTATTTTAATTGTTAAAATATTAAATAGTTTTAATGTGAATGATATCAATTATTTCTATAAAACTCTTAAATAATAAAAAATTAGTAAATAATCAAAATCCGACGAAAGTAATATAAGGTGAAAGAGAATTATAATAAAACATCGAGGTTTCGAACCCAAAATTGGTGAAACCGTATTTATAGCGCCTACAGCTGCTGTTATTGGCAATATAACCATTGGAAAAGAATCAAGGATAATGTACGGTTCTGTTCTAGATTCAGAAGGTTCTAAGATTACAATTGGAGATTACTCCATAATATGTGAAAACGCTGTTCTTAGAGCAACAGCATCAGGAAATCAGGACTATCCAGTTATTGTTGGGGATCATGTTTTTATCTCACCACAATCAACTCTAATTGGGTGTGAAATTGAGTCTAATTCATATGTAGCAACGGGAGTCACTATTTTACAAGGTGCTCTTGTTCAATCTGGTGCCGCGGTCGCAGTTGGGGCTTTAGTGCATGCAAATACAGTCGTTCCAGCAAATGCTTTTATTCCTCCAAATAATATAGCTATTGGAGATCCTATCAAAATTTATAGTCCAAAAGAGAAAGAGGGATTAGCTAAAGCTATTAAAGCAATTAAATTTGCTAAGATTGCATTCAATGCTGATGCAGAATGGGAAGACCGTTTTGAAAGATATAGACAAGCTACAATGGTTCGTTCAAAGGAATTTGAGAGCCATTTTAATGATGAGGTAATAGAATGAGATAAAACTTCTATAATTCACAAAAATGAAAGAGAAAAATTCTATTACTCCTCATACCAAAGTTCTTTGTATTATTGGAAACCCAATTGAACATTCTATGAGTCCTACAATGCATAATGCTGCAATAACTAATTTGCGTCTTGACTATATTTATTTGGCATTCAAAATTATGCCTAATAATTTAAACTTTGCAGTGAAGGGAATTAGAGCATTCAATATCATTGGAATTAATGTGACACTTCCCTTCAAACAAAAAATTATGAAATATTTAGATGAAATTGATCCTATGGCAAAGAAAATTGGGGCGATAAATGCAATAAAGAATGATGAAGGGTATCTAACTGGTAAGAACACAGACGCAGATGGTGGTTTGAATGCATTAAGAAATGAAGGGTTTAAGATTAAAGGAAAAAATATCTTATTGTTAGGAGCGGGAGGAGCAGCAAGAGCTTTATCCATTAAAATGGCTGAAAATGTTAATAAAATAGTGATAGTAAATCGGACATTAAAAAGAGCAATAAACCTTTCACAAACCATTAGAAAGTATTTTGGGATAAATTCTGAAGCGAAGCAATTAAATAAAAATATTTTATCAGAAGAGTGTAAAAAAGCGGATATTATTATTAATACAACTCCTATTGGTATGTATCCAAATGTTGATGAATCACCAATTCCACCAGAATGTTTGCATGAAGATTTAATTGTTTATGATATAGTGTACAACCCGATAGAAACTAAATTAATAATTGATGCTAATCAAAAAGGTTGTAAAACATTAGGAGGTTTAGATATGTTAGTTAATCAAGGAGCTATAGCATTTGAATGGTGGACAAATAAGAAACCCAATACTAGTTTAATGAAATCAAAAATAATTGAATTTTTAGGGATAAATAAATAAAGTTCATGAACTGGATTACTTGCAAAAATTAGTTTAATAAAATAATAAAAATATAAAAAAAAAATTAAATTGAACTACCGCAAAGAGCGCAAAATTTAGCACCATCATTTCGTTCTAGCTCAGATCCACAATTATAACAAAAAAGTGCTTTTTCCTCTACTTGCTCAGATTTTGTAGTAATTTTTTGAGATTCTGATTCATGAGATACACTTATTACCTGATAAGCTGTACTTGGTTGATTATTATTCTCTTTTTGTTCATAACAAACGGAATCACAATGAATACAACGAGGTTTGTGTTCCTTATCTAAATAAATGGCAACATAGATTAAGAGTCCAATACCACCAGTAAATATAGCTAGGATAATAGCTAAACCTATATTAAATTCATTTTTTTTTGTATATACATTCATATTACATTTTGGACAATACATTTTTCTCTCATTTCAAATATGTTATTTTAATTATATAGAGATTTTATTTGAATTAAAAAAAATTGGAGTCCAATTTTTGAAATTAGTATGAAAAATGTCCAAGTTAATTTGAAAAATACAAAAAGAAATTAATTTTAAGAAACTTGACCCCCGCAATTAGGACAGAATTTTATTCCTGGATCTAATTTTTCTCCACAAAGAGAACAAAAGTTTGGTCGGGAGCCTGTGATTTCTTCGGAAGCATTTACAGGTGTCGTATAGGATGGTGGTTGAATTGGAGCTTGAGTTTGATAAGTATATGGACTATGTGCTTGTAATGATGTGACTTTTGCCCCACAATGTATACATCTATCTTCAGCTTTACTATAATAGATAGCGAGGTAAATTAATAACCCAATTCCCGCTGTAAAAATTAATAATACTATTGCTAGACAAGTATCAATTTCTTCACGTTTTAATAAAACCTTCTGTTGGCACCGTTGGCACCATCCTGTAGGATTTGTTGTTGTCATTTTCCTTAATTCTATAATTATACTTTTTTAATTCTTTAGACTTTAAGATTATCTATATTTATATTCATTTAAATTTTTATTCTATTAGGTTAGCACCACAACTCGGACAGATTTCTACCTCTTCTAATATTTCTTGTTTACAATATGGGCAGTAAACCTTATTCTCCTCTTTTTTTTCATCTTCAATCGCTTGAAGTATTCGGTTAATTTGAACTTTTGGATCTGGAATTTTTTCATGAGAATTGTAAAGGTCTAATTGATTTTTACAGTTTGGGCAAATAACTTTTTTTGAAATTATATAACGATAAATAAGAAAGGGAATTAAAGCAAAACCTAATGAAGAAATAATGGCCAGAATCCATATATTGATGTACATATTTTCTATAGATTTTCTTCTTGGTTTTAAAATTTCTTTCTCACAAATATTACAGTATGCGAATTTCTTACTTGTAAGCATTATCTCATTTAAAATAAGAATATTCAATTATTTTAATTTTTGTAGTAGGATTAAATAAAATTTTACTATGAAAATTTATTGCACATTAGATTGTTAAAAAATTAATAAAATAAGTTAATTAAAAATAAATCAAATAAGTCCTTATTTATTTATAATTTGCCAAATCTTGGTTAAATTTAACCTAAAATATAATTTATTTCTGAAGTGAATTGAACCAAAAATCTTTGTTTATTGCATTAGAAGGGATTGATGGATCGGGTACCAGTACCCATAGTCACCTTCTTAAAGGTTTTTTAGAAAGCAAAGGATTCAAAGTTCATTTAACAACGGAACCAACTAAAAGTGATATTGGGAATTTAGTAAGGAATTATTTAAAAGATAAAAACATACCACCTGCCACTGATGCATTATTATTTGCTACAGACAGGAATTTGCATTATCATAACGAAATCAAGAAAAAACTAGAAGAAGGTTATATTGTAATATCTGATCGTTATTTAGAATCTTCAATAGTATATCAATCATCACAATCTGATGAAATTACTGTTGAATGGGTTATAGAGATAAATAAATTTGTAGCACAACCGGATATAACAATTATTTTAGATATCGAACCAAAGACAGCACTAGCAAGAAAAGAAGAAAAAGAAGAAGATTTTGAAAAATTTGAAGACGACTCATTCCTAGATAAAGTAAGAGAACTTTATATTAGTCGTGCTAACCAAGAAGGTTATTTTGTTGTTAACTCTGATGATATAATAGAATTTGTTCAAGAAAAGATTCAGAAAATTATACTTGATAAACTATAGACTTGAGCTATATTATAAAAAAAAAATAAGAAATCAAAAATTTTCAATCCTATAATACAAATCGAAAATATCAAATCATAATTAATAAATTATTTTACTAAAGTTGAAAACAGAGAATCCTATTAAAGAAAATATATTTAAAGTTGACCGCCTTTTTAATTATGTTAAGAGTTTCAGTTTCCCACGTCTTGCAGGAACAGAGGGAGAAACTAAAGCCGTTGATTTAACAATTAATACATTCAAAAAAATTGGTTTTACTGATCAACAAATACAAAAAAAATCTTTTGAATTCTCTGATTTTTACTCTACTACACTTATAAAATTAATAATGGTTATAAACCTAACCTTTTCATTGTTTATTTTGATGTTTACATATATAGATCTACGTTTTACAATTGTCATATGTATAGTTATGGTAATTATGTTTCTTTTAATTATTAAAGGTTTAAAACATCCTGAACATTCAGGATTTTGGGGAGAATATTATGGGACAATCATTTCAGCGACTAATGTCTTTATAAAATTACCCGCAAAGAATTTACCATCAAATTCAGCAGGTAATATTATCATCTCTGCTCATTTAGATACCAAATCTCAATCATTCAAGACTTTTTGGAGAGTATTTTTTTATAGAGTGTGGTTATACAGTGGAATTTTTCTTGTAGGTTTTTTTATCCCTTTATTTATCCATGTGTATACGATAATTAAAATAAATCTTATGGTGATAGGCAGTGGTATTTGGAGTTTTACTATACTAATTTCAATTTCAAATATATTCATGATGTTTTTGAATACCCATAATAAATCTCCTGGAGCTTTAGATAATGCTTCTGGAATGGCTGTAGTATTTGAAGTAAGTGAATATTTTAAAGAAAGACTATTAGATAATTTTAATATTTGGTTTTGCCAATTCTCCGCAGAAGAATTAGGAACTATGGGTTCTAGGTTTTTTGTAAATGATCATGATGCTGAATTTGTAAAAGGAAATGTATTTCAAATAAATTTAGATATGATTTCTTGCGTAGGTAATTCCAAAAATCGTATCGAATATTTAAAATCTTTTGGTGTGTTACTAAGGAAAAAAATCGCTCCTTTGCTCAGTAAATATCTAGAAAAAGCAGCTATAAAAGAAAATGTGGAAATTAAAGGATTTCATTTGTCTACTGGAGCACATACAGATTCTGTTCCATTTCATTTAAGAGGTTATGATTCGGTTGATATAGTTACAAGAGCAGGAGGAAAATACACTCATAATAAAGTAGATACACCTGATAAAGTGGACCCTCATGTGCTATTAGATACGTGTAAAATAATTAAAAATATGCTTATTTCACTAGATAATGATTATGAGGTTTTATGCAGAAATCAAGAATTAGTTTGTGAAAAAGATTAATAAAATAAGCATAAACAATATTTACATTAATTCTTCAATTTCCTTTTGTATCTTTTCGATCCTTTTTTTTGATTTCAATAAAATTTTACTTCTACCATATTTTTGAAACCATCTATTAAATCTATTTTGGATTGAGACTTCTCTCGTACCAGCCATGTGTTTATCTGCTAAACATATTATTTTTTCTTCTAAAGTTATTGGTAAATATTCTTTTTCAGGTAATCCTACATTTTTAGCATCTTCTTTATCTAAACCACCTAATATATGAGTTTCACAAATTCTCGCAAGCTTTTCAGAGAATCCTCTCTGTCTTAAGATTTTACCACCTATCAACGCATGTTTAAAACCATGAGTTTTTGACCTCCCAATATCGTGCAATAAGGCCCCAATCTCAATCAAATTAATATCTACATTAGCTTTTTTTATTTTACTTGCGATTTCTATGGCTTTATCCGCAACTTTTTCTGAATGGCGTCGAACTGAAAGTGGGATTTTCAATATCCTTAATAGTTCTAATGCAAATTCCCGATCGGGTAAAATTTCTTCTTTCTTCCCCATTATTTTTTATAATTAACCAATTAACTTTAAATTTGGGTTATAACAAAATTCAATAAATAATATTCTAAGTAAGGTATCTGCAATCTTTAGAATATATATATTAATAGATTAGCAATAGACAAATCTGATCATTAAAATATATAAAAAGAAAATGTCCCCTACAGATTCTTAATAGAGCTCTTCATAAGGACCACTTACTAATCCGCCAACTACGCCTCCAATTAAAACTCCTATAAATGCGCTAATTATTCCCCCTAGGGTTTCAATTAATTGACTTCCTTGGAATAAAGACATTAAATCCACTTCAGAGAAAATACTTAGAATAATCCAAATTAATAAAACTATAATAACTACCAATGCACATGTGATTACTCCTCGTTTTAAACCTTTTGCAATCGTACCTGAGATATAACCAATAAAAATCCAAGCTAAAATTTCAGGTGCAAAAAAACCAAGGAAAGTAGGTGTTCCTGTAAAATATGAAATCATATTAAAATCAAAATTCGCACCAACTAATAAAGATGCTATTCTTATTATTTCAGTTCCACCATATAATTGAATTTGATTCAAAACAACAGTCATATTAAAGAAAAATACTGTAAAGAAGCTAAAAACTATACCAACAATGATCCCAATAATTAGTCGATAGGATGTCAATATTAAAACCGATAAGATCTAATTGATTATATTATAGTTATATTCAATAAATTATATTATTATTTAAAATCATTTTGCTATATTAAAACTTTAGCTCATAAGGATTTAGAAAAATCTGCGCAATAAAATATTAAAGTTATAATGTATTCAATAATATATTCATTAATACGTTAGACTTAAATAGATTTTAATTTAATCAACGTCAGAAAAAAAAAGTAAGGCTACTAATTTGGCTCGAAAGAAAAAAAAGACTGAAGAACCAGAAAGCGAGAAACTAAACAACGATTTAGAAGATTTTTCCGAAGAATTAGAGATCGATTTCGAAGAAGATTTAGATTTAGAAGAAGAACTTGATTTATTAGATACTAAAGATATTGAAGCGGGAATAGAGATAAAAGAAGAATTAGTTGATAAAGATGAGGAACGAAAACAACTATTTTTAAGTTGTGGGATACATATTGGAACTAAATTGTTAACTGGAGATGCTCGACGGTTTATTTATAGACAAACTAATTATGGATTGTATGTTATTGATTTAACCCAAACAGATGAACGACTTAAAATAGCTGCTAAATTTCTAAGTAAATTTGTTGAAGAAGGAAGTGATAGAGTTATTGTTACTTCAGTTCGACGGTATGGGAAAGAACCTGTAAAAAAGTTCTGTGAAGCATTAGGATGCAGAGCAATAACAACAAGATTTATTCCAGGCTCACTTACAAATCCTATTATTGATACATATATTAAAGATGCAAGTGTTGTAGTGATTGTTGATCCTCACGCGGATAAAGTGGTTTTACGAGAAGCTAAATTAGCCCGAATTCCTGTTGTATCTCTATTTGATACTGATGACACACTAACAGGTATAGATCTTGCGATTCCCGCTAATAATCGAGGTAAAAAAGCATTAGGTTTAGCATTTTGGCTATTAGCGAGACAAATAATGTTAGAATTGGGTAAAATCCCAAGTGAAGAAGATTTTCCTTATGCCTTAGAAGAATTTACCTCCAAAATTGTTCCAATGTATCGACAGGAACAATAAAAATCTAGATCTTACTGTTTATTATTTCTTTTAAGAGGACATCCAAGAGATATTGCATTTACTTTCTACACTAAGAACGGAGTCAATCTTTTGATTTCTTATCTACATAATTTATCTTCTAATTTATCAATACTAAATTTTAAAATTACCAAATATATAATGTTAATAATTTTAATGAAAATAATTATAAGTCTATTCAAAAATGAATGAACTTATTTTATATAGTCAAATCATATTATTTACAATTCGGGTAATAGGATTAGGAGTTTCTATTGAATTCTATCATGATAAAAAGAAAAATAAGTTTATTTTATTTATTATAAGTTGGATTTTATGGATATTATCAACTCTATTAGCTTTATTTTCGTTATTATGGGATGACCAAACAATATACCAAATTCTTTTAATTCTAAATGTACTTTTTACAAGTCTAGGTGTAATCTTTTATTTATGGGGTATTAATGTATATTTTTTATCATTAAATCCAAGATTAATGTTAATTTTTATTGTTTTATTTACAATTATAGCTTTTGGTTTTTATATTTTCATTAATTATCTAACTGCAATACTTTTTATGGTAATAGGATTCAATATAATGCTAATTTCTACATATATAATACCACCGATAAAAATTAAAAAATTTCAAAAGTATATAGGAAAAAGCAATAGATGGTATTATTCAGTATTATTATTTGTTTTTCCATATATCATTATTTCAATATATACAACTTTAATGGGATATGATTATGGTTTATATGAAAGCAATGATACCTTTATAATACTTCTTTATTATATCCCAATCAATTTTATTTTTATTATACTTATTATATTGTTAATACACTTGGAGTACAGAATATCTACTCGTGAAGTTCGTGATTTAAAAGATAAATATTCCCATGAATTGGGAAATATATTACAAACTATTTACACAGCGTCCGAAATTTCGAATAACCAAGAGAATTTTCAAAAAGAAATATTGGCAGAAATGAAAGATCTAATGCGAGATAAGGTGAAAGAGGCCTCAAATTTAATAAAAGAAATAAGAGACTTATAAAATCCATTAAAAAAAATAGACCTTGCGTTTATATTTCCTAAGATCTTCAGTGAAGAAGAGTATCCTCATGCTTTAGAAGAATTTACATCTAAAATTGTTTCAATGTATCAAGAAAAACAAGCATAATATTAGCAATAAGTACTATTTTTATTTCTTATTCTATATACAATAGGTTAGGAAGTTCAGAAAGATCACCAAGAAATTCTCGAACTTGATATGACCTAAACGCTTTTCTAGGAGTAACCCCTGAAAGAACCGCAATAAATGGGATATCTGCTTTATTAGCGGTTTCCGCATCAGTTGTACTGTCTCCTATATAGATAACTTCTGAATGGTGTAAATTTAATTTTTTAACGGCTAATAACAAACTAAAGGGATTTGGTTTAAGTTTAGAACTATCTTCTCCACCCACAATAACTTCAAAATTATTTAAAAGATTTTCTCTTATCAAAATAGCCTCTATTCTATAGCGAAATTTCGTAGACACAATACCAAGCTTAAATCCACGATTATATAACTTTTTAATTACAGTAGGCGTTTCTGTAAACAATACTGTAAAGTTTGCCATAATATCATCAGCCTTTTTGATGAAATGATGCTTAAATGACTCAATTTTATCTACATATTGGTCTCCTACTAATTTTATAAGTGTATGTTCGAGAGAAAGACCAATTGTTTTATGAATCTCTTTTTCTGGATATTCTGTCAGACCAAGTTGTCTTAACGCATAATTTACACATTTTACAACACCTTTGGACGAATTTGCTAATGTAAAGTCAAAATCAAAAAGAAGACCTCTTATCCTCTTTAGTTCATTATTTGTAAACCGCATTAGGTTCAGTGTTATTTTGATGCCTAGAAATATTTCTATTTATTATTAATATTCCTGTTTAACATGTTTATTTTACTTAATTGAAAGCATCTTAATCTTTTTAATTATTTATAAAAAATTTAATATCTTAATTCAATTTTCTTAACTTAGATAATAAACATTAGTTTAATGATTATTCTCATGAAAAAAATAATCTCATTTTCTGGAAAGGGTGGTGTAGGTAAATCAACACTCCTAGTCTTAATGCTTAAATATCTCCTCGAAAAATTTAAGGATATTAATATCCTTGTAATTGATGCCGATCCCGACGCAAATATCGGGGACATAATCGGTAAAGAAATTAATTTTAAAGAAACAGTTGGGGGAAAAATGGCTGAATTTAAGCAAAAAATCCAAAAAAGATTAATACCCCTTGATGTTTCAAAGGATCAAATCGTCGAATCTGAGGTATTTGATGCACTTATTGAGATGGATCAGTTCGATATATTAGAAATGGGTCGAGGAGAAGGAGAAGGATGTTATTGTAGTATTAACAATTATTTGAAACGCATTATTGACATATTAGCAAAAAATTATGACGTGGTACTCATCGATGCGCCTGCGGGATTAGAATTTTTTGCCCGTAAAACTGGTCGAAATGTCACAGATTTAGTCATTGTCAGTGACCCGAGTAAAATGGGCATCCATACCATGAAACGGATACTAGAGGTAACGAAAGAAGTCAATTTAAAATTTGAAAATATTTGGATACTTGGTAATCGGTTTCCAGAGAACTCCATTAGAGATATATTAGAAAAAGAAGTATCAACCATTGGAAAAGAATATATAAAACTCCTTGGTTTTATCGAAAACAGCGATGAAATTAGTAGAATTAATATTATTGGGGATAATCTCTTAAACTTATCAATTGATAGTAAACCATATAAAACAATAAAAGGTTTGTTTGCTCAAATCGTCTGAGATTAAAGATATTCATTAATTTTTTTATTTCTAAAATGTCTTTCTACTCCGCCCCTCATCCCAGGTAATTCAAAACATTTATCTGGAATCATTTTTTTGTAGTAATTTTTATTTTCCCTTTCAGATATAAATTGAGAGCCATATAAGGTTTCGAATATTTTTTCACCCGAAAAGTGGATATCTTCGAAGTATGGAATAATTGGCCGATTCTTACTAACATTATCCACTACTTCTTTTAATTGTAATTCACTTTCTTGTATTTTTCCTTTTTCATTTATAATGCTTGTTTTTTTATTATGTTCATTGTATAAACATATTATACAATTAGGCCATCTTTCATGAAAATAATTTAAAACTTTATCTATAACTCTGTGCCTAAGTAAAACAACACCGTATAATACGCCACGATTGTTTACTTCAGTTCGCGTAAATTGTTTTGCACGGTACGCTTCAGTACCAATTTCTCTCATCATTCGATTAATTTTTTTCGCAAATGAAGACCCAGAATTGCGAAAAACTACTTCTGGTATTCTTTTTATTTGTGAGATAAGATGTTGAGAAAAATTGTTATGACGTGAAAGATTTTGAATTATCTCTTCATGAGAAAAACCTTTAGCTCTTCCTATAACTTCCATAGGATCTTTTTGGCAACCTCCTTCCATGATATTTCATCAGCTTGATTTTTATTTTTATGAAAAATTCTGAAGTGTTGTTTGGGAATTTCCATTAATTATAAGAAATGGATCTGCTCGCTTTAATACGACTCCTACAGATTGAAGATCCTTTCTTTTGTTAAATCTGAATTTTTTAGCTCTTAAGTTTATTATTCTTTTTGCAGAAATTGGACCAATACCAGGTACTTTTAATAATTCTTGATAGGATGCTTCATTAGGATTTACACGACTATGTTCCTCGAAATATTTGCGTGCTAAGTGCATTTTCGGATCTCCATGGGGTAAATTTCCTTGTTCATTAATAATTTCTTTAAGATCCTGTAATTTGTAATGATAGATTCGCAGTAACCAATCACTTTGATATAATCGGTGTTCTCTTGCTAATGGCGCTGCTTGTTTACCACCTAAAGGTGTACCTTCGATAGGAATAAATGATGAGAAATAAGCTCTCCTTAGATCAATTCGTTTATATCCCCAGTCTATTCTATTCAATAGTTCAAAATCAGTTTCATTTTCAGCTGCTCCTATTACAAATTGAGTTGTCTGACCACTATTGAGAATTGGAGCACCATCCCAACGAAATTTCTTATATCCATTTTCTCGTCTAGATTTAATCATTTCTTCTTGAAATTTTAATTGACTATCTTGGTTTAAATCTCTCATTTCTTTAATAGTCTCTTCATTGTGCGTAGTTCGTATTTGTTTTAACCAACGTTGTCGAGTTATAATATCATTATTGTAATCTTTTTGATCTGCGATTTCTGCTAGGTGTGTTTTAGAAGAAGCTTCCATATTTATTGAAATTCGATCAGAAAGAGTTATTGCCTCTTTAAGAAGATATTGACTTACACCAGGTAAACATTTAAAATGTATATATCCTTGAAATTTATATTTAAATCGAAGTAAACGAATTGCTTCTAACATTTCTTCCGTTGTTGCATCTGCACTGCCACACACTCCAGATGATATAAAAACACCTTCTGCTACATTCATAGAATAGAGTTTCATGAAAGTTCGGGCATATTCTTCTGGAGTGAAACTCATCTTCTTCTTGCAATTGTGAGAAAAACAGTATTTACAATTATAAATACATTTATTTGTATAAAGAGTTTTAAAAAGACTCATACAACGTCCATCAGGTGTATAGGAATGGCAAATTCCTCCACTTTCCGTTGCACCTATCCACTTTTTTGAATCTCCAAATAGTTTTGGATATTTTGCTGTACGACTGGAAGCAGTACTAGCACAAATATCATATTTTGAATTCTCTCCCAAAATTCGAATTTTTTCTAAAATAGAAGGCACTTTACCCATCAATTAAGTAGAATAGTATACCTTTATGTGGTATATATGTTTAAATCTTGAAATTTTCCTTTTAAAAGAAGGGGGCATATTGAATTTTCAATCTTTATATGAAAACAATATAATTAAGGGAAGTATAAATTATCAATTTCTTGATATATTTCTCTCGCTTCTCTTAAATAAGAATTGTGTGATAATTCTTTATCAGAATGGTTTTGAATCCACGCTTTATTTTCAAGTGCTCTTAATGAATCTAGAATCCTTTTTGCTTCATTTTTACTTTCTGCACTATTAAGACACTTTATTAAGAAATTAATATAATTGAGAAGTAGTTTTCGTAATTTCTCTCGTTTTATTTGAGAGGTGTTCAGTCTGTCTGCTAAATGAGTAGTTATTTGCATTTTTCTTATCCAAGTGAGATCTCAAATTATGAGCAAATATAAATAAGAATGATATGTAGATATTATCGACGTGTTGCAAACTATAAAATTAATTCAATAAAACATAATTGATAAACTAAAATCTATTTTTAGTATATCAAATTATATTTAATAAAAATCTAAAAACTAAGTAAAACCTAAAATGCCAAAGTATACTGGTGGAGAGATTATCTCCAAATATTTAATAAAAGAGGGTTTAAAATATATCGTAGGGATTCCGGGTCACGGAAATCTTCCTCTTGTGGACGCCTTCTTCAAGGATAAAGATATTATTCATTTAATTCAACCAAAACAAGAAATGTCCGGAGTACATTTAGCCGTGGGATATTATCGAATTACGGGAAAACCTCTTTGTGTTTTTACTTCAATTGGGCCAGGAGCAATTAATACTGCTATCGGAGTTGCAGATGCATTTGTTGATTCCTTTCCTTGTCTTATAATTACTGGAGATACTCATATTCATATGAGAGGAAAAGGCGTTCTTCAGGAAATTGAAAGAAAAAAAGATTCCAGTATGCCCAAAATTTTGGAACCAATAGTAAAACGTAGTTTCGAGGTTGATACAGTAGGACAATTAGCAACAATCATGCAAAGGGCCTTTAATATAATGTTAACAGGAAGACGGGGACCAGTTCATATTGACCTCCCCATGGATGTACAAGCAAAGTCTATCGATATAGAAATCCCAGAACCCCTTGAACGGAGATCAGTTGGACGAATCAGAGGTGATCCTGAGGTTATAAAGAAAGCTGCACAATTAATTAGAGATTCAAAGAGACCTGTTTTATTTATAGGTGGAGGAGCAATTTCTTCGGAAACTAGCGAGGAAGTAAAAACCTTAGCAGAAAAAATTGGTGCTGCAGTAGTAGTTACAATGATGGGTAAAGATATTATTAATAATTCTCATCCGCTTTATTGTTGGTCAGCTGGTTCAAAAGGTACCACAGTTGGATTAAAAATGACCTCAAACGCTGATGTCATCCTCGCAATAGGGTGTAGGTTTGCAGATGAAACTGCGAGTTCATATAAAGATGGTGTAAGTTTTTCCATTCCGCCAACAAACCTGATTCAAATCGACATCGATCCTCATGAAATTGGTAAGAATTATCCGGTAACTATAGGTATAGTTGGTGATGCAAAAGCGTGTTTAAATCAGGTTTTAGAAGAATTAAGAGATTATTCAATCGATTATGAGAATACTGAATACTTTAAAGAAATTCAAGAAGAGAAAATTAAATGGTCGAAATTTCGTGATGATAATCGAGATGATTCAAAAGTACCAGTGATGATATCTACTGTTTTAAGACAAGTGAGGAAGTTTTTCGACCGAGATGCCGTAATAGTAACAAGTTCTGGAAACGTACAGGCTCAGATGATACAAGAATTAGAGTTTTACGAGCCTAAAACATGTCTTACTGCGGGGGGTTTTTCAACAATGGGTTATAGTGTTCCAGCAGCAATTGGAGCAAAATTAGGTTCTATAGATATTGGGAAACCAGATCGACAAGTTGTTGCTCTGGTTGGAGATGGGGATTTTATGATGACTTTATCAGAAATATCCATGGCAGTTCAACTTGGATTGGATAATATCTATTTTATTATTCTTAATAATCACGGTTGGATTGCAATTAAAGACTTACAACAAGCCGCATTTGGTGAAGATCGGGGTTACGGTACAGCTTTTAAAGATAAAGAAGGAAAAACATATTCTCCTGATTTTGCTAAAATCGGTGAAGCATTTGGATGTTACTCAGAAAAAATTTCTAGAAAAGAAGAGATAATTCCCGCGCTTGAAAGAGCTGCTAATTCGGGAAAACCCGCAGTAATCGAAATTGAAATTCAAAGAGAATATCCTTACACAGGATCGCCAGCAGTAGGCTGGTGGGATGTTCCTATCCCAGAATATTTAATTGACCGTAGAAAGAAATATGAAGAAGAAATTAAAGATGAAAAACTATAATGGTTAACTCAGAAACTATTAAAGAAATTTCAAATAGTTTAGGTTTTGATTTATGTGGTATTGCTCCAATTGAACGATTCAGTGGGGCACCGGAAGGTTTTCACCCTAGAGATATATATAAAGAATGTAAGTCTGTAATCGTATTTGCAAAAACAATTCCAACTGAACCCCTTAATGCGTTGAGTTTTGTACCATATTCACATCTAGGAAGTATAATTATTCAGGAAATAGATAATTTAACCGTACAATTTACAAGAAAAATAGAAGAATTAGGAATTGGAGCAGTTCCAATCCCTTCTGATGATCCTTATGAATATTGGGAGCCTGATAGGATGTATGGAAGGGCTATTTTATCATTGAGACATGCTGGTCACCTCGCAGGTCTTGGTGTATTAGGAAAAAATACTCTTTTAATCAACAACCAGTTTGGTAATATGATTCAACTCGGAGCTATTTTAGTCAATATAGATTTACAAGGTGATCCCATAGCTAATTACGAAGGATGCTTACCTGATTGTGAAATCTGTTTAAATTCTTGTCCTAAAGGAGCTTTAGATGGAATCACAGTAAATCAAAAACTTTGTAGAGCCCACTCTATTTATGAACATCAGAAAGGTTATATCTTAAAGAAATGCAATACTTGTAGAAAAGTGTGTCCTCATGTCACAGGTGTTAATTAATTTGGTTTTACCTATAACTATGTATAAAAAAAAATACTAATAAATAGCAAAAGATTCATCCAACTTATCTTTTAAACTAAAGGAAAAATTAAATCGATTTTTATAAAAATTAAATATAATATTATCGATTTTTTTTTGTTCTATAACATAATTATAATTTTGGTCCTTTCTTTTATTGTTAATTATTTTTTTAACAAGATCTTCTATTCTTTCTTTTGTCTTATCATCAGGCAAAACAATCGGTAAAGCATGAATCCCTGTTAATTGAATACTACTAGTATTGTTGATAATTCCTTTTGCTAAGTAATTATATAAAGAGCTATTTAAC
The DNA here is from genome assembly GCA_019058425.1 of Promethearchaeota archaeon. Taxonomy (GTDB): domain Archaea; phylum Asgardarchaeota; class Lokiarchaeia; order Sigyniarchaeales; family SOKP01; genus Loki-b32. The sequence goes on from JAHPYZ010000034.1 coordinate 28,362, forward strand.
ACACCTAAAATATATGGAATGGAAATAACTTTATTTTTAATTATAAATCCAATAGCTTTATTAGAATCCCAGTAACATCCTCTTGGCATGATCCGTGCTGCTAATCTTGAACTAACTCCACTAATTACAATACCCTCTTGTTCAAATGGCACATTTTTTGGAATATCATAATTTTTTATAGATTCTTCCTTCCAATCTAACGCTTCCATTATTGGACGATAATATTGGTCTCCCCCACCTCTTTTTAAATAAGGCTTCCATTCGCCAGTTTTAAACTCATTTATCTCAATAATCTTAAATTTTTGAATTGATTCTTTACTCTTCATATTTCTCTTTTTAAACACATTAACTAATTCTGTTCCTTCAATAGCAGCTATATATTTCCTATTATTGTGTGTATGCATTCCTATAAAGCCACTTAAGTATTCTTTTAATCTTGGGCTTTTTTCAAATAATTCAATGACTTTTTCATCAACATCTGTATAAAAAATGTTAAATGGTAAAGAATTATATTTAATTTGCCTTAAATCATTAATATAAGAGGGGGATTGATACTCACCCTCACTATCTACCCTGGGAACTATCCTCATTATATGATTTTCTCTAGCTTTTTTATTTTTCTTACCAGAACATTTTGTCAATATAATAATTACTGGACTTGTACTCACATTTTGATTGGAAAACAGACTTTTCGGAGCTAAAAGAATTTCATTAATTTTACAATTATTGAGGATAAATCTTCTTAGGTTTTTATGGGTACTAAGAGTTAAAAAGGAATCACTAGTGATAAAACCTAATTTTCCTCCTTCCTTTAATCGCCAAATACTATTAACAATAAACATTGCATATGTTTCATGTGCATTAATTTTGCCATAAATTTTATTTAATTTTGATCGATTTATTCGCACATAAGTACTAGCTTTATTCAAATATGGAGGATTTCCAACAATAAAATCAAATTCATTGTATGAATCAGGATATAAAGCTAATAGAGTATCTTGTTCTTTAAAGGAAATATCTAATTGTTTAATTTCAGTTTTAAAACTCGAATTTATATCAAAAGCAGTTATTTGATTACTGTGAATTCCAGATTCTAACAATTTCTTAACAAAAATACCAGGTCCAACACAAGGATCTAAGATTTTTTGATCTTCTTTAACTTCTCCTAATCGTGATATAATATATTCTACTGTTTGAGGAGGTGTAATTACCACTCCTAGATCTTTACTACTTAGCTGGATTAATAACCAACTCTATTTTATTAATTATTCCAATTATTATCAACTTCATTTAATAGGATTGTATAAAATTGGCAGAGTTTTTTTAGGACTGTTATATCAATTTTATCTAAATCGTCGTTTTTAGAATGAACATAATTATAAGTACTTCTATCTCCATTACCTAGTCCTTTGAATCTCTTATTTAATAGAAATAATCCATCACTATAAGTACCAATGTAAAATCTGTATGTTTTCTTCTCTAAACTCATTATCTCTTTATTTTCTAAAATATAATTAAAAGATTTAAAATATTTATTATTAAGGAGACCATGATCCCATAGATTTATGTTTTTAGCTATAGAGTCGAAATTGATTATGAAACTTTTATCTCTATCAAAATCTTTAATATTCTCATAAAAATTTCTTACACCCATGGTCCCAGATTCTTCTGCACCTGTAAATATAAACCATAGATTACAATTTTTAAGTGTATTTTTTGGTTTTGAATAATAATTTAGTAGTTCCAAAACACATGATATACCAGAAGCATCATCTATAGCTCCTTTAGATATATTATTAGTTTTATTTATCCAAAGTATTACAGTAGCTAAAAAATTAAAACATAAGATAAAAATTGAAAATATAATTAATACTACACAATCTTCAATTAAAAAAAACGAATTTATAGTAGTAATCAAAAGACCTAAGGAAAAAGTAATGATCCATACATAATACAACTGGATACGAATTTTAATCGAAAATGCTTGTCCTTTTGAATCTAAATGTGATAGTAGGAAAATATTATAATCTAAACCTTCATTCTTCGCTTGAGATAGTATTTTCACAAATAAATTTTGAGAATGGTATTCTTGCCCCAATTTGATGTTCTCTGGACTCCGAGTATATAAAATCAGAATTAAAATCAAAATGAAGATTATGGATAGATTAGCAATATTAAAAACTAAATTTAAATTCAGAAATAGAACCAAAATAAACCAGCTTAATACCGTCAAAGCAACTTTCGGATAAATTCTTGAATAAAAAATACTGAATGAGAAATCTTGTTCTATAGGCACAAGATTGAGTTCTTCTATTTTATTTTTAACAATATTAAAGGATTTCTTCTCAAAAGCAGTTCCAGATAATCTTGGAAAAGAAAATTCTTTTATATTAGTTAATATACGTTCTTCATCAATCATAATTTAACAATTCATTGTAAATATGCTCCATACTTCGCAGAACTTACGATTTTACCATAAATACCTAAATAACCAGTCTTAATATTTATTTCAGGTTTTTTCCACATTTTTAACCTGTTCTCTATTTCTGTTTGAGGAATTAATAAGTCCAATTTTCGGTTATCAATATCAATTTCTATCTTATCACCATTTTGAACTATTGCTAAAGGGCCTCCTTCAATTGCTTCAGGACAAACATGTCCTATACAAGGACCTTTTGTAGCTCCAGAATATCTTCCATCAGTTATCATTGCCACTGAATCCCCTAATCCCATACCTACTAAAATCGCAGCTGGAATTGATAATTCTCTCATTCCTGGAGAACCTTTAGGTCCTTCATAACGAATAACCAAAACATCTCCCTCTTTAATTTTATTTGACAATAAAGCATCTTTTATTTCTTCCTCACATTCAAAAACTTTCGCAAATCCCTTAAAATGTCTCATTTTTGGATGAATTGCGCTTTGTTTTATTATTGCTCCTTCAGGTGCTAAACTCCCTTTTAATACTGCAATTCCACCTTCACTTGCGATCGGATCTTCTAAGTTCCTTATAATTTGGTAATCCTCATATTCAATATGTTCAAGATACTGTTTAAGATTTAACCCATTGACCATTTTTGTTGACAAATTTAACAACTTTGATAACTTTTTCATTAAAACTTTAACACCACCAGCTTCATGGAACTCTGAGAGATTGTAATCTGATGCTGGTTTGAATTTAGCTAATAAAGGAATTGATTTACTAATTCTATCAAAATCAAAATGGGTTAGATTGCCTCCTATCTCATGTGATAGTGCACATAAATGCAATACCATATTAGAGGATCCACCAAATGATAATGCTACCTTAATTGCATTTGCAATTGAATCATGAGTGATGAAATCTAATGATTTCAATCCTTTCTCAATTAATTGCATAATCGTTTTTCCTGTATCCCTACATAATTTTGTTCGTTCGTGACTTATCGCACTCAAGGTGGCACAATCCGGTAAGGAAAGACCCATTGCTTCTACAACACAAGCCATTGTATTAGCAGTACCCATCATATTGCAAGCTCCAGGAGAACAACATGTTTCTGATTCAATGAGAAATAATTCTTCTTTTGTAATTAAACCTGCGTTATATCTCCCAATTGCTTCTTTAATATCAGAGGTAACAAAAGTTTTTCCCTTAAGTGGTCCATCTTGAAAAATTTTTGGAAGCATAACACCTCCAGTTTGAAAAATGGTGGGAATATTACATCTAGCTGCAGCTAAGAGCATACCAGGTATTATCTTATCACAAGAACATAACATTACCATTCCATCGAAATTATAAGCCTTTATTGTACATTCCACAGATGCAGCAATGATCTCACGAGAAGGTAAAACATATTTAGAGAAATTCCCAGAATTTGCTATACCATCGCAAATTGCTATAGTATTAAATTCCAAAGGAGTACCACCAGCTTCTTTAATACCTTCTTTAACGAATTCAGCTAATTTTCTTAGGTGAATATGTCCAGGATTAATATTATTCCATGAATTTACAATAGCAACTCTTGGTTTCTTTAAATCTTCATAAGAATAACCACAGCCATGATATAAGGCTCTTTCATAAGCTTTTAGAGGACTGAAATTGTTATCATAATTTGGCATAGTAAATAATTCTAAATTTCAATTTTTTTTGAACTTTAAATAATAGTTAAACCTTAATTGGATAGGTTCTTAAAAAATTCACTTAAAAACTTCTCTAAAACATCTTTTAATTCATTAATCCAAGCAGATCCGTCTAGTTCTCTAATTTTAATCGAATTTTTATAACGGCTTAAGATGATAGAAATTTGGGATTCTATTGGTTCTTTAGGATTAACTTTTTTAAATTCCTCTGTTAACCCTGAATAAATATAATCTGCTAAATTTTTTACTAAAAGTTCTTCGAATTCTTCGAATCTATATATAATACTAAATTGAAAATAAGATGATAGAAGTTGCTTAATTGACATTTTAAGTTCTCTTTTCTGAATTTCATTTTTATTAAAACAATAAAGCTTTATTAATCGTTCTATCATTGTTCCATTAAATACAACTTGTTTGGGATCTATCGATGTTTTTTGTCTTAAAATTTTACTATTTTTTGCTTTATTTACTTCATTATAATCATTTTGAATAATCTCTGATAATCCTGAACGTAATGTAAATAAATTTGTGCTAATTCTTTCATCGTCATCAAAAATTGTAGGAACTTTTGTTCTATAATTTTCAAGAATTTCATTTATATTTAAAGACTCCCTATCAAACGGTGAGAATAATATTTCATAAAGAGCACTATATTCAAATTCTTTCATATCTTTTTTGAATATTTTTCGTATATAATTATCATAATCAAGAAAAAATAGAGAAATACAATCATCGATCGCAGTATTGTAGTCTGTGTATTGTTCTTTAATAAGATGTTTCTTATATTCTGATCTAAAATGATAGGCTCGAATCCACTCAAGAGCAATATCTAAAACTTTTTTCTCCCGGATAATATTATTCTTATAATAGTTTATAATCTCTGCAACCTCCAAAGTTGAAGGTCTTATTGACTGGTTAACAAGAAATTCAGCTATGATCTCAATGGGATTTAAAGAACTAGATTGACTTTCGATTCTCTCGTAATATCTTAATAAACGTTCCTTATCAACCTTTAATGCATTGTTGAATAAATTCTTTTCCAAAATAATACCCTTTTCATTTTTTTTTATCAAGGACAGTTTGTATTTTTGAAAGTGAATCTGGTGATTTTAGGTCCCATTTTTCAAATGGATTAATATATGAATTAATCTCTATTATAGTTTCCTCAAAATTTTTATTTTTATCTAAAATAAGCCTTAGTTTTTGCTTATAAAATGTTTGGTCATGTAAATTTTTACTTTCAACTTCACTATTGATTAAGATTAAGCCGTAGCTTCTTTTTTTTTCTTTGATTATTAAAAATTCTTCCAAATACAAAACTTTCTTATCCTGATAACTTAAATCAATTAAGCTTATACTAGGAAGAATATTATTCTTATTAAAGTTTCTTAATGTCTCAATTATTCGGTTTTCATAATAATCTGGTAATATTGCCATAACATAATAAGATGGAATATCTGAAAGATATTTATCCTTTAATGGATCGTCATAATCGAAAGTATAAAGATAAGATTCCTTGAGATCTTCAGATTGAATTCGTTCTATTATACCTATGCAATAATAATTAATTTTTTTTTTCCAATACATCTTTCTAGCTGAACCGACAGACTGTTCTATAAGGTTTATACCTCTTGTCAGTTCGGCATCAATAAATTCAGTAAAATTAAATTCATTTCTGTTAATACTCTCATTCACAATTATTCCTTGTATAATACTTGGATGAATATAATTAATCAATTTATGGTATATTAGATTGACATCTTCCGTATAAGGTGAACCAATGATAGCAAAAAGATTTGTCATAATTCCCTTAAAAAATTGTGAAGAATTAAGACAAGTAAAAGATTGGATTATTTCACTCTCAGTTATCTTTTTAAACGAGCTTAATGTTGCTTCAACTCTATTTAAAGTCCACTCTTTTTCTCGAACCATCCCCTCTGCTAGAAGTAAAGGTCCTAGAAACCTTAACGAGAGTGTTCTAATTTCTAATTTACTCTCATTAGATAAAGACTCATAAAATTTTATTTTATCAAAAACTCGCTTTTCTTCATCAGAATAAAATAAACATAAAATTAAGTTTTCAGCATTCATTCAAGTTATTTTTTTTTTAATTTTCTATTTATAAATTTAACAAAAGAATTTTAGTTAAAAAATGTATTTTAGAAGTAATAAAATAAAAAATTAGAACATCTAATAAACCATATATCAAGAACTAATTAAATATTTATATTTTCCAGAACCTAATTATATTTATCTAAACATAATTTCTAGTTTGCCCAATTTTAATAAAAAAGGATTTTTATTACTAACATTCTTTTGATGGATTAATATTCATAAATTTAATTAATTATTCTACTTTTGAATGTTTTATGCTAAATGTTGGGTTAGCTGGAACAGGAGTTATTTTTGATCTAAATATCTTAGGATATTTAAATCGTGAGGATGTAAAAATCACCTGTTTATGTAATAGAACTGTTGAGAAAGCTAAGAGAAAAAGAAAGAAATTCAACTTAGATTCAAATATTCGATTATACTCTGATTATAAGGAAATGATTGATAATGAGGATTTAGATATATTAGAAATATTACTACCTCATCATCTTCACGCTGATGCAACTATTCATGCTGCTCAGAAAGGAATAAAAGGTATCTCAGTTCAAAAACCGATGGCTTTAACCTTAGAAGAAGCAGATAATATGATAAATGCTTGCAAGAATTCAGGCTCAATTCTTTCTATCTATGAGAATTTTGTTTTTGCACCGCATATAATGAAGGCAAAAGAATTATTGGATAATGATTACATTGGTGATCCATCATCAATCCGGATTAAGACAGCAATAGGTACAAAGGGTGGTTGGGAGATCCCAGAAAGCGCAGAAATATGGAGAAAAGATCCAAAAAAAATTGGAGGTGGAAGTGATGGTTCTCCAATTCTTTTCGATAACGGATGGCATGCTTTTTCATTAGCATGGTGGTTTTTCAATGAAGAAATTGAAAAAGTATTCAGTTGGATAGATAATTTTCAAGGACTTGATGCTCCTGCTTATGTAATGTTTAAATACAAACAAGCTAGAGAACATTTAATTCCACAATATGGTAATTTGGAATTTGCATTAATGCCAGAAATGAATTTCTTAGATTCCAAATATTATCCTGTTGACGAATTTATTGAAATTATAGCTAGTCGTGGTATAATGAAGATAAACCAAGGAACTTCAATAGGAAATAAAATGTCTGATTCTGAAATCTTTCCTCCCATCGTAATTATTCGAGATGGAAAGGTAGAAACATATAAAGAATTTCAAAAAGATTGGAGACATAGTTTTATTAATGCAACTAATTACTTTATAGATGTAATTAAAAATAATAAAGATCCAATTCTATCTGGTGAACAAGCAAGAGCTATATTGAAATTTAATCTAGCAGCAATTAAATCTGTTGAACAAGGAAAAGAGATATTTCTTGATTAAGATATTATTCAACTAATAGATCCTTATCATATTTCAATTCTTTAGTAATTAAACCCGCTTGTTTCCCTTTCTTTAAATCTTTTCTTATTCTTGAAAAATACCTACTTAATTCGGCGGTATTGATATTTTTAGGCTCCTCAACTGAGCATGAATGGTTTATCTCATTTTCAGAAGTCATTTCTTCCCAAAAAATAGGCCCTTTTTTTTGATCTGAGAGGTGGGCCATTTTAGCAAAAATAGTTAGGCTTTTTCCTTGTTCTCCATTATAAATAGGGGTTCCTCCACTTTTCATAACTTCAATAAAATGTTCAGTTGAATTAATAAAAGAATATCTCCAATCTCTTGGGAGTTCGTTTCCATAAGTGTTTACTTCTCCATTATTATATACAATAATAGGAGGAAACTGGGAACTTTTTGAAATAAAATTACCTCCACAAGTACATTGATTTATCCACATTAGCCCTTTTGTGCCAGATATTTCAATATATTCATCACATACATAATAGTTAGTTGGATAATATAGATTAGGAGCTATAGTAATCTCAAAAATACCATATCTGGGTGTTTCATCATCATTATTTCTTGGATATCTCCAAATTATATAACTTGGTCCATCCCAGATCGCAGAAAAATAATCAATCCAACTATATACTTGTTCAACTCTTTCTTGACCCATTAGCCAGAGAGCCATTGAAAATTTATGAATTCCATCATCATAAACCCATGGACCACCCCCACAAATATCAAATTTTCGACGCCATCCAGTTGATTTTAGATCTCTTGGCATACTAGGACCTCCTGCATTAATCGAATTGATTCTAAAATTTAACAAATTTCCAATGATTCCATTCTCTAATAATTCCTTAGCTCTTAAATACACGGGATAAAATCGAAAATTTTCATATACTTTTAAAATCACCTTTTCTTCTTCACAAACCTTTATCATATTGTCACAATCTGAGATTGTATGAGCCATTGGTTTTTGAACAGAAATTCCTCTAATACCCTCTTTCGCACAATATTCTGTCATAGGTCCATGAAGGTGATGTGGAGTTAAAATTTCTACGATATCTAAATCTTCTCGGCTAACCATTTCTTTATAATCAGTGTATATCTTAATAGTTCTTAATCCCCATTGCTCTAGTTTTTCTCTAGCTTTATTGATATCTGTATCAGAAACAGCAACAATTTCAGTATCGTGTGAATGGAGATAACCTAAAACATTTAAGTTGGCGATATCACCACAACCTATTATTCCAACTCTTAACATATTCTCAAGTGATAACTAGTATTTAATTATATATTAATTTCATTTATAAAAAAAATATGATTTTATTTTTCCTTCATCTCGTACCAATCTTTCATTTCAAATAATTGAGTACCATCTTCTATAAGAAGATCTCCCTTTGCATCTTTTTTGATTATTTCAAAAATTCTATCACAAATATCAGGATTATCTTCAGATATATCTACATTCCACTCCGGATCCTTTAATAAATCAAAAAGTCGTTGATATTTTCTATTATTAGAAGTAATAAAAGCAAAACTATCATCTTTATATAACGTGCATGCATGAAAACCGCAAGTAATATAATTACGGTCTTCGATAATTTGATCATCTTCTTCTATAAATAGTGAAAGATCTATTCCATCAAAAATTTCAGGCTTATCTTGATTTAAAAAACCAAAAATTGTAGGTAATATGTCAAAATCATAAACATATGACTCCTTTATTCTTTTTGGACCATTAAAAGGTCTAGGGGATTTAATCATAAAAGGAATATCAACTAATTCAGGATACATATAATAAGGGATCTTTCCTGTTGCGTTATGTTCTCCAATAGAATGTCCATGATCACTGATGAAAATTATTAAAGAATCATTATATATTTCCATACTTTTTAATTCATTTATAAAATAACCAAACCACGCATCACATAATGATACTTCTCCTGCATAACAATCTCTCATATATTGTAATTCTCCATCTGTAAGATAATCGATATCATGACGATAAGCAGGTGTTATTACTCTCCTACCCATATAAGTCTTATCTACATAAAGATCGAGATATTCTTGAGGAGGATCCCACGGTTCATGTGGATCAAATTCATCAATTAAGCAAAAAGTATTTTTAATTAACAGAGTATCTTTAGTAAAGTCAATTGCTTTTTTGAATGTTTTAGCGGGAAAATAGTCTTCCTCTTTTTTTCTGTATTGAATATTTGGTAAATATTTTTTTAATATATGTTTTTGATACCATCTGCCAGCAAGATGACCACTAACAGTATGTTCTTTCATCATCTTATCAAGTTCAGACTTCCCTTTCCTTAGAAATGCTCTAAATTTATCGTTTTCGTGGCCTCTAATCCAATTAAATTGATTATAACCTAAATGAAAATTCATATTCGGTTTAAATTGATGAAATGTACTTGTTATAAATGCTGTTTTATATCCGAAATTACTTAAATACTCAGAAAGATGTTTCTGTTGAGGTGGGATTGGATGCCATCCTGGGGCCTTAACTAAATCATCAGTTCGAAGCTTTGGTCTCTCATGGTTAAATGGAAAAGTACGAATTCCAGTATGAATAGCTCTGCGTACTGGTATTGTCGGTAGTGATTCAGGATAAGCTTTATCAAATATAATACAATCTTTAGCAAATTCATCAAAATTTGGTGTTTTTATCCATTCATTTCCATAAGTCCTTCCAGTGTGATCTTTCCTCAAGGAGTCAAATATTATTAAAAAAATTTTCATGATAATTACACTTCTGGTTAAAAAATTTACTAATGTTTAATCGTGCAAAATAATTATTAGAATCATTCATAATTTCCTTTGATATTAAAATTAGAAATTAATTGCAAATAAAAGCTATTTTTAAAAGTTCTTGACAAAAAAATAAATAAAATTAAATATAAGAATATGAATTCTTTTTCCCTGCTAATAAAACCGGCTTCAGCAGATTGTAATTTACGATGTGAGTACTGTTTTTATATACAACACCTTGAAAATGTAAAGAGCACTCCTCGAATGTCAGATGAGGTATTAGAAACGATGATAGCAGGTTATATGCAGACAAACCAAAATAATAACTATGCATTTGGATGGCAGGGAGGAGAACCTATGATTATGGGATTAAAGTTTTATCAAAAAGCTATAAAATTTCAAAAACAATATGCACCATCTGGTGCTGTTATAAGTAATGGACTACAAACAAACGGTACTCTTATTACCGATGATTTCGCACGATTTCTTGGAGAATACAAATTTCTTCTTGGAGTGAGTCTTGATGGTCCTGAATATCTTCATGATTATTATAGGAAAACAAAAAGTCAAAAGGCTACTCACAACTTAGTTCTACGTGGCATTGATTATTTGAGAGAGAATAAGGTTGAATTCAATATTTTAATTCTTGCAAACAATAAAAATGTTAGGAAAGCAAGGGAAGTTTACCAGTATTTAAGAGAAGAAGGCTTTTACTTTCATCAATATATTCCTTGTGTCGAATTTGATGAGAATAATAATCCAGAGTCTTTCTCCATAACCGGAGAAGAATGGGGAAATTTTCTCTGTGATCTATTTGATCAATGGATAAAAGAAGATATAAATAAAGTTTCTATTCGACTTTTTGATTCCATTCTTGAATATTTGGTGTATGGACGCTATAATGTATGCCACATGGATAAAAATTGTTGCCAATACTTTGTAATTGAATACGATGGAAGTGTTTATCCATGTGATTTTTTTGTTAGGGATGATCTATTATTAGGAAATGTTCTTTATGATGAATGGGACGTTATTCTAAAATCTCCAATTTATCATAAATTTGGACAGGAAAAATCTAAGTGGCATCAAATTTGCAATTCATGTCCTTTTATAAATTTATGCCATGGAGATTGTCAAAAATTCCGTATAGGAAACCTTCAAAGCTCAAATAAACTGAGTGTTTTATGTAACGGATGGAAAAAATTTTATACACATACTTTACCACGGTTTAGGGTCATTGCTGATAGAATAAAAAATAGATATGAAATTAATTCATTATCTCAAATTAAATCCAAGAAAGTTGGACGTAATTCCCCTTGTCCATGTGGAAGTGGAAAAAAATATAAAAATTGTTGTATGAGATGATATTTTAAGACTTTCTTAATTTCCACCTTAGTGGTTTTTTTAGTTCACTTTTACCATAAAAAACTATTTGTTCTCCTTCAATGTTAATCTCATTTTCTAAATCATTTACTTCTAATTTTACGAATTGATTTAATTCATCATATTCGAGTTTCAATGAAACCTTCCAATTACCTTCAACAAGAGGATCATACCATCCAGAATATACATCTTCAGATTTTTTAAAACCCAATAACGGAGAAGAGAAATCATATATCTCCTCTGGTAAAGATGGAGAAAATTCTAAGCCTTCTTTAGTGAATTTCGCTCCTATCAAATGTATAATGTTATATAATGGCCAAGCATGTGGATGTAAATTCATAACAGGAAAATCTGTCCAATTTAAACCAAATGGATCTTCTAACATAATTTTTTTATCTTTTGAATCTCCTGTGATTAAGTATTCAAAAAAATGAGTTTGTCCAGCATATTTTGAGAGATCAGAGTTATATGTATCAGGACCACTCCAGATTCCGTACCATATATCAGGAAAAGCCTCTGCGTGAAATGCAAGAGTATTTTTTTTCCATTCATCCCACGCCATTTCAGCATTTAACTGGGATAACGCCCATATTAATGTACCGTTAATTGATGGCCAAATTCCCCCATTCACTCGCATGCCAACTTCTCTATTAATATCATCAATATCTTTACTTAGTATCCTTGCTCCAATCTTAGACGGTTTTCGTAATAACTTGTCAATATTATTTGTTAAAACTGGAATCCAATTATTTTCAACAGCATCTCCTATAATAGCCCATGGTTGAGGTTCTAACCATAGTATATCGTCTCCAATCCAACCTAATTCGTCAGTAAACCACGCTCGCTTAAACCATTTTTCATTCCACTGAACTTTAACAGCCTTTTTCAAAGATTCGGCATAATTAATGACTTTATCGACCATATCAAAATTTTCAACGAAACTCAACAACTCCGCAAATTTACTAAGAACATAAATCGCCATAGTAGTGTTTAGAATACTTTCTCCATGAGTTCTGACCTCCTCTTGTTTTTCTTCGGGCACAAAACCCATTACAGCACCATCATTCCAATCACCCGTAGAAATTCTTTGAAGGCCATGCTTTCCAGTTCCAGTGATTTCTGTAAAGTGATTATAAAACACTATTAGCATTTTTAAAATTGTTGATGTTTTAACTTCTTTACCATAAAGAGGATACAATGGAATTCCTTCCTTTAAAAATCCTTTATCTCTTGTAGCTATTATGTATTCACTAGTAACCCATAGTACCCATAATTCAAGATCACTAGGAAAAATTGGTAAAGGTATAATCATTCCATTACCGATAACTCCATAGGGGATTTCTCCATCTTCTTTAACTGTTTTTAAAATGTATCTTATAATTTCTTTAACAATTTTGGGCTCGCAAAAAATAAAAGGTAATGCATGCTGTAGTGGATCTCGTGCTGCTATCTGAGTTCCCATGATATATTGATAAACATGACCTTGAGAAAGAATGTGCTCTTTGAAATAATCATCAAACGTCATAGCACTACGTAAATAATAATTGTGCCATATAGTTTCACGTTCTACCCAAGCTTCTTTAGGAATAGTCAATTTAACTATATTTCTTTTCCAACTTTTAACAGAATACTCCCATTGATTGTAAATTTCTTTCTTATAGCTTTCTAAAATGTGATCAAAAAAAAAGCCATTAGGCAAATAACCATAAGCAAAATATAAAGTTCGACTTTCATTAGGTTTTAAATGTAATTTTTTTTCTACTATCATAGCACTTTTATCATTTTTAGTATCTAAATTAGAAGGAAGATTTCCTTTAACACCATCAGGAAACTCAACTCCTCCTTTTCCGAAAAATTCAAATCCATCTGTACTAAAATCTTCAATAGGTCCATTTAATGAAATCAGGAAGGTCTGAATTGAATTTATGCTTTCATACACAGGTTTGGGGGTATTTTTCTTATTCTTTTCCTTTCGACCTTGAAAATGTTTAGCGTCTAATAACCCAGTATTACCTATTAATTTAAATTCATGAGAAAAGTGTGAGCTAAATTCTCTTCGTTTTATATTCATTGACGAAAGATCTTTGTTCCCCCAAGCTCTCCAATATGCAACTGCTGAAAATTGAATCATTTTACATCCCCAATATTCTATCCACCGTAAATCTTTTGATTGCTCAGTATTATTTGAAATTGTAACTTGAGAAATAAGAAAAGGATCATCTCCATAAGGTGCAAAAATAACTTGATCCACCGATAAGTTATGCGATTTAACAATTTTACGGAAATAACCAATCCCAAAAATTCGATCGAATGATTCTTCATTTCCTGAATAAAATGTACTTAATACATTTTCTCCATCAACTAAATATCCAAAACCTCCTGCGAACTGATTATGCTCGGGATCATAATCATTAAGGAATTTGGGACACCCTTCATCTTGACGAACTTGAATATAACCAAAATTTGAAGCAACTCCAACTAAGCGATCATTTCCAACTTGGTGCAGATGTTCTCTATTAGAGCGCAATTTTTCATTTAAAGGAGTAATTGCTTTAGGATCATTAATTTGGTTACAAGTATAATAATAAGCTGGTAATCCAAATTCATCTTCAATCCACTCACCAAAATGACCAGAACCAAATGTTTTTTTTGACATTTTTAAAGGAATGATGATTATTAGATGTTTTATATTAAGTTTTTGTGATTATAAGAATTCTCATATTCTTATTTGTAATAAAAACTCATCTGTTAATAAAGTCTTTAAAGTAAGAATACTTTTTTGGTTTATTAATTAAACTAATTGATACTAAAATGACAGATATTTTCACTGACTTCGGAATTGTCGGACTTACATTCTTTTACATCCTTTTAACAATTTTTATTCCCCTAATATTATATAAAAAGGAAAAAATAACAAAATTTGCAGCACGAAAATCAGTACATATGTTCGCGGGATTAGCAGTTTTAAGCTCTCCTTTTTATTTTTGGCCATTTTGGCCAACAATTATTGCGGGTACCTTGACTATATTAGTATATTTCAGCTCAAAAGAATCAAAGGTAAAACAATTAAAAGATTTATACAATGCAATATCTGAAGAACAAGAGGAAGGACTAAAGAGAGCTTTTCTTCAAGGTCCATTTTTCTACTGCCTTTCAATTACTTCTTTAGTACTAATTTTTGGAATTTTTGCTCGAGACCGATTCTATTTTCCCATCGCTGGAGTATTATTAATGATAGTCGCTGATACTTTAGCTTCAGTTATAGGAAAACGCTGGGGAAAGATAAGTATAAGTTTACCCTGGACCAATTCAAAGAGAACTCTTGAAGGGTCATTAACATTCTTTATTTCAGCTTTTCTGTTATGTTTTCTCTCTTTTTTTCTCTTTGGCTTGTTAATTCCTGCTTTTCAAGAGCCATTAATGTTACCCACGATTTTAATATATTCTTTAATTACCAGTGCTATAGCAACTATAATCGAATTGATTTCTCCAAGCACACTTGATGATTTGACGGTACCAATAGGCAGTACTTTGATAATTTATCTCCTAACTTTAATTTAACATTTTTCAATTTTTTATTCTTAATATTTATATAAGATATCTTGATATGGAAAACATACTAAAATCCTTTGATGTAATAGTTGTAGGAGCTGGCACAGGAGGTGCTACTGCGGCCAGATTTACTGCAAGGAAAGGTTTAGATGTTTGTTTAATAGATAGAAAACCTAAATTGAAGATTGGAGAAAAAATATGTGGTGATGCAGTAGGAAATGAAATTTTTGATTTCTTAAATATTAACCATCCAAAAAATGAAGAACTTTCATGTTATATAAAAGGGGCAAAGCTATACTCACCAAATCTTAAGAAATGTATCCATTTAGTAGATCCGAAACAAGCTGGATATATAGTTAATCGATTAGAATTTGGTCAAAGATTATTAAATGAATCTTTAGATGCGGGTGTTAAACAATTCTTAGATAAAACTATGGCTCTAGACTTGATATATAAAAATGGAACTGTTAATGGGCTTCAAGTTAAATTAGAAAATAAAGAAAAAATAGACCTTAAAGCCAAAATCATTATTGATGCGAGTGGCTTTTATTCTCCTTTGAGAAAAAACATAAGGAGTTCCCTAATTGAACAAGATATATCCAAAAATGATAGTATTTTATGTTATCGAGAGATTGTTAAATTTTCTCCCACTGATCAACAAGTAAATGATCCTGAATATATTACAATTATTTTAGATCAAGAAAAAGCTCCTGGAGGATATATCTGGTATTTTCCAAAAAACGAGAATTCGGTTAATATTGGAATTGGGACTTTTATGGACTATAGAGGTAAAGTTAAGGATTTATATAAAACAAATGTATTTCAAGAATTTATTAAAACACCCAATGTTGAAATTCTCTCAACAGGAGGAGGAGTAGTTCCTGTGAGGAGACCATTATGGTCATGTACTGATAATGGATTTATCTTAGTAGGAGATGCTGCCTGCCAAGTTAATCCACTCCATGGTGGTGGGATAGATCCCTCTATGAGAGCAGGATTTCATGCTGCAAATTCAGCAATTCATGCTATTGAAAATAATAATTATTCTATAGATGAATTATGGGATTATAACTATAATATAATGACTAGTTTTGGGTCTGAATTTGCCTCATTGGA
>JAHPYZ010000035.1:0-18464 GCA_019058425.1 Promethearchaeota archaeon
AGAATGTCTGAAACACCTGCTATCTCAGTAAAAATATCATGAAGTTCTTTTTCATATGAGTATTCACTTTTTAAATTTTATATAAATCTTTTACCAATTAAAAAACCTATTATACTATATTAAACATTTAAGTAGACCAGTTTTTAGTCATTCATTAAAAAAAAAAGCTGAAAAAAGGATAAATGAGATTGTAAAACATGAATACATTGGAGAAGCGCTTCAAGAATACATAGAAGAGCTAAAAGAAAAAGCAGAAGAAGCTCTCGATGACAAATTAGATGATGATTAAAAAATCATCTTGTATTCAAAGGTTTTTTCAAGCCTCCATATAAGATATCTAATATTCATTATCAATTTATATTATTAGATTCCTACTAAATTATTAAGATGGTTAATAACAATTCAGAGAGTACAGATTTAGACTATATAGAAAACGAGCTAACAAGGATTTGTAACCTTTTAGAATTTGAAAAACCAGTTAAAGTTACACTCAAGAATTACAATATAAAACCTAGGGAACCTAAGATAACTAAAAATGGGAAAGAAATCATACTTTTTAAACCAGAAAACATTTCAATGGGTTATACTCAGCAAATTTCGAAAGCATATATTAAGATACTCAAGAAAAGACCAAAAAAATGGATCTATAGAAATCCTTCTCTGATTCTAGGAATTATGACAGCAATACCAATTTCTTTCTTACTTCTTATAGCTTTCCTATATCAATTTGGATTATTTTCTGTCATTTTTGGAACTTTAACTGCATTTGTAATCCATCTTTATATTTCTCATATATTTTCTTTTGTATTCGCGCCACAAATTAAGGCAGTAGCAGAATCAATGGTGAAAATCGGAGTCTGGGAAGAAGATAAAGCTAATTTAACTGGTAAAAATTATCACATCCTTGAAGCAAGTATGGGCATGATTTGTATGGTATCAATAATTATGTTTCTCATGCTAACTGGAACTCCTCCTCCATAAAAGAGTTGAAAATTTTTTTCAAAACTTTATCTCAAATCTCTAAGATTCATTCTGGAAACTTATTCCCGCATTCTATACAATACAAGCTCTCCTTAAGATTCTTCTCGCCACATCGAATACAATATTTTATAGCTTGTTTTACTATAGGAGACTCTTGTGGATGTAGTGAACTGGGTTGTTGTTGAATTTTATAAGGATGGATTTCCTGACCAACCTGTGGGGTAATTACCTCTCTCGGTTGCTTAGGTTTTGACCTTATTACTGCATATCCAATTAAGGTTATTATGGCACCAAAAAAAGGACCTATTACTCCAAATCCAGGGCTAATAAATGTCCAAAAGCTTAATCCTATATCTATTTGTGAATATATTTCCATTCCCACAATCCATATAAGAGAACCTATTATCAGTAATATTGAAGGACTTATCCATTTCCCCTCTAAACTTTGATTTTTTCTGTATGAATTAGCTTTTGCTATGAGAGATATTATTCCTATTAGGACTATTAAAGAAGAAATTAAAGATATGATAATTTCTATCGGATTTATAGTAAACTGAGTCGCTGTATAATAATTTAATGTATAATAATCAAATTCTTTAATTGAAAATAATCCCCACATCCAAATATTCAGAGTGCTAATAAAATTGGAAATAGAAGCTGCTGGAGTCACAAATCCAATAAGTGCTATTATCCCTCCAAAAAGCGGAATTAACCAATTGTATTCTTTAGAACCACCCACTTTTCTCATCTCATATATTTTGATTCTATAATTTTTGTTTTACTGTTGTATAAGAGATACTTAGTTATAAATGAATACACATCATCCAATAATCAATATACCCAGACAATAATATATCTTTAATTCAAAGATACAATTTTCTATCTAATTTTCTCTCAATTTCTTTCGAAATCTTAAATTGTAATTGATCTGTTAAAACATTTAAATAGGTAAACTCTTTCCATAAATATATTGGAAATCCATATATAATAGTTTTTTCTAATTAAAGAATTAGGTAAATTAAAATGGCTATTACGTTTAGATATTATTTTGAAAGTTTCTTTATTATGCAACTGGTTGAAAGTTGTTTTATGATACTAGTTTTTCTTATGCTAATATTATCAAGTAGAGCTCAAGAAAAAGATTATAGGAAACATTATTTATTGAATTATGCAGGAATTATCGGAATTACTCTTGTTAGTATATATACTACTTTACCAACCATTGTTTGTACACCGCCTATTACAGGATTGTATTACACTCTTGGATTTTTTAAAGGGATGATTTTTTACATTCCACTTCTGGTTAGTTTAGGGATTTTACTCTTTCTATTCGGAAAAGAAAATATAGAAACTTATAGTAGTTTTTTATATTATTCAGGTATTTGTTGGATAGTGACCTTTTTTGGATATTTCTTTGCGCTCTTGATGATACGACTGGGTTTATGGATGCTTGTGATTATTGGAAATGTATCATATTTCGCGATTCCTGCCTGTATTTTGATGATAGTTCATGGAGTTAAATTTAAAGATAAATTTTTTGTCCTATGAGGACTATTTTTCATTTTATCTTGGTTATCATCAATTATTCTTCCTATGTTTATTAATCTTTAATCCTTTCTTATTTTTCCATTTGAACAGTGTTTTTCTCTCGAAATCTTAATTTGTAATTGATATTCCCCCTTTTCCTTCTATATGGCCTTTCTGGAAGGTTATAGTAACATTTAGAACAATAAATTGAGAAGAATGAATCATTCCAGAAAAAAAGAGCTCGTTCCAATGGCATGGATGGATTTACCCTACAAAAGTCTTTAAATGTGATTAATTGATCGCATTCGACACACTTTTTTTCCAATTTATTATTAATATACATGTATATTGATTTAGCATATTATATTTAAATCAATGAAACTGTGAAGATTTACTTTAATTTATTGTTGGAAATGAAAATATATCAAATTTAAGGAATTAAACTTCAATTTCATTCCAATGGGTTTTATAATATCATTCCAATGTCATAATATTAAATCTAAAGAAAATTACTTAAAAAAAATAAATGTGATAAGAATGAGTTTTGATGAATTTGATGAAGATTTAGGGATGGAGGAACCAGTAAAATCTAAAACTCCCGCAAGTAAAACTCCCGCGGGAGGAAAGAAATTGACATTATATTTCATGTCAACAATTGGTCCTGGTGAAAAAAAGGAAAAATTAACTGTCACTGATAACAATCGAGTGAACGACATTAAACGCACATTAGGAAATCTATACGGACTTGATCCTAATGACTTTCATTTATCTTCAGGCGGAGTTACTATGGATGAAAATAGTTCTTTAGGCGATTATGACGTAAATAATGGCGATGATATTCTCTTAATCCCTGCGAGTACCGCGGGATAAATTTATCCTCCTTTTAAATTTTTTTTTAAACTTTTTTTTCTTGAAATTAAAATTGGTAATGTATTTCTTTCCATGGAAAGGTTATAAATATTGTTCTAATAAGGGAGAGCTCTAAAAATTTCACAATGAGATTTAAATGTGTGTGGATAGTAATGATGAAATGAAATCTAATTATTTTCTCAGTGAGAGTACCCTAATTTCATATTAAATGGTCTCTCTGGAAAGTTTTAATAATATTCTAGACAATAATTAAAAAAAAAAGAATTTAATATTTAATATTTATCTGTATGGATTATCAAAATAATAATTTGTGTAGTGAACTCCGGCTAATGTATGGGAATAAATACACTCTGAGTCATAAGCCAAACCTGAAGAATATTGATACCAATAATAAACATCAACCTCGTAGGATGTCTCAATTAGAATATTACCATCATCACAAAGACTTGGAAGAATTGGTTCGAGAAAATTGCAAAAACTAATTTGTTTAAGAAAATACATTGGCCCAACTTGAAAAATACCGACATACTTTCTACCATCAACATATTCGACCCAAGTTTTATCATCTGAGCAACCTGATGTGAAAACAGGATTTCGATAGACTTGTCCCACCTTAGTTAATTCACTTATTAGATATTTGAGTACGGGTAAGATTATATAACCTACACCACTACTTCCCATCAGTCCTGACGCTAGATCTATAAATAGGTCAACCTCTTCGTTATAGGTCTCTGGTGCTTCATAAGCGCTAACACTTGTTTTAAATGGGTCAGCTTCATCTAGATTATCTGCATCACAATACTCACCATTAGGTTTTAATATGCGCCACGTCACTTTAAACCGTTCTATAAAATATGTAAAAGTTTCATGGTAGGTGAAGGGGGGAAAACCTCCTGAGTCTTCATAATCTCTATCTTCATCGACTGTAGCAGTAAGTGTATTTAAAAAATCTTGCTCTTGAAAATAGGCTACTCCATTCTCATAGACTTTCTTTAATAGATTCCTTGTAGCAACAGTGTCAATTCCATCTTCGTCTTGAAATAAATTTAGTCCTGGTGCAGAATAGACGTTATCACCTTCAACTACAAGGTCTTCACATTCCGCGTTATATATCTTCAAATAATCAAGTGTGAATTGAAAATTCCCAGAACTCTCTATTTCAAGTATAATGGTATGAGGAAGATATTCTGTCAGAACCGGAACCGAAATTTTGCCAGAGGTATAGGCATAATCTGGTGAAGCGAGATTAATAGTTGTGGTCCAGTATTGAGCTTGATCGATATAGAGATTAATGTTTACACCCGTCTCAGATCCTGAACCTATGATTGCAAATTGAAGTATTGGTTGAACGACATAAGCGGTATAGAATGAGTAACCTAATTTTGTAACTGGTTCTTGAGTTGATACAATAGGAAAATTTCGATTGAGTCCGCCTTTGGGAATGAATATGCCACTGGTTTCAAAGGAAACGGTATCAGGAGTATGCCCTCCTCCTGAAACTGTGATTGTATGAGATCCATCTTGAGGGAATGGTATTACTGTCGCATCTGAAAAAGTAACATTAGGATTAGAATCTAATTGATAATTCAGAGGTCCTAAACCCTTTGGTTCGATATCAATCAATAAGCCTTCAAGACGATTATCTCCAGATTCATAATTAGGATCCCATGAATAACCAATCGCATCAACATAGAAATAATAATTTGAATCTAATTTTCTTGAAGTAATACAAATATTATCAATCTCCGCTACATTAGATATAAATGCATAATCTCCGTATTCAATCCCATTAATATCTATATTCCAATGATATTGAGCAAGACCATCATATCCATCACCATTACATTCAAAATCTACTCGTATATGATACCATGTATTATCTAAAGCTGGTGAAAGGATTTCAAACCAACTTCCAATTTTATATCTAAAAGCATCATCATAAATTCCAAAATATATAACTAGTGTTGAGCCATATTTGATTTGAAAAAGAGCTTCATCAGTAGCATCACTATTCTGTAGCCAAAAGTCTATTGTACCAGATGTTACACCTTCAGAAAAGTAATTATATGCTTGTACATTTGCGCCACTAGAAGTATCATGGAATTCTAATACCTTATTATGATCATCTATATCTGAAACAACTTTAATATCTCCATATGTCTCAGATGTAGTCCATCCTTCAGGATCTGTCCCATCCTCATCGTTCTCGAATCCATACGTTGCTGGATAATACCCTTCGATAGGAAAATTCATTCCAAGCTCATAGTCCGAATCCCAAGAAAATCCAAAGGAATCGAAATATCCTACACTAACTGCGGAACTATAGCCTCGAATCGATAATTTCGTTATATCATTTACACTACTTACCATCTCCACACCTTTTTTTATTTCTACGCCATTTATGTACCAATCATATAGCCCATTTATCCCTTCAGAGCAATCAAAAACGATTCTCACGTGGTACCAAGTATTATAGTCCATATCAACTTCATTTGATTGAGCATCACGGAACACATCTCCATGCATGCTTATCTCGAACCCTCGATTATTACTAGCATCCATGCTATAGAACAAGAGATAATCATTATAACCCTGATAAAAATCGTCCATTGCAAACCAAAACTCGATAAATCCATCAGTCTGCGCGGAGTCAAGCCAATGTTGGAAATGCATTCCCGTATAGGTTAACGCATCTTTTACATACAACACCTTTTTATGACCAAAGTATTCTGCTTTAACTTTACATGTTCCGTAGGTTGATACAGAATCGATAAAATTTATAGCTAATCCACTTGTTTCATCTTCCTCGTCCTCGAATCCAAATGTAGCAGGATAATATCCCTCCATATGGGGTGTATAGAACTGATCTACCGGAGAACTTATTGCTATAACATCGCTCGTTCTGAGATCATTCCTCACAGAAAAGGAATTTCCAACCATTGTCATTGCTGGGGATATTGAAGATAATACTATAGTTACTAATAGAATCGAAAAAATCCACTTTTTAAATTTTCTAAAATTCATGATTTCTACCTCTTTTTAATTAATTTATAATTAATACAATTTTGTCTTTTTTTTGTAGAGTAGAAGTAAAAGTATGAATAATTCATATAAAAAGATTACGCCCTCAATAAAATCTAATTTTTCCTATAAATATTATTGGTCAAAAAATTTGCTAACAATAAATTTTGACATAATAGTATATTATACTGTAAATTTGCTTGAATCACCACGGGATAAATTTATCCTCCTTTTATAAAATTTTTTTTACTTTTTTTTCTTGAAATTAAATATAGTAATGTATTACTTTCCGAGGAAAAGTTATGTATATTGTTCTATTAAGGGAGATCTCTAAAAATTTCACAATAAGATTTAAATATGTATGAGTAGATTTTAGTGACGACATGAAATCATTTTGGCAACATCTTATCAGAAAATATTCTTCAGTAATTATCATTGCTTTCTTTTTTCTTGGGATGATGAATAGCTTAATTGCATATGGATTCACGCCTCCACATCATTTGGCTCGCGTAACAAACATAGATACTCAACAAACTATTTATGTGAGAGAAGAAATAGATATAAAAATTGAGGGAGTGAGAGATTGTTGTGCTTATATTTTTTCTCAAAATCTGTATTATAACTTAAAAGATAGGGAAGTAGTGATAACTCTTTGGGAAGCACAGCAAGCTTGTTTGTGCGTACCAACGCCGGAAGATTATAGTATGGTTGTTAAAGTTGTATTCGTTCTCTCAGGAAATTGGGTAATCAAATGTAACAACATGAGTATTTCAGTATTTGTGTTCTAATTTTGAGAATTAATTTTTTATACTTATAAAGCTATTTTGGAAGTTACTGAATATTATTATTTTTAGAAACAGAATAAAATTTTTAATTTTTCTAGGGAATAATAAATTATTTTGTTTTTTTAGAAATCTTTTGCTTCTTTAATGATATCTCGTCCCATTATCTCAAGAGGTATTATTTCATCAACGTTTGGCATATTAAATATCAGATGTTGACATCCAGCACCAGCTAATGTTTTGCATATTTGGATTATCTCAGATGAGTTCATGGCATCGGGAGCTATTTTAACATATGTAGTTGCGGTTTTTTCAATTTCTTCGTAATCCCTACCAACTTCATCGCAATGTTGTTTTAAAACATTAAATTTATGCTTTAAATGTTCAGCTTGTTCATTCCAAGTGACGTTTTCCCTGAATAATGTCCCTGCTTCGGATAAGGTCGTACCTAAAACAATATTGCATGCATCGCCATATTTTGCTACTAGATGTAAGGTTTTCTTCTCACCTTGACCCCCAATTAATATTGGAGGATGAGGAATACTCAAAGGTTGAGGTATATTAATAGGTTCTTTAAGAGTTATAAACTTCCCTTCAAAAGTGTTAACATTTTTCCCCCACATATGTTTTGAGATTTTGAGGATTTCCTCTAATCTTTCAAACCGTTCATTTAGTGGAGGAAAGTTATAACCATATCCAATAGCTTCTCTTTCAAACCATCCTGCTCCAATTCCAAAATAAGTGCGACCTCCGGATAGAATATCAATTGTTGTCATCATTTTAATAAGTAAAGCAGGATTTCGGAAAAAATTACATGTTACTTGTACCCCTACCTTTATTCTTTTAGTTAAGGCTGACATATATGCAATTGTACTATAACCTTCTAACATCGCGGCTGTTTCTGGACCATGTATTGTTCCATATCGCGTACCAAGCTGGAACACATGATCCATTACCCAGATACTGCCAAAACCAACCTCATCAGCTTTTTTAGCAATTTCTGCTAATTTTATACCTATGTTCTTGGGACTCCCTTTCCAATCAAACTTGCCAATATGTAATCCGATCTGAATTGCTATCACTTCCATTCCATTTAAGTAAACTTAAACCATAGTTATAGTAAAGTCAATATTATTTATTTGGTTTAATAAATTGAACTTTCATTGTACTTCAATTATATATTCCTTGAAGTTATATTTCATGTCAATTATTGGTCCTAAAAAAACGAAAAGATTAGCTGTCAATGACAGCAATTGAGTTAGTGACATTAAAAACACATTAGGAAATCTATACGGACTTGATCCTAATGACTTACATTTTTCTTCAAGCGGAGTTACTATGGATGAAAACAGTACTTTAAGCGATTATGACATATATAATGGCGATGATATTCTCTTATTCCCTGCGAGCACTGCGGGATAAATTTTTTCCTTTTAAAAAAATTTTTTCAATACACACTATTTGATTTTTTTTCTACACATCGCTTTCATGCATATTAGAACCTTTTTATTCTCATTCTATATACTTTTCTACATTTTTGTGACCGAAATCTTTATATAGGAGTGTGTATAATTGTGTATTAGAGAACACAAAAAAAAATTTAAAAATACACAACAAAAAAATAAAAAAAATGGTGGAAAATAAAATGGAAAATAGTTATGAAAGCTTTAAAATAATCAAAGCTAAGGTTGAAGCCGCAAGTGCGGGAATTTGTAAAATCTATAATTAATCAACTCTATTTTTTTTTATTTTAAATAATCACGTTCACGAAAAGAAATAATCAATAACATAACCTAATCAGAATTTAAAAATAAAATAACCTAATAAAAAATTTGGAGGAAAGCAAAATGAAAAGAAAAGAAAAGATAGAAAATGGCTACGAGTATTATAAAGCTCTTAAAGCCAAGTTAGATGCTGAAATTCGTCCAAGATTATATTTTTAATTAAAAAAAAAGGGGAGTTAAAGTATGGCATATCGCAAATATCTTAAAAATCCGGTGTTAGAAGATGAGACAGATCAGATGAAGGGATTACCTATCCCTCCAATTCAAAAACCTTATACCGAGGATGCAGGACTGATTGACTTAATACCACATGAATCACTCAAAGTAGATGATATTTCCTTATTTCAAGCAATTAATAATCGAGAAAGTCGTCGAAAATATCTTGATGTAGAATTGACTTTGGAGGAAATATCATTTCTACTTTGGGCAACACAAGGAGTAAAGGAACTCGCTCGAGGAGGTTTGGTAACAAAACGAACTGTTCCTTCTGGTGGTGCAATGCATCCCTACGAGACCTATTTATTAGTCAAAACCATCGAGGGTTTAGAACCAGGATTGTATCGATATTTAGCGATAGAACATAAGTTATTAATTTTAGATACTAATAAATCTGATTTATCAGAAGAAATTGTAGACGTTTGTCATGGTCAAGCTTTTATTGGAAAAGCGGCAGTAGTTTTTATTTGGGCTACGAGACCATATAGATTAGAGTATCGATATGGAGAAGATTCCCTGAAAGATATTTTGATGGGAGTTGGTCATATCTGCCAAAACCTTTATCTTGCTTGTGAAGCAATTGGTGCTGGTACATGTGCCGTTGTTGCATATGATCAAGATAAACTTGATAAATTTATTGGTGTCGATGGAGAGAACGAAATTGCTCTGTATCTGGCACCAGTAGGGAAAATATAAAGATAAAATAATTAAAATAATAAAAAACAAAAAAAAGAGGTAGAATACAAAAATGAAAATTTCTGGATCAGGAACCCTTTCAGCAGGAAAGATTGATGATAATCTTCAAGTTTCAGGTTCCGCTAAGTTAAAGGGAGATTTTGAATGTTATGGATTTCATTCCTCTGGTTCATTGAGAGGAGAAGGAAGTCTAACTGTACATGGTGATGTTTCCAGTTCAGGTTCCTTTAGACTTGAAGGATCTCTATATGGGGATGGTAAAGCAAGATCCTCTGGTTCAATGTCAGTTGGAGGTGAAATCTCAGTTAAAGGAATGCTAGTAAACTCGGGTTCTCTACGAGTAGGAGGTAAAGTTGAAGCTCTTGAAGGAGTTAATGTTTCAGGTTCTGCTCGAATAAACGGAGATTTATCCTCTCAAAGGATGATTAAAATTTCAGGTTCATCAACAATTCATGGAGATGTGTATGGGAATGATATAATTCTAGGTAAAGAAGCTAAATTGAGTAGAAATATCTATAAACATCTTAATATTGTTAATGGAAACATCTTCGCAAAAAATCATATACATCTTGTCAGAACGCTTGTGGAAGGTGATGTGCGAGGCCGTAATGTGATAATAGGAAAGGGAACAGAGATTAGAGGGATGATTTATTATGTTGACAGTATTGATGTTCATAATAAAGCCATCTTGCTTAAAGAATCTATAAAAATTACAGAAAGAGATTTAGAATAATAAAATTTAATTCATATAAAGAAATTGGAGGAATAAAAAATGTCGCATGATGAAGAATGGAAGGAAAAGAAAAATCCTGAAGAGGAGAGAGAAAAAAGTAAAGTTAGTTTTGAGTTAAATGATCTTAAAGATGAACTTATGTTTGAGTTAGACGATCTACACGACGATTTAAAGGATTTAATTGATGATTTTAAAGATGAAGCTGATGATATTAAAGATGATTTGAGAGATGAGTTGGAAGATCTTATGGAAGAACGCGAGGAATTGCTAGAAGAAGTTGGAAATGTAAAAGAAGAATTAGACCAATATGGAGCAGATGCAAGGGAACATGTTGAAAATGCAAAAGAGAAGCTTGAACGATTAAAGAGGAAAATAGAAAATCATGAAGCTAAGTTTGAAAATAAAGTTTGGAAAAAAGTGGAAAAAGCTAAAAAGAAAGCGGCGAGAATAAACATTTCAGTTGATCCTGAGATGAGCGATGAATGGCGAGGTTGGGCAGAGGGATTGGGTGCTTCAGTTTCTGAATTAATCCGAAAATCAATGAAATTTGTTAAAAATAACATCGGTGATATCGCAAAATTGGAGCAATTAGGGGGAAAATTAGAGGCAATGGGGGAAGGTATTGAACAGGCAGTTAAAGATTCTGGAATTGAGGAATTAGGTGAGCAAATTGAAAGAAATTTTGAAGGGAAGTTTGAAAAACATTTTGATAAGAAGAAAGGTAAACCTAAATATCAAGCTACAATTATTATAGACTCTGATAAGAAAGAAAAAATAAAGAAAAGGGTTACAGGATTAATTAAACTCCACAATAGTATACCTATTGATAAATTGGCTCAAGCCATAGATAAATCAGACGAAGATGCTGAGAATATGGTATACGAGATGGTTGCGGACGGTATTGAGGGTACTCTTGAAGAAGGCGTGTTCAAATATACGAGTACTTTAGAGGAGGTAATAGCCAAACTCCATGAATTAATTGATAAAATGAAATAAAAAGAGGTAAATAAAAATGATTAATCCGATATATGAAAAGTTAGCAAAAATTGTAGTGCATTACTCACTTGAGATAGGAAAGGGACATACGGTTCTCATAACTGGACCTTCATTCGCAAAGGATCTTTTTCAAGCTTTAAATAAAGAAATGATTCTGGTTGGTGCTCATCCTTTGATTCTTCCTGTCATAGAAGGAATACAAGAAACCATTTTTAAATATGCTTCAGAAGAACAGTTAACATATGTGAGTAAACTTAGCGAGGTAGTAAATAATGAATATGATCGTCTAATTGAAATACGAGCAGATTTTAATACACGGAAATTTAGTAATGTTGATCCAAAAAAATTATCAATATTCATGAGTGCTCCCAAAAGGAAAGAATTAAGGGAGATTCAGAATCGAAGAACTGCTAGTGGAGAATTTAAGTGGTTAGTATTAGCCTATCCTTGTAATGCTCATGCCCAAGAAGCAAGTATGGATTTATTATCATATACCGAATTCGTACATAACAGCTTATTCTTAGATAAAGAAAATCCTATTGAAGAATGGCGTAAGATGCAAAAACAACAAGATATTCTTGTAGAATATTTAAATAAAATTGAAAAAATTCATGTTATTGGGGAGGATACTGATTTAATATTATCGGTAAAAGAAAGAAAATGGCTAAATAGTAGTGGCCAGAGAAATTTGCCTGATGGTGAAGTCCATACAGCACCAATTGAAAATGTCACGAACGGTCATATTAGATTTACATATCCGGGAATTTATATGGGGAATGAAGTCGAGGATATCTACTTGGAGTTTAAAGACGGAAAAGTAATAAATGCAAATGCAGAAAAAGGTGATGAAATCCTTCAAAAGATATTACAGGTAGAGAATGCAGATAGACTTGGTGAATTTGCAATAGGAAATAATTTTGGTATTACCAAATTTACAAAGAGTATATTATTTGATGAAAAGATGGGTGGAACATTGCATTGTGCTCTAGGATTTGGTTCCGAAATGTCAGGCTCAAAAAACAAATCCTCAGTCCATTGGGACATGATAAAAGATATGAAAGCACCAGGCTCAAAAATCCTAGCCGATGATAAGGTTATTTATGAAGAAGGAAAATGGAAAATTTAAAATAAATAATTTAAAAGAACAGATTAAAATACTATTTGTAAAAATGAATGAGTTAATAAAAAAAATAAAAAAAAGAGGTAATAATGAAAAATGATTAATACGATTTATGAAAAGTTTGCCAAATTGGCAATCAATTTTGCTGTGAACATACAAAAAGGAGATAGAGTCTTCATAGCTGGTCCTGCATTAGCTCAAGAGCTTATTCAAGCTTTATTTGTAGAGACAATAAAAGCTGGAGGTCATCCTCTTCTGGTTGTAGGAATCGAAGGAACCCAAGAATTAAGATATAAGTACGCTTCTGAAGAACAATTAACTTATGTTGATCCAGTACAAAAAAAGATAATTGAAGAATTCGATGCTTATATTGTAATTGGTGCAGATTATAACACTCGGAAAATGAGTATGGTTGATCCTAAAAAGATTGCAATGTCTCAAGGATCACCAGCAAATAGAGAAGTGTGGGATATTCTAACGAAAAGGATGGGTACAAAAGAATTAAAGTATCTTCTTTTACCATTCCCATGCCATGCATTAGCTCAAGAAGCAAGTATGGATTTATTTTCTTATACTGAATTTATAATGAAAGCTATGCACTTGGATAAAGAAGATCCTGTAAAGCAATGGTTAGAGGTTGAAAAAGAACAAGACATTATATGTGAGAAATTAAAGGGTGTTGATAAAATCCAAGTCATTGGAGAAAATACTGATTTAACAATGTCAGTTAAAGGTAGACTTTGGGTAAATGAATGTGGTCATGATAATTTACCTGATGGTGAGGTTTTAAGTGCTCCAATAGAGGATTCGGTTAATGGACATATTCAGTTCACATATCCAGGTATCTTCCAAGGGAACGAAATCGAAAATATATATTTGGAATTCAAGGATGGAAAAGTAATAAAAGCATCTGCAGATAAGGGTGAAGAGTTACTTCAAGAAATACTAAAAATTGAAAATGCCGATATATTAGGTGAATTTGCTATTGGTACTAATTATGGTATCACGAAATTCACAAAAAACATGCTTTTCGATGAAAAAATGGGTGGAACGATTCATTGTGCCCTTGGTTCTGGAATTAAAGAAGCTGGTTCAAAAAACGATTCTGGAATACATTGGGACATACTAAAGGATATGTCTCTCCCAGGGTCTAAAATTTTGGTTGATGATAAAGTGATCTATGAAGAAGGAAAATGGAAAATTTAAAAAAATAATCAAAAAAAAAATAGTAATTAAAAAAAATTAAAAATTTAATAATAAATAGGAAATTTGGGGAAAAATGTGGAAGAATTAGCGAATAGGGAAACTTTTAGGCAGTATATGTTCTTTTGGGTAGGACAATTGTTCTCTTTGCTAGGATCGATGGTAGTTTTTTTTGTATTAATGTATTGGATTGCACTTATTTACGACAATGCTATGATAAGTGCTTTTGCATTCTTTCTATACATAACTGTAATGACAATTTCTCTGCCTTTAGCAGGGGTTGTTGCAGATAGAATTAATCGAAAATTATTAATCATTGTCGCAGATTCATCACAAGCATTTATTACTTTTGGATTGATATTATTTTTCCAATTCGGGGTAACAAATATTTGGATTGTTTATATTTTTCTAAGTTTACGTAGTGTTTGTCAAGCATTCCATGCACCTACCGTCAATGCAATTATTCCAACTATGGTTCCAAAGGATAAATTGTCTCGTATCAATGGGGTTAACTTTCTCTTTACTGGTGTAGTTCAGCTCATAGCACCATTTCTTGCAGCATTGTTATTAGTATTTTTATCAGTTTCTATGATCTTTTGGGCAGATATTCTTACATTTTTCGTAGCAATGGTACCTTTACTACTGATATCAATACCTTCTGTCAATCACATTAATCAATCTAAAGAAAAAGTTGAGAAAAGTTCTTTTATAAAGGAATTTAGATTAGGGTTTAAAACTTTAAAATTAATTCCAGGGGTAATCATCCTACTTATCCTTGCAATGATTTTAAATTTCTTGATAAGACCACTTAATTCACTTATGGCTCTTTTTATTTTAAACTTTCATGGGGGAGTAGCAATACATCTAGCAATTGCTCAAATGACATTCACTGGAGGATTAATCGTAGGTGCGTTATTTACATCTGTTAAAAAGAATTGGAATAATAAAATCAAAGCCATTTTCATTGCTCTTGGATTAGCAATGATAGGATATCTAATATTCGCACTCGCACCTCCGGGGCAATATTATATATTAGCTATAGGTGGAATTGTTTTAGGGTTCAATTTACCTATAGTAAATTCTCTCGCTCAGACATATATGCAAACAGCGGTTCCACCGGAAAAACTTGGAAGAGTAGGCTCAATTGATAATGCTCTTTCTTCGGCAATGTCACCAATAGGCTCAATTTTGTCAGGACCGTTAGCACTTATATTTGGGATTCAAGGCTTATTCATATTGTGTAGTGTGATTGGTATCTTAAGCACAATTGGATTCTGGAGTTTTACAGGCATTCGAAAGGTTGATTTAGATAGTAAAACAACGCTTGAAGAAATCAATGAAAAAATAGAAAGTATTTCAATCTAATTTTTTTTTTTTAAAAATTACAATCAAGAGAAAAATCATGAAAAAGTTAACAAATAATCAAAATGCTGAGGAAAATTTTAAATCTCGGCTTTCAAATTCACTGGGCTTTAGTATATAGCTCAAGATGAAAAATCAGTAGTTAAAAGAATAACAAAAATAGAATATAAAAAAATATTAAAAAAAAATAGGAAATTAGGGGATAAAAATGGAAGAAATTGCGAATAATGAGACATTTAAAGGTTATTTATTTTTTTGGAGCGGACAATTGTTTTCTTTGCTTGGTTCAATGGTAGTATTTTTTGTAATAACATTTTGGATTGCTGATGTTTACAATGATCCGATGATAAGTGCTTTTGCATCATTCTTATATATAATAATGATGACAATTTGCATGCCTTTAGCAGGCGTTTTTGCAGATAGGATCAATCGAAAGATGTTAATATTAACCGTAGATTCATTACAAGCGTTGGCTACATTTGCTTTAATACTCTTCTTTCAATTCGGAACAACTAATATAATAATAATTTATATTTTTATTAGTTTACGTAGCATTTTTCAGGC
This sequence comes from Promethearchaeota archaeon, assembly GCA_019058425.1. GTDB lineage: Archaea > Asgardarchaeota > Lokiarchaeia > Sigyniarchaeales > SOKP01 > Loki-b32. Next base: position 15,856 of record JAHPYZ010000035.1, read on the forward strand.
ATTCCATGTGCCTACTGTAAATGCGATTATACCTACTATGGTTCCAAAGGATAAATTATCACGGATTAATGGAATTAACTTTTTATTTACAGGAGTGGTTCAACTTTTCTCACCGTTTATAGGAGCATTACTCTTAGTGTTTCTATCAGTACACTTGATTTTTTGGATAGATATTATTACATTTTTTATTGCTTTAATACCTCTATTGTTAATATCCATACCTTCAGTTAAACAATTCAACCATGATGAAAAAATTATTGAAAAGAGCTCCTTTTTAAATGATTTTAGGTTAGGTTTTAAAACATTAAAAATCATTCCAGGATTAGTTATAATGGTTATTTTATCCATGCTACTAAATTTCTTAATTCAACCTGTCAATGCACTAATGTCTTTATTTATCTTAGATGTTCACGGGGGGGAAGCAGGTCATCTAGCGTTAGCTGAAATGCTTTTTACTGGGGGTATGATTTTTGGGGCACTATTAACTTCAATCAAAAAGAATTGGGGTAATAAACTAAGAGTTATTTTCATCAGTATTGTAGTGGCATTTATTGGATACATGACATTTGCTTTAGCACCCATTGGGAACTATTATATTATGGGCTTGGGAGGTGCTATTCTGGGATTCAATTTACCAATTATAAATTCTTTATACCAAACATTCTTACAAACTACAGTATCCGCTGATAAACTCGGGAGAGTTACTTCTATTGACCATGCTTTATCTTCAGCAATCTCACCAATTGGTGCGTTAGCAGCAGGGCCATTAGCTCTAATATTAGGTATTCCGACATTGTTTTTCTATAGTGCATTCCTTGGAGTAATAGTTACCATTGGATTTTGGAGCTTCACAGGTATTAGAAGAGTTGATGTTGATAGTAAAAGCGCACTCGAAGAAATAAACGGCAAAATAGAAAATATTTCAATTTAATTTTTTTCTTTTTTTTCTTTAAGAATAGGTGAGGAAAATACCAGAAGAATTAGCCAATATTAAGACTTTTAAGAATTATCTATTTTTTTGGGTAGGGCAATTATTTTCAGTGTTAGGTTCAGCAATTTCACAGTTTACAATAATTTGGTGGATAACTGACACGACTGGAAGTACGATGTTACTTTCATTAGCAGCCTTTTTTTACATGTTGCCAATGACAATTGTGATTACACTAGCTGGTGTTGTTATTGATAGGTGGAATCGAAAGACAATAATAGTAGTGGTAGATTCGCTTCAGGCTTATACTATGCTTATAATAATCATTTTATTCAACTTTGGGGTGGTAACCCCGATATTGATAGTTATATTAATGAGTATATTGGGGCTGTTTCAGGGTTTTCATATTCCCACAGTAGCCGCAATCGTTCCTACAATGGTGCCAAAGGATAAGTTAAGTAGAATGAATGGTGTTAATTTTTTCTTTACAAGTTTTATTCAATTTATAGGACCTATAATTGCTGCCATGCTATTAGCGATAATTCCAATCAAATATATATTTTGGATTGATCCTGTTACTTTTATTATAGCCCTCATTCCTTTATTATTCATTAAAGTACCTAGACTACAGAAAATAGAAATTTCAAAAAAAAAGAACTCATTTATCGAGGATTTTAAAATTGGGTTTCGCACGTTAAAACTAATCCCGATAGTTCTTTTAATGCTTATAACATCGATGTTTGTGAACTTTCTAATAAGGCCCTATGGTATCTTTTTACCCTATTTTGTTAAATATAATCATGGGGGAGATGCTTCGAATTTAGCTTTTGTTTTAGCTTTTATGAATGGAGGGATGATTTTGGGAGCATTACTTACATCAGTCAAGAAAGAATGGAATCATAGTATATTCATCTATTTCAGTGGAGAATTAACTCTAATGCTGATGTATGGAGTCACTGCACTTTCACCTCACGGATTCTTTTTATTTATGAGCATTGCTGCAAGTGTTTTCGGGCTTGTAATTCCTATTATTAATACCATATATTTAACAATGATGCAGAAAAAGATACCAACTGATAAAATGGGAAGGATTTCATCTATAGACTGGGCAATATCTTCAGCAATTTCTCCAATCGGAACTCTTATTTCTTGGCCTTTATCTGAAATTTTTGGAGTTCCTAACTTATTTCTTATTTGTTCCATTATAGGGATTATAATAACTCTTATTATATGGTGGATTACATATACTCGAGTAAATAATAACAGTAATAGAAAGAAAGAATTTGAAGAAATTGAAAGCATTTCTGATAAGCCACCAAAAGAAATAAAATAAAAAAAATATAAGGATAATACATTTATTCCTTTTTTAAAATTAATTGATCTTCAGAAATAATTCTCGCTTCTGGTAAACCTTTTCTAAGTTGTTTATAATTCATTGTTGCTAAACCGAATACTAAATACGCTGGAATAGATGTTAATATATTAAAAGCAGGAATAAAAAGTGTCATTATTAAATCTGTGATTCGAGCCGTACCAAAACGAGCAAAATAAAGAAACAGCTGTATTAAGAGAGCTATAGCTGAGATCCCAGCATACCCTTTTAAATAACTATTATATCGGAGATGAATAGGTTCAATTTCAAAAAGTTGATCAAGTCTTCCTTTAAGACTATAATGAATTA
>JAHPYZ010000035.1:18474-44562 GCA_019058425.1 Promethearchaeota archaeon
CTATCGACCATAAGCCAAGAACAAGTGGTAAAATTATTCCCGAGACGGTCATAACTACAGGTAATACATAAGATAAATTTAAATTCTCAGCTTGATAATCTCCAAGAACATTATCATCGATTAAAATTTCTGCATAAGGTTCTATAATTGGCAATACAACAGCTAAGAATCCAAGTGTTAGAAGAAAAATATAAACACCTCTTTTCAAGAATTTCTTAATGTGGAAAATATTGGAGGGAGAATTTATAAAAGCGTTTTTGTGGCGTCTATAAATCATTCCCTTAGCTTTGAGGAATACAGGAGTGAAAATTCGAGAAAATAAAAGAACCGAAACCATTGAACCGATTACAGGCACGATAATTAAAAAAATAATGTCATGTATATTGGATGGTAATCCTAATAATGGAGTTGTACCAGGTGGTTCACCAAGAAAACCTAATTGAATTATCGCAATTAATAAAGCTATTGCACAAATAACTATAAGTATAAAATAAGGTTTCCCTATTTTAGATATAAAACCCATATAATTTCACTTTTAAAATATTTTTATTTTAATATTGTAAATATTATTAATCTACATAAACAATATTTTATAAATATTGAGTGGAATTGATTAAACTAATGAAATGAGTACATTTTTGTATAAAAACCCTCTTTTATTTGATTCAATTAAAATCTTTATCATGTTTTTTAATCCAATCTACCAATTCCCTACTTTTTTTAGGAAAATTATAGGTAATTATATCAACTAAAACTTTTTTTACACTAGGATTTTCTTCTGAAAGTAGGTGATTTTCAAGTACATTAAATGCTTTATCACTTTTTAGCTTTAAAACTTTAAATGCAAAGATACAAATCTTTCTAATCTCATAATTTTCATTATTCTCCAAAAAGTATGAAAGCAGCTCGATTGCTTGTGATTTAGTCATCTGCTTAGTTGTAACATAATCATAAATTCTAGCTACTGTTAAATCTTTGCTCGCATATTCTAGTGCATCTTGGTATAGTGGGTGCTCTAAAGTATTGAAAAAATAATCCTTTCTTCTTAAGTCAAAAGGACAATCATGATTTTCCGGAAGCCTATGCTCATTACAGAAAATCATACCACAAAATTTACATCGATATGGGAGGTTTTCAATATCGATATTACAATAAAAACAATCTGGCAAATTATTTCATTTCGAATTATAGCAATTTATCCATATTGACCATAATAATATAGTAAAATCGAATATATATAGTCAACAAAAAAATTAGAATATTCGAAAATGTAAGATAAAAATGATGTGATAAAAATTTTATTATAATGTTGAATAATAATCTTCTATATGAAACCCAATTATAGGAATCTTTTCTTAAAGAAAAGGATCAAGTTTTTAGAAAGTAATTTTAAATCTAGCTTTAAACAAATTCTATCCTATCTTTGGGATTACAAATTGATTTTTATAGTCGATTTATTTGTAGGAATTTTACAGTCAATTTTGTTGTTGACATTTCCTTTATATTTAGGGTTAAGTTTGGATATCTTAGTTGATCCTGCAATACCAATAGAAAATGAGTTCCCAATTTTCATTAATATAATCATTATTCAATCCATTGCAGGTCTCCTTTATGGAGTCCGTATTTACATAAATAGATGGATCGGAGCTAATATAATTTTTAATTTACGAGATGATTTATTTATGACTCTTCAATTAATGAGCTTTAAATGGTTTGATAAACATAAAACGGGAGATTTAATCTCTAGAGCGACAAGTGATGTGAACCTTCTTAAAGAATTTTTTGGAAATAATTTACAAGCTTTTATTAGAGAAACTATAACATTATTATTTAGTTTTGTGATTCTTAGCATTATTAATTTAGAGTTAGCATTATTTATTTTAATAATTTCTCCTGTGCTATTTTACTCATTAATATTATTTAGAAAAAAAATGAGAGTTTTATTCAAAAAATCTAGGGAGGTCTACTCAGATTTAACACGAACAATTCAAGAAAATTGGCAAGGAATAACAGTTGTTAAATCTTTTGGTAGAGAATCATATGAAATGAAGAAGTTCACTGAGGAAAATGAGGCTTATATGGAAGATTCAAAGGGAATGATTAAATTACAATCTTTTTTTGATCCCATTATCCTTCTTGTTGATAATATAGCTTTTTTAATTGTAATTCTCTTAGGAAGTACGTTTGTTCTTAATGGCAATTTAACATTTGGTGATTTATTTGCTTTTGTAATTGTATTAGATTTTACAATAGATCCTATCTATTTTATCTCAAGATTTTTGGGTAATATGCCTCAAATTGCAGAAACATGTGAAAGAGTAACTCAAATTTTAAACTCCAAAATTGATATTAAGGAAAAGGAAAATGCCATGGAATTACCCCCAATCAAAGGTAATATAGAATTTAAAAACGTTTACTTTACCTATAATGATGATGAGAATCATTATATTTTAAAAAATCTCAGCTTTAAAGTAAAACCTGGAGAAAATATTGCTATTCTCGGAGCTACGGGATCAGGAAAATCATCATTAGTTAAATTGATTCCACGGTTTCATGAAATTTCCAAAGGGCAAATTTTAATAGATGGAATTGATATTAGAGATGTTTCATTTAAATCTTTAAGAAGCCAAATTGGGTATGTTTCTCAGGAATGTTTTTTATTTTACCGTTCTATAAAGGAAAACATTGGATTTGGCAATAAAAATCTAGATTTAGAAGAAATCAAAAAAGTAGCTATTGTTTCTGATATTCATCATTTTATTGAAGAGGAATTGCCACAGAAATACGATACAAAAATTAGTGAAGGAGGGATGACTCTATCGGGAGGTCAAAAACAAAGAATAACGATTGCTCGAGCGCTTGCTATAAAGCCCAAAATTTTAATCCTTGATGATGCAACTAGCTCTGTGGACGTGGATACAGAATATAGAATTCAGAAACACTTCAAGAAAATCTTTAAAGATTCAACGACTTTTTTGATAACTCAAAGATTATCAAGCGTGAGAAATGCAGATAGAATAATAGTTCTAAAAGATGGTGAAATTTCACAGAGTGGTTCACATGAAGAATTAATGAATCAAGATGATGGAATCTATAAGAAATTATATTTAAGCTTAAAAATAGAGGAAAAAGCTCAATGGGCCTGAAAATAAAGAAAAAGAAGGAAAAATCTGATACTAAGAAAGTAGGAACTTTCACTATATTAAAGAAATTAATTCTACATGTAGGTGCTGGAAAAAGAAGATTAGTCATCCCATTAATTATCCTCTTACTTTTAAATGTCATCATAGGGTGGTTTACACCTCTAATATTTAAATCACTCGTAGATGATGGATTGGGAGGAGGAATTGGTGCTACAGGAGGTAATATACAGATAATAATTTCACTTGGAACAATTTTTTTCGTTTCGACCATAGCGGGAGTTGTAGCTAGAATTGCCCAAGATTTCATCATTCAGAAACTAGCTGTAATAACCATGTACAATTTAAGGCATGATTTGTTTGAGAAATTTCAAAGACTAGGTTTGGATTTTCATGAAAGCACGAAAATGACAACGGGCAAAGAGATAAATTATCTTACTGCAGATGTAAATACAATCCAAGAATTAATTCAATCCGGTTTACTAGTTGCTATAAGTGATGCTTTCTTAGTTTTCGGAGCATTATTCTTTATGATAATACTTAGTCCTATTTTGACATTAGTATTGTTTATGATTTTACCTATAATTATTGTAATTGCTGCTATTCTTTTTAGAATAGCTAGAAAATATTTCAAACCGTTAAGAGAAAGTGTAGCTAATGTAACAAGTATCTTAGATGAATCAATTATGGGCATGAAAATAATTCAATCATTTACAGTTGAAGAAACCAATTTTAGAGAATTTAATATAGCTACAAAATTAGAAAGGCATATGACAATGAAAGCTGCAAAAATATCGGCAATTGTACCTGCAATTGTATTTGTATTTATTGCAGGATCATTTGTTACTGTATTTTTTGTTTCTGGAGTATTAATTCGTCAAGGACTACTCACACAAGGGATTTTAGTTGCCTTTTTCTTCTACATTTTCACCTTCTTTGAACAGCTATATTCTCTTATCAATTTTGGTACTGTTTTACAAGATTCTCTAGCAGCGGGTGCTCGAATTATCCAATTATTAGATGAAGATATTCTAATAAAAGAGAAAGAGGATGCGCTTGAAATTGAAGGAATTAAAGGAGAAATCGATTACAACAACGTAAACTTTTATTATAAAGAGAATGAACCAGTTTTAAATAATATTAATATAGCTATAAAGGAAAAAGAAAGGTTGGCATTAGTAGGATATACAGGTGCTGGAAAAAGCAGTTTTATTAAATTACTATGTAGATTTTACGATCCCATACAAGGTGAGATACATGTTGACAATATTAATTTGAAAGATATGAAAATTAAAAATCTTAGAGATAATTTGGGAATAGTACTTCAAGATAATTTCCTTTTTACAGGAACTATTAAAGATAATATTAAATACGGTAAATTAACGGCAACTGATGAGGAAATAGTCGAAGTAGCTAAAAAAATTAATGTTCATGAATTAATAATGGATCTTGATAATGGTTATGACACTATTGTTGGAGAACGAGGAAGTAGATTATCTGAGGGTCAACGACAGCTAATTGCTTTTACAAGAGCATTAATTTCAAATCCTCCAATTCTAATTCTTGATGAAGCCACTTCTTCTATTGATCCTTATAGTGAACTTTTAATCCAAGAAGCATTAGAAACATTATTAAAGGGTAAGACCTCTGTATCTATAGCCCATAGATTATCAACAATTATTAATTCGGATCGTATAATAGTTTTAGATAAGGGAGAAATTCTTGAACAAGGTTCACATCAAGAATTAATTGAAAATGGAGGATTCTATAAACATCTATACGAAATGCAATTTAGAGATCCTTTTAAGGACGATAATTCCAAGAAGAAAAAAACTATCAAACCATTGATATAAATAGCAGTTTCTAAGTTGAATCTGTTTCTCTCCTTATCCATTCCTGAAATGGGTATTAAAGTTGATTTTAATTTAGTTTAAAGATTGAATTTGCACTTATTCTCCAGATAAATATACTAAAGAAATCTCAGCGTTAAATGGAAGAAATTATTTAAAATTAAATTAAGATACATCTATAAGACAAATACATAGACATTTTTGTCATTCTCATTTGACCTTACTTTTTGGTGAAAAAAGAAATGCTTAAAAAAGTAAAGTTATTAAATACATAAAAAGAAATTATTTTAATTTCTAGAAATCTAATTTTGGTGGTTTTGTGTCTGAAACTGAAGAACCTCAAACTTCAAGACATTCTTTTAAGACATATGTATCTTTTGGTTCATATAATATCCTTTGGACGATTCCGCCTGTAACAATGGAACTCTTCATGTTTTTTTATTATCACACAGTTGTAGGTCTTGCTCCTATTTGGATATTGACTGTTGTTGCTATCAATACTGTTTGGGCTAGTCTTAATGACCCATTGATTGGATGGTTAACTGATCGAAATTTCAAATGGACAAGAAAGTGGGGTCGACGCTTTCCGTGGATAGTCATCGGATTTATTCCACAATCCTTATCTTTAATCATGATTTTTACTTCTCCAGAACTAGATCCAGCTAATCCTTTACCCGTAATGTTATGGCTTTTGCTCTCCCTGTTTTTGTATGATTTGTTTGTTACTCTTATAGATATTCATGTATCAATACTTCGTGCAGATAAATTTCGAACTGAAACTGAAAGAAGGAAATATGCAGGATCTTGGGGTTTTTTTGACATAACCGCAGCAGTACTTGGAGTGATGCTTCCACCACTTTTTCTGTTTTTTGGCAACACAACATTATCATACACCATTATGGCAACAATTTTATCTTTAATCACAATTATATTTGGGTTTACATTTCTCCCTAGTGCTCGTGAGGATAAGATCATTATTGATCGCTACTATTCAAGAGATTATGAACGACTGAATGTATTTAAGGGTTTAAAGTTAGTAATTAAACAAAATAGTTTTATGGCTCTCTATGCGGGATACATTGCATTTCTTGTGGCCTCGACAATATTAACGACAATGATAGCTTATATAACAACCTTTGTTTTAAGAACTGACAATCCCGATATGATTACAATATTTTACGCAATGTTTCTCTTGGGAGCAATAATTTCTATTCCAATATGGCTCAAAATTCTAAAAAGAATAAATAACAATAAGAAAACATATATTATTGGAAGCTTTCTTTTAGGTATTCTATTTATTCCAATTACCTTTTTCCAAACAGAAATTGATTTATTAATAATCTCCTTTTTGGTGGGATTCGGAAATGGATGTGTTTGGACAATTGGAAAACCTGTATTGTTAGCGAATGCTCAAGATGATTTTGTTGTTCGTACTGGGAGAAACCAGAAAGGTATACTTGTTGGTACTTGGGCAGTCTTAGGACTCGTAACGTCCTTTATTGATGAAGGTTTAATTACTTTTGTATTTACTATTACTGGATTTGATGCTGGGTATGAGAATTTTGCTGCTTTAGTTGCTTCGGGTGCAAATGTAGAATTGATTCTCTGGGGTATTCGTCTCCTTTCGGGGATTATCCCTATGTTGGTTCTTTTAATAGGTACATTAATTTTTTGGAAATATTATCCTCTTACTCAAGAAAAAGTTCTAGAAAATAAAGCTAAGTTAATCGAACTTGGATTTTAAAAAAATCTCAAAAAAGATCAATTACAAGAGCTATATATTATGTTCTAATCTATCTATAATATCATCTTGAATTGGAGTTCCGAGATCGATAAATGTAGCATTATATCCTCCTACTTTTACTATCAAGTCAGGATATTTTTTTGGATGTCTTTGAGCATCTCTTAAAGTATCCGTTGAGACCACATTTGGCTGTATTTGCATCCCTCCTTTGTCAAAATATCCTTTTAGGAGATAATAAAAGTTATTTATACTTTCATTACCTGAAAGATTCTGTGGATGGATTCGAATATTTACAGCTACTCCATTTATCGCTAAATTATAGTTTAATTTTGCAATTGAATTTAATGTCGCAGTAAGTCCATTTTTTTCCATGTGATTTACAGGAGAAAGACTGTTAGATAATGGTTGCATAATCTTTCTTCCATCAGCTGAAGCCTTAGTGAAAAAACCCTCTATAACATGCACGCCCATAGAATAAGCTCCTGGATTATATCGACCATCTCGAACACACTTCTGATTAACGACTTCAGAACAGAATAAATCCCATAGTTTATTCGCAAGCTGATCGATATCCTCTTTATCATTTCCCCATTTATTAAATTTATTTATTAATTTCTGTCTAAATTCTTTTTGTCCAATGAAATTTGCATTCAAAATTTGGACTAGTTCTGGGAGCGACATTAATTTCTCTTCATAGATAGACTTCTTAATATTATACAATGAGTCTACTAAAGTAGCAAATCCATATGCTGTTATAGAAGAGAAGTTATAAATTGCTCCACCAGCGGTATAATCTTTACCATTTTCCATACACCCATCAATTATAGCAGAAACAAATGGTTGTGGGAAAAATTTCATCGTCTCTTCATCACCAATTTTCGCAATTTTTACCGATTTCTCTATATTATAACGCAATTGATAAATAAATGCTTGGTAAAAATCATCATAAGTTCGAAAGGTTATAGGATCTCCTGTTTCTAATCCACTTATTTGACTCGTTAAATTACAATATCCATTATTTAAAGTAAGCTCAAGAATACCTGGTAAATTAATAAATATACGACCTGTTGCTGCAAACGTATTTCCTTGACTGGTAGGTTCTACACAACCTATTATTGCATAGTTATATGCATCTTTTTTGGCATAACCTGCTTCTTCCATAGCAGGAATAATTAGATCATCATTATAAAAAGCAACTCCCGATGTAGATCGAAAGATCTTTAAAGCTTCTTTAAAGAAATGCTCTGGAGTGTTCTTATGAACTCTTATGGAGAGATCAGTGGTTATAGATTTTATATTCTTATATGCTTCCAGAAATAAATATGAGATTTCATTTGTAGTATCTTTTCCTTCTATGTTTACACCAGAAATTGTTATTGTTTGCGTATTTAAGCCAAGCGCATTTGAGACAGTTGTATAATCCGATGGTAATAATGTAACATTCCACGTTAATTTCAAATTTAATTCTTCAATTAGTTCTAGAGCAAAGGTTCTTGTAATTTCATTACTTTCAAAATCATTTTTATAATATGGCCAAAGGATTTGATCTAACCGACCTAATGCAACAACACTTCTTTGATAAATTATATTTATGATATTCTGTGAGAAATGTATGAATTGAATAGCTTCAAAAAATGAACCAGCAGTCTTTTCAGTAAATTTCTCCATCATCGATCCAATTATTTCAAGTTCTTTCTTCCTTCGCTTATCCTTTTCAATTGATGCCATTTTAAATGCAAGCTTAGAATATCTCCTTGAAAATTGAATGGCTGCATTATAACAAATCTTTACAGCTTCATAGAAATTATATTTCTTATTATATTCAGGATCATCTGTCTTTAATTTCAATTGATATGATTCCGCTTCTTTAATAATTCCGGTATACCCCAATTTTAGGAGTTTATCATATCCAGCACAAATATGACCTTCATTAGTCCCATTTGCTATTGCAATATTAGGCGCTGCTGAAGTAATTCTATCCATTCCTGTAATTAATTTTTCATCAAAAGCTTTTTGGTTTATAACATCACCATATAAAGCTTTACCTTTCCAAAAAGGATTTATCTCTAATAAATCATTAATTGCCTTTTCTTCCATAAAAAATGGTTGTAATTTCCTTTTTTCATATTGTTTGACGCTAGTACGGTCATCAAAAGTTCGATCGTACGAATACAAATCAAGGCAAATTTTTTCACCTAAATTTCTGCTTGTTTCATTCCCAACTAATAATTCATCATCTCTGATGAAGATTGTCATGTTATTTAGAGTATGTGCTATAGCTTTTGCTCTTTTAATAATTTCTGGATCATCTGGATATTCTTTATAAATATCCGTAAAATATCTCATACGTTCTATACATAATTCATATTTGCTTGAAAGTAGATCTTTTTTTAACTTTTGGTTTCTTCCAGATGAGCTATTAGTTAGTGAATTCATTATCTTATTTTGAATTAAGAATATAAGGTTAAATATGTTTATTTAATCATTAAATATTAAATTACTTCTTATAGATTTTTAAGTTAATTTATCTAATATTAGAGATCTAGATAAGATTGTGATATGCAATTGAGGTTTGAAAAATGATTTTTGAAACAATTAAGTTTGAATTGAAAGAAAATGGTATTGGAATATTAACTCTCAATCGTCCCGATAAATTGAATGCTTTAAATTTCCAAATGATTGAGGATTTGCATTCAATTCTAGATGAGTTAATGGTGAATTTGGATTGTAGAGTTCTTATTTTAAAAGCTGCAGGAAGAGGCTTTTGTGCAGGGTTAGATCTAAAAGAATCTACAGTGCTTCAATCCAAAAAAAAACCAGAGGAACTCAAAGAAAAGTTTTTTTTTATGAGAGCTCCAGATAAAGATACAATTAAAGCTAAAATTTATGCACAAGCTAGAGCTAGCCAATTAATTGTAAAAATGAGGAAAATAAGTCAACCTATTATAGCTATTATCCAAGGTCCAGCAACTGGAGCGGGTTTTACCTTATGTTTGGCAGCAGATATAAGAATTGCTGGAGAAAATGCGAAATTAGCTAATTCTTTTATTAATATTGGATTTTCTGGTTCTGATTTAGCAAGTAGTTATCACTTGCCTCGATTAATTGGTATGTCTCGAGCTGCTGAAATATTATATACTGGTCGATTCATAGATGCGAGTGAAGCTGAAGAAATTGGTCTCATTTTAAAGGTTGTAGAAGGGGATGAGATTAGATTACTAGAGGAAGCGATAGAAATTGCAGAAAATCTGCTCACTAAAAGCCCACTTGGCCTTAGAATGACGAAAGAAGCAATTAATATATCGCTAGATTCACCAAGTCTTGACACAATAATGCAAGTAGAAAATCGTACACAAATGCTTTGCTCAACTTCTAATGATCTAATGGAAGGAATTAATGCCTTTTTTGAAAAAAGAAAACCACATTTTCCAAAATCATAAATGACAGAAATTAAAGATGAAAAAAAATGGATTATAAGACTATCAAATTTGAAATTAGAGAAAACGGAGTAGCGATTCTAACCTTAAACAGACCTGAGAAACTTAATGCTATTTCATTTCAAATGGAGGAAGAACTCCATCAAGTATTAGACAATTTAATGGTAAATTTAGAGTGCAGAGTTTTGATTCTGCGAGGTGAAGGAAGAGCGTTTTCAGCAGGGACAGATTTACAAGAAGGTTTGGTTTTGAATTCGAAGAAAAATCCAGAGGGATATGATAAATTTTATTTTTTAGATGTACCGGAACCACTTAAAAAATCATATTATCATCAAAATTATATAACTAAACTTATTATGAAAATGAGAAAAATTCCACAACCAATCATAGCTGTTCTTCATGGAGCAGTAGCAGGAGGCGGATTGGGATTTGTATTGGCTTCTGATATTAGAATAGCTAGTGAAGATGTTAGTTTTATTAATGCTTCCATTAACATTGGATTAACTGGAGCTGATATGGGAAGTAGTTATTTCCTCCCACGCCTTATTAACCTTTCGAGAGCTGCTGAAATAATCTACAGCGGTCGAGTGGTTTCTGGACAAGAAGCGGAAAAAATTGGATTTATTCTCAAAGTTGTAAAGAAAGAAAATTTAATAGAGGAGGCTTTTAAATTGACTGAAGAATTATTATCCAAAAGTCCTTTAGGATTACGAATGACAAAAGAAGTTCTTAATTTATCGTTGGATTCTCCAAGTTTGAACAATATATTACAATTTGAAAATAGCTCTATTGTTATAAGTTTCTTTTCAAAGGATTTAAAAGAGGCTTCAAGTGCTTTCTTTGAGAAACGAACACCGAAATATCCATTAAAATAAACATTAGAAAGTGTGAATAAATGAAGTTAAAATATTTTATCCCTTTATTTGCATTTTTTATTCTTACGATTATAATATCCATATTTTTTATGCGTGAACTCTTATGGACAATGATACCATCATTTATGATTTTTTATCCAATGCCTTATCTTTTTGGAGTTAGAGAGATAATAGCTAATCGGAGTATAGTCGTAAAAATTCATAATAAAGCGCCTTATATGATACCTATCCTATTTTTTTCCTTACCTACAATAATATTGAACATAATTTTCCTTTATAGAAATGTGATTTTCCTATTACAATTTTTTATGATTTTTATCTTAAGTCTATCCTTTTATTTTATAGGTATGTACCTTCTAATCCGAGATCTTATGAAGAAATTTCATCTCGAATTAAAATTAAAACAATTTGAGAGCATAGAGGGAAGGAAAAAACTGTTACTTATTAATCCTGTAAATCAAAATAAAATTGGATTAACTATTAATCCATCCTCAACTTTTCCACCATTAGGTTTAGGGATAATTGCTAGCCTAACACCTAAAGAATTTTATGTTAAATTAATTGATGAAAATTTTGAAAAATTTAAGTATGAGAATGCAGATTTAGTAGGAATAACAGCATTTACTGCTTCTGCAAATCGAGCTTATGAATTAGCGTCATATTATCAGAAGGAAAATATTCCTGTCATTATGGGTGGTATTCATGCATCTATGATGCCGGAAGAAGCCCTTAAATATGTTGATTCGATAGTTATTGGAGAAGCAGAAACCATTTGGCCAACGGTCCTAAATGATTTTTTAAATAATGATTTAAAAGAAAAATATGAAGGAACTCATTTAGATCTTAAGGAATATGTAGTACCAAATCGAGAAATTTTTAGTGACAAATATTTGTTTGGTACTGTTCAAACATCCAGAGGATGTCCTATGGATTGCTATTTTTGCTCTGTAAGTGCTTTTAATGGAAGAAAATATAGACAAAGACCATATGAAGATATTCTAGATGAATTAGAAAAAATGCCTCAAAAAATGATATTTTTTGTCGATGACAATATAATTGGGTATGGTAAAAACGCTGAACAGAGAACTCTTCATCTATTTAAAGGGATGGTTGAAAGAAATTTAAAAAAAACATGGTTTTGTCAAGCTTCATTGAATTTTGGAAGTAATGAAGAAGTATTAAAATGGGCAGGTAAAGCAGGATGTAAAATGGTCTTTCTGGGATTAGAGTCTGCAGATCCTGAAGAACTAAAAACGATGGATAAGAAATTAAACCTCCAACTAGAATATGAAAGAGCATTTAAAAATATTAATAAATATGGAATCGCTGTTCTAGGAGCATTCATTTTTGGTTCAGATGCTGAGACTAAAGAAAGTATGCAAAGAAAAGTAAAGTATATTTTAAAAAATCGAATTGATGTAATTCAAACAACTCTTTTAACACCTTTACCTGGTACACGCCTTTTTGCTGACTTTCAATCAAATAATAGACTTATTTCGCCTAACTTTCCCCGAGATTGGGATTTATATGACATGGGACCTCTTACGTATTCTATTAAAAATTTAAATAATGATGTTTTTCTTAAGATTCATAGAAGAGATCAGAAAAAATTATATTCTCGTTTTAGTCTCTACAAGAAATTTCTAAAAACTTGGATACATTGTAAAAGTATACAAACAGCTATGTGGGCATACAGTTCAAATAAAAATTACAGAAATGTATCTCTAGCTTAAAAACTAAATGAGAACTAAAAATCATTAAAGTCTAGCTTATCAATATTACAATAACCAACCACATTATCCCGTATAAATATCTTAAAAAGTAGTTTAGACGCTTTATAAGGATTAAGAATTTTTAGTAATGTTATGTGTTCTGGTATGTAATAAATCTCTTTATATTTTTTTCCTACATGTTCAGAATATTGGTATTGTTGTAAAACAAATTTTCCTCTAAAGCGAACTTTTTTGAGAAAATCTATAATTTTATGTATATCCTGAGGCATCATTAGATTTCCAACATATGTTGTTCGTATTTCAAAATCAATTTCATCTTGAATATTCACAAGATTTATGGTAGATTCTATTAATTTGGGATCAATCACACTATCAGTGATCTCTTTAAGTCTTTGAGAATTTAAAGGGCTTTTTAAATCTAAAGCAATCCTATTAATAAATGGAAATAATTTCTTTATAGATTCTGGTTTTGTGCCATTAGTATCTATATTTATATATTTTCCAATCCTCTTGATTTCTTTACACAAATCTAATAAATCAGATTGGAGTGTAGGTTCTCCCCCGCTTATACTTACTCCACTTACTAATAGATTACTTTTCACATTATCAATTAGTTCATTTATTCCAATATCACGTCCTACCTCTATATTTAATAGATGTTTATTATGACAAAATCCACAGCTTAAATTACAACCTACAGTAAAAATAACCATAGCGGATCTTTGAGGAATATCCTTGGTTGATATATCAATTATTCCACCAATTCTCATATTAGTGTCAATACTCCCTTTTAATTAATTCTTCAACTTGATATAATGGTAAAATAAAAGGTCCTGGAGATTCGAGTTTAAGAGAAGTAAGAGCTGCGGCGAACTTTAGAGATTCTCTAGGATTCTTAGTTAATCTTGAACCTAAATAAGTTATGAATGCTGTATCTCCCCTTCCTGTTCTGCCCTCTGAATTAATGTTCTTCCATGGAAAAAAATATAAATTGTTTGATGAATATAAAAAAATTCCTTTTTCATGAGAAATAAGAATCTCATCTGGACCAAAATCAACTAATTGTTTAGCTGCTTTTTCAATGTCTTTTTGATGAGTTAAAATTTCAGCTTCTTTCTGATCCAATTTTAACACTTTCACTTTTTTTAGTATGTCTCTCTTATCGTTTGCCGAAAGATCACGGTAAAAAACATTACTCCGATCCCTGACTCTAATAAAACCTTGGATATCTAAACAGAGTTTATCGGGGTACTCCTCATACAAGTAATTGAATAAATCTAGGTCAATTTCACCAGCAATAATTGGACCAACAACAAAAAATTTTGTGTTTATGCGAGGAATCTCTTCCTTCTTAAATAACCCAGCAAATCCAAGAGGTTTATAGCTTCTAAACTCCATATTACTTGAAGAATATATATTTCTTAAACCTGATGTTTCTTCTGAAGGATAAGCATAATATTTAATTCCATATTTTTTAAAATTATTTAAGATTGAGAAATCTTCTTTTCTCAATCGAGTGATAACAGTTATTTTAAGACCCATATGACTACCAGCAATTCCACCATAATATACTGTTCCTCCAATACTCTCATAACTTTTACCGTCAATTTCAATAATATCTTTAGCAATGTGGCCTATAATAGTTATATCTACTGTATCAACACTCATAAATATATTAATTAAAAATTAAAGAATTAAGAAATTATCGATATAAGGTATAAAAAAATTAAAAAAAGATATTGTTTTCATTGAGATTTATATGTGATGGATTTTCAATTCAAGCTACTTCATAATCTTAATAAAACTTTCCAAGATTCTCTCTTTGATCTTACAGAAGTTTAATTTGGGGATTTGATTAATTGTCCTATCACTTTCCTCAATACTTTTTATGATAATTGAACTAATATTTATGTTTTTACTATCACCTCTATTAATTTGTTCAATTAATTCCTTCTTCATTATAAATTAATTATTAAAACATATATTTAAACTTTACCCATTTATTTCCCACTAGTCAAAATACTATAATAGAGCTCTTAAAACTAACAAATATGCAAAAATATAAACAATGTTCACAAAAAGATCGAATACATCGAATAATTATACAACTCTTTTTATGAATATTTTTAGTTTATCTGAAAAAATTTAAACTTACATAAACTTATCATAAGGTTTAATAATGGTTTTTAATTTCCCATTACAAATTAGTACAATATTTTTAAACATTTTAATTAGGTATGGGAACTTGATATTTGAAGATTTAATTGGGCTACTAAAAAAGAAGGGTTTTAAGGACACATTACATGTTTTGATAAATCAAAAAGACTATCAAACTGATAAGCATTCGTTTTATAACGAATTAAATAAATTTTCATACTACAATTCATTCTTTCGGGTAAAAGATGAATTAATTAAAAAGGGGCTTATAGAAATTACTAACACAAGTAAAGTAAAGACTATCAAGCTCACTAAGAAAGGTTTGGAAGTCTATGAGAAATTAAATGAAATCAATAACATGGTAAAAAAATAATCCTATTATTTTTTTTTTCCACCTCTAATTCTTAAAAATGGGTTACTCTTTTGATATTGAAAAGACTTATCGTAGGGCCCCTTGGAACTAACTCTTATATTTTTGGTTCTAATAAGGAAGTAGTTATAATTGACGTAGGAGGTGATCCAGAGACTATAATTAACGCAATTGATGATTTAGTTGCGATACCTATTGCTGTATTAATTACTCATGGGCATTATGATCATACTCTTAAACTCGGAAAAATACTACGGAATTATAGCATTCCTTTAATGTATAGTAAAAAGGAATATGATTCTGGGACTTATCAACAAAAGAAGGCAGATAGATGGCTTAAGGAAGGAGATATCATTGATGTTGGTGGAATGACACTGAATGTATTAGAAACACCAGGTCATTCTCCTGGCGCGTTATCCTATTACTCGAAAGACATAAAGGAGTATAATGGTCAGAAGATTGACGGTGTTATTTTTACTGGTGATTTAATCTTCCGTAGAAGCATTGGTCGATCAGATCTTAGAGGAGGAGAACCACAACTTCTATTTCAAAGTATCAAAAATAAAATTATGTATCATCCAGAAATTAATGACAAATTCTTAATATGTCCTGGTCATATGGGTATTACTTCCGTTGGTGAAGAACGAAAATCGAATATGTTTCGGAATTATTTCTTAGAAGATGACGATATTTAGATCTGCTTCCTTACAAATAATAAAATATTGAAAAGTAATCTAAATTTTTAAAAACCTTAAATCTATTATAATATTAAAAATTTCGAATATATTCTCGGGTGTTAAAAAGTTTGATCAATAGAGCTGAAGTGAAGGCAATAATACGACGCTTCGAAGAGAGAGAGGGTATCAGGGGAGTAATTATCTGTGATTCATCTGGTTTACCAATAGACTCAAATTTAGAAATAGAATTATCAGAAAGTGTAGCTGCTTATGTGACGTCGCTCATCGGTAAGGGAAGGCAAGTAGTTGATGCACTAAAAGAAGGAGAACTCAACTTTATAAGGTTGGAGACAAGTAAAGGCGAAACTATGGTAGCTTTGGAAGAGAATCTGATTTTAATTATTTTAAAATAAATGTCATTAGACGTAATTTTTTCTAATTTTCCTTTTTTAATTATTTGATACATTTAAATTCCTTAAACTATATATTTAAACTATATATTTATTTAAGATAATTTCTTAACCAATTTCAAAATTCAAGTCTATTCAAATTATTTTGTTAGGATACTATTATGGTTGATAAAAAAGTTTTAGAAAAGAAAATGGCAGAACTCATGGATATTGTACCTGAAACAGAAGGACTTATCGCAGCTGATGCAAATGGAAAGGTTTTGGTTGGCCAAACGATTACTGATATGGATCATGCGAAAATTGCTAAGGCTTGTGCAGCAATTATTAAGGATTCCAATAATTTGGGGAAGGATATTGGAAAAGGCGGATTAAAAACCACTACAATTGAATTAGAAAATGGTTTTGCGGTGTTAGTAGGTTCTGAAAAAACCGTTTTAATAGGACTGGCCGGTATGGATGGTCGGAGTTCACTTGCTCTCTTAAAAAGAAATTTAATTTCAATATCAAATTTATAATTTTATATTCTCTTTTTTTTAAAAAATAATGAAATAATAAGATTAAAGAGTTTACTCTTTAGGTTTTTTCTTTTTGTCCGCTAAACCTCTCTCTTCCAACAGAGAATCTAAATCTACTTTCTCTTCTGTTTCTTCTTTTACTTCTTTTAGAGTTTCTTTCTTCTTTAGGGGTTTTTTAACAGGAACTGGCTTTTTTAATTCAGAAACGGGAACATATCTTTCCCTTCTTGGTTTCTTTCTTACCGGTTCTTCAATTGGAGTTTCAATTTGTCTCTTTATCCTTCTGGAATAGAGAAATGCTACTAACCAGACCAAAGCAATAATTGCTACAACGATAGCAATAAAGAATTCAACAAAATAATCGGTGATTGGTGGAGTAAATGTATTGAATAATACATTTTCCGAAGTAACTATTGAATTATTAGTTATTATATTTTTTGCTGTAATAGTAATTTCAATTTCAAAGTTATTAGTATCTCCTACTAAAACTTCTATAATAAAATTAGTAGATTCTCCAGCTATAAACCATTCTAATGCTATATAATCAATTTCAACTATGGAATATGAAAAACCACTATTAATATCAATAGAGATATCTGTTACTTTTAAATCTGAAGTTCCGATATTCAAAAGATTAATTCTAAAAGTTATTGCTCTATTTCGAAGAATCTGTACCTTTGATGATGAAATTGATATTGCGAGATCATTAGTTTGATGAATAATACTTACAGAAACATTTTTCTCGATACCATTAACTGTATCACCATCCCAATGTAATTTGAGTAGTAAATTTTCCTCAAAATCAATATTTTCAGTATCTATTAGAAATGTTGTGAATCCATTTGAATCTGTGATATCAGTACCTACATCAACCCATAAATTGTGTTCATAATATTGGCAAGATACATTTTTACTTGATAATTCTACCCCAAACTCCGTGGTTAAAATGGAACTTATATTAAAAATTTGTCCTTTGACTGCATTATCAGGAGTAATTAGTATATTCGTAAATTGACTATTTAGAGTTAAAGGAAATTCACCTATAAATTGTTCATAGCTGCTAACATAATTTTGATCAATAATATTAACTAAAAATGTGGTATTGTAAGGATAATAAATACATTCATCTCTATCAAAATCATATAAGATAGATCTACTTGGTGTTTCCTCAGCAATCCTCAAACCAAGAATATGACCGTCGAACTTATCAGAAGTTTTATTACTCATTAGTGAATAATCTGTACTCTCAAATTCTCCAGCAGCAAAATTATCAATAAATATAGTAACTAATGTTTTTGCACCTCCTAATCTAATTGGAGCATTTATTCCTTCCCACGTGTTAGTAAACGTATCTAAATCAGGGATAGATAATTTTACATTAAATTCATGTTTATCATTCTTATGCCCTGAAAAATTTAGGGGAATTGAATTTGATGTATTAGTAGCTATAACCCAATCTTCATTTATATATGATACTAGTTTTACATCAATTTTTACATTAACAGGAAGATATGGATGCATATTCTGAAGGGACACACTTATATCAACAACTTCACTTGGATTTAAAATATTTTCACTTTGTTTAAATGAAGACATTAAAACAGGTAATTCTTGATCTCCAACTTCACGAGAAAATATTGAATTTATATCAGTATTATTTATTGGATAAAAATCTGGCATTGAAATTCCAGTTGTTTCGTTTACAGAAGCAACCAATATGGTATAGTTCTGAAATACTTTATTTTTAATTTCACCATCAAGAATATTTGCGTCAACTTGTGAATAGTATTCGCAATCATACAACACTATATCATACACATCAATATATACAGGAATTTGCTTGCATCCAATCGCAGAACCATTAAACCAAAAGAAACCTAAATGATATTCTCCAAAGATTGTGAGAGAATTTGTTAAATTTAAAATTGTCCGATTGTTAAAATCATATGTCAGTACTGATTCATCAACATAACCACTTGTCCAATTTAATTCTCGAAATTTAGTACCATTTGGATAGAAAAGAATAGAATTCACTTCTCCACTTTTGGGAGCGGAATTTTTATGATCTTGTATATCTAAACTCATTGATATGTTATCTCCATTCATAAAACCACTAGATTCCCATAATTTCCCTTTATAATTAATATAACTATTCATATCATGGATAAAATTAAATGAACTTAAATTAAGTGTATATTCTCCGTTTAGTGTTAATAAACTTCCATCAACAACTACTTTATTTTTACTTGGATCTCCCTCTAAAATTGTTTGGGCCGGTTTATAGGTAAGAATTTTCTCATTATCTGGGTTTGTAACATTATATGCTATAAAATAATCTTGAAAAACATACCATAATTCAACAAAATCCCAATTATTGAATAATATGCTAGAGGCATCAAAATCATATCTAAATAACCAATTAGGATTATCATCATAATATACAGAATAAGTAGCTGAAGCGTTTTCAACCCAGTATCCTATTACAGAATAGGAAACATTGAACATGAATCCTTTGATTATTGTCTTGTTCCAATTAAGATCAACTCGAAAATTATTAAATGTGTCATCTTCAATGACAGTTGAGAAATTATGCTTCCATTGACCAATACCCCATGTTAAGTATGAACTTTCATTATAAGGAAATAATTTATTCTCTAAATCTTCTAACGGAATATCTTGAATCCTTAAAGTTTGGTTATCATTAACAATGAAATCTGAAGGCATATATCCTCGCGTTACATTTAACTTAAATGAACTTGCATCTAATTGTCCAGATGTATATGGTTGATTAGTCGTTGTAATAATTTTTTTAGCATTTATCCAATTTAATCCATCATTAGTTGTAATTTTTAGTTGATGTTCAGTTTCACTATCTCCATATGTAAAATGAGGAAGTGTAACTAAACTGTAAACTTCTTGTGGATTATTAGTTTTTATAATTATGAAATAATTATAAAGATTCAAATTGGTGGTATTAGCCTTATTGAATTCAAAATAGGAGAGACCATCTTCTATATATGCATTTACTACTATTGAATCTATCATTTCATTATATTCTGGACCTAAATCAACATTTTGTAAGTTAGTTTCAGTTCTTATCACAGTTCTATTTGCTCTATATAAACTTATATTTATTTGAGTTGAAGCAGCTGCTGTAAGATTGAGAGTTCTTATCCATGCATAAAACCCATTAACAGTTGATTTTTTTCCTTTCAAATCAAATTCTAAAGCAACATATGATTGATTTGTTATTGGAAGATCGAATGCATATATTGATTGTAATTTATATTCATGGAAAAGGGTGCTAAATGAATCTCCTCTTTCTAAAACAAATTCGATTTCACAAACATTATTAAGATCAATAAAATTCAAATTTTCATTAATAAAATGATCCTTTAATTCCTGAATACCTAAACTACCATTTATTGGGAGTAAAGATATTATTTCTTTCCAAGTTGAATCCGAATAATTCTTTACCCGCACAGTCAAGTTTACATCTTCATTATTCTGAAGGGTAAAAACTAAAGATGAAATTAGAGCTAGAATTTTTGTCCGGTCAAATTCAACATTCCCACTTATTACTCCAGAAGTGTAGGTTGTATCTGTATAATTTGTGGTCATAGTAAAATTTAATAACCCATTAGGATCACTACTTAATTCAATAGAGGTACCATTATCATTATCCCATAAATCAGCGTAATCACCTATCATTGAACCATTTTTGAAATTCATAGTAAAATATCCTGTATCATAATCAAACTCGATAAAATTTTCGGCATAAAGAGCACTATTATTTTCTATTCTATAATCTGTTGTGAAATTATTTTGAAAAGTAAAATTAAAATTGCCATATGTAAGAAACATATCCTCAGAAGCAACAGAAGGAATTTCGAAAAATCCTTCATTATTCAATAAATTTTCTGAAACATTATTTGCATATATTCTAACATCTTGATTCACTCCAGAACCTGTAATATTATCATCTAAATTAGAATCAGACCTCCGAAGAGTATCATTTAATAAATTATCATAAGGATTATTCTCTATCTCTCCATCTTTAAAATAAGCAAAATTATTTAGGATCTGCACATTTGCTAAACAAATTGTAATAATGAAAAGCGCTGAAAAGAAAATTCGCTTTACCTCTTTTTTACGTCGAATCAAGAAAATTACCGTAATATATAATTTTTGATAATAAAATAATTTAAAAGTATTAAAATTTGCTAAATTTATTAATTTTATTAAGGTTAAAGTTAAAATGACAAAATATTATAAAACTCTAAAACCTTCTATATATCTTAATATGTTAAAAAGTTTAAGGAATTAAGAGATGAGCGAAGAGCAGATATTAAATGAAATTGAACAGAACAAAGAAGATTATATTAAATTCTTGCAAAAAATGATTCAAGCAGAATCTTATAACCCTCCTGGTAATGAAAAAAATGTAGCGATTGTAATAGAGGAATTCTTGAAAGATTCTGGATTAAAAATTGAGATATATTCCTTTGGTGATAATAGGGCCAATTTAATAGCCTATTTAAACGATAATTTTAATGGAAGAAATCTCTTATACAATGGACATATGGATGTTGTTCCTCCTGGAAATGAGGAAGATTGGAAATTTCCTCCATTATCTGGCATTATTAAAGGGGGTAAGAAAAATAAAAAGATTTTTGGAAGAGGAGCGGTGGATATGAAATCTGGATTATCAGCAATGGTAATAAGTTTAAAGATTTTAAAAAAATTGGGCTTAAAGCTATCTGGAAATCTAATCCTTAATGCTGTAGCAGATGAAGAAACAGGAGGAAAATTAGGTGCAAAATGGAGTTTAGAGAATCTATTAAAATCTATTAAATGTGATTTTACAGTTGTTGGGGAAATGACCGGGATGCAACCAATAGGTAAAGGAATTTCTGTTGGTGAAAAAGGGCATCTACATCTAAAGGTTATAACAAATGGGATTATGGGTCATTCTATGATGCCTTCTATGGCAAAGAATTCTATCAATATGATGAGTGAAATTATTTTAAACTTAGATAAAATGGAGAAATATATGCCAAAAATAGAGCCACCAATTTCTTATGAACGATATAAAGAAATTTTTAGTAATTTATTTCCAAGTAAAGAACAATTTGAAAGAATTTTTAATGAACAAGAGGTTCTTCAATTTATTTTTGATTCAATGACACAGTTTAGTAAAAGTTTTACTTTGATTAATGGGGGGTTCAAAGAAAATGTGATACCTGATCGTTGTGAAGCAATTATTGATTTCAGATTATTACCAGGTCAAGAAGTTGATATGATTCTTGACTCTTTAAAAAAAGTGATTACTAAAGATTTAGGTTATGAAGTTAAAAATGAACCTAGAGGAAATCCTCGAGAAATTTTTGTTTATATCGAAAAATATCGTTATAGTGAACCTTCCTATTTGGAAAATTGGGAAAATTCTCAATATCTAAAAGATTTTGAGGAAATTTTTGTAGGAATTTTTGGAGGAAAACCAGCTTATATTCTTGGAATAGGGACTGCCGATTCTAGATATTTCCGGAATAGTAATTATTGCCCCCAAACTATTATCTTCGGACCCGGAGAAGCGTTCTCGGCACATGCAATAGATGAATCAATCAAAATTCAAGATTTTATTGATGTGATTAAAGTTTATACATTGTTTGCTTATAATTTTCTAAAATAGCTATCCGTTATTTTAATTTGATAGAAATTTATAAGACTCTAGTATTATTATTTTATTAAACTTCAATTAATAGGAAACTTTATAGAATATTTGCCAGATTTAAAAATAGAAGATACTGTTATTCTTTTAGATACTTCTAGGTCTATGTTGAGAAAAGATTTTAAACCAAGTAGATTACTTGTTGAATTACAGACCGCAAAGAATTTCATTCAATCAAAATTGGCAATTGATATGAAAGATCGTATTTCAATTATAACTTTTGGGAATACTTCTAAGAAATTAAGTAGTTTTGCATTTGAGGAAGAATCTTTAATTGAATCATTAAAAAATATACAAATTTCAGGACGTGGTTTTTTACATGAAGGTATAGCATTCGCTCTACAAATTCTAGTAGAGGAGATGCGAAAAATTGGAGGGAAAATCCCGCGTATTTTTATAATTACTGATAACAAGTTAAATATAAATAACAACAAATTAGTAAAGATGATCGAAATTGCTAAAGGATTAGGTGTATTCATCGATGCTTGTCAATTAGGCGGGAAACAAGAGTATGGAGAAAATTCATTAAAGAGAATAACACAGAGGACTGGAGGAGATTATGGATATTTTAACAATTCTAAAGCATTAATTAATGCTGGTAAAGAATTCGCTTCAAAAAAAGATGTGAAAGAGAGCACAGATTATTTTTCTCCAGAGAAAAAAGAAGAAATTGCTCCTTTAGTAAGTGAGATTGCCCTCCCATTAAGAAGACCGACACTATTAGATATAAGGTTAATGATGGGAGGAACTAAAAGAGGACAAGAAAAGTGTCAAATTTGTCATTCTATTAAAGCAGCAGTTACAGGTGCTGATTTTTTTAGTGAGGGACGTTATTGTCCTAGTTGTGATCGAGCAATGCATTTATCTTGTGCTGCTATGTGGGCCAAAAAAACAGAATATAAGGAAAATGTTTTTAGGTGTCCTTTCTGCTTCTTCTTATTGGAATTGCCAAAAGCTGCTTTAAAATTAGTTAAGGATAAAGAAGAACTAGCTCAGAGTATAATAATTGTTGATGAAGATAAACAATTAGATACAAAAATGACTGTAATACCTGAAGAAAAAATTGATCAGATAAATGCATCATGCTCTTATTGTCATAACATTTTTTTAGGAGATTTTAAAGTATACCAATGTGAAAATTGTAATTCGTATTACCATGAACCTTGTTTTCAAAAAATGAATAAAGAAATCAAAGCTTGTCGATATTGTGGAGCTAAAATTATTCTTAAATAGCTACTTTTTAATTAAACTTTGTTTAAATTATTTAAGCATAGCATTCTTTTTATTAATAAATTCAAGTAGAGAGGTTGATTAAATTAGATACTAAAAACAGAAATAAATGGGTCGTCACTTCGGCATGGCCATATGTGAATGCTACACCTCATTTAGGTAATTTAATTGGAAGTACACTTTCAGCAGATGTATTTGCAAGATTTCTGAGGATGAAAGGAGAGGAAGTAGTGTTTGTTTCGGGTTCCGACTCTCATGGAACTCCAGTTTCTGTGGAAGCTAAAAGATTACAGGTTCCTGCTGAAGAGTTAGCATTTAAATATCATAATATTATTAAAGATTTACATGAAAAATGGCAAATTTCTTTTGATAATTATACTATAACCCATAATCCTACCCATATTGAATTTGTACAGAAAATGTATTTAGATATACAGAAAAATGGGTATATTTTAGAAAAGGAGATTGAATCACTTTATTGTAAAAAGGATAATTTATTTCTTCCAGATAGGTTCGTGGAAGGAACATGCCCCCATTGCAATTTTGAAGATGCAAGAGGAGATCAATGTGATAGATGTCAGAAATTACTAACTCCTTTAGAACTAATTAACCCTAAATGTGCGGTGTGTGGACATACACCTACCGTTAAAAAAACTAAACACTGGTATTTAAATCTCCCGAAATTGCAAGATCGATTAGAAAAATTAATTGAACGCAATGAAATTATACCCGCTAATGCGCGGCAAATGTGTTTGAATAGTATTGCAGAGGGACTACCTGAAAGAGCAATCACACGAGATCTAGAATGGGGAATTCCAGCACCATTTGAAAATGCAGTGGATAAAACTATTTATGTGTGGTTTGAAGCTGTAATTGGCTATATAACGGCTGTAAAGGAATGGGCTGAAAATTTAATTAATGATCCAAACAAATTTGAATACTTCTGGAATGATCCTAACACAAAAACAGTCTATTTTATTGGGAAAGATAATATCATTTTTCATTTAATTGTATTTCCAGGATTATTATTAGCATATAATGATAACAAGGAAAAGGGTCAAGAACTTGTATTACCATATAATGTATCATCAACCGAATTTTTGATGTATGAAAATCAGAAGTTCTCTAAATCAAGAAGAATTGGTATATGGATTGATGAAGCTTTAAAGCTAGCTCCTTTAGATTATTGGCGTTTTAATCTTTTATATAATCGACCTGAAACAAGTGATACATCATTTTTATGGTCTGAATTTGACAATAATAATAAGATGCTAAATGATGTAATTGGTAATTTTATTCATCGCTCAATGACCTTTATCAATAGGCAATTTAATAGTAGAATACCTGAAAAGATTGAACCAGATGAAGTAGATAAAGCTTTTGTATTAAAAATAAATTCTATTTCCGAGATAATAGGAGAATTACTACAAACATTTGAAATTAGAAAAGCATTGAGAGAAATTGTGAATTTTGGAAGAGATGGTAATGTTTATTTAAATGAAAAAGCTCCATGGCACTTGATTAAGAAAAATAAAGCTGCGGCAGGTTATGTTTTTAATTTGTGTGCTCAAGCATCATATGCGTTGGCAATATTACTAAGTCCATTCATCCCAAAAACCTCAGAAAAGATTTTATCATATTTAAATTGTCCAAAATTATCAGAATTAGCATGGGATAGTATTAATGAAAATTCTTTAAAAGCAGGACAAGTAATTAAGAAACCAGAACCTCTATTTCAAAAATTAGATATTGAGGAAATTAAAGAAAATTATAAAAACTTAAAAGAAGGAAAACTAAAAGAAGGTGAAAAGGAATTGATCTCTTATGGAGATTTTAAAAAATTAGATATAAGAGTAGCTTTAGTCGAAAAGGTGGAAAAAGTTCCTAAAGCAGATAAACTTTATAAGCTTTCAATTGATTTGGGAACTGAAAAAAGAACTTTAGTTGCTGGCTTAGCAGAGCATTATAAAGCAGAAGATCTAAAAGGAAAAAAAATAATCGTCTTAACAAATTTAGAACCTCGTAAATTAAGAGGTATTCTAAGTGAAGGTATGCTTCTTGCGGCTGTTGAAGGTGATAATGTATCAATTTTAGTACTTGATAAAGATCTACCTCTAGGAGCAAGAATAGAATAAATCAAAGTTTTAAGGAAAACAATGGATTTAGACGAGCGATGATTTCTCCAAGGTCCAATTGAATTGATTTAAGGACTACATCAC
>JAHPYZ010000036.1:0-30951 GCA_019058425.1 Promethearchaeota archaeon
ATTTGGGATATTAGCGTTAGTAATGATATCACCAACGACCCTAGGTTTGCCTTATAGTGGCACGGTTAGGCCAAACGATTATTACACTGAACATGGATATGAAAGTGGGATTCTGTATAATTTAAAGTATGATGATTCGTATATTTTTGTGTGGACGGGCAAAACAAGTGGATGGTATCAATGGCTAATAGATGCAGATGTCTATTTTCCAGATCCTGGTGATGTTGGCAATAATAACAAAATACGTATGAAGATACACCCTTATAATGGAGGGGCTGCATTCGACATATATATATATTATACAGATGGTACAAATGATCATCATTCTCAATATTCTGGGGCTTGGAGGACGGTTATCTATGATCTGGATGAAGGTAAAGTTGTAGATTATGTAAGATTTTGGAATCATGAGTGGTGGAAGGCTGGAATATTAGAGGTAAATTATATTTGGGTAATATATCAGGCGTAAATTCTATATATTATTCTTTTTAATTTAAATATTTATTTTTTTTATTTTATATCTATTTTATTGTGTTCCGATTAGATATCTTTAAGAGATCAGAGTATTTTTTAATCTCTTTTAATTGGAGAAAAAATAATTAGTCAAATTATCCTTATTTCAGTTGAGATTCCAAGATATTTTCTTTTCTTCAGTTCCTTCTAGTTTGTGAGCTATATCTTATTCATTATCCAAGAATCATTGAAAAAGAGCCGTGCTAGCATATCTAGTTAATTTATATTACCGTAACCTGATTTCCAGTGAAGATTTGTTTGATTTAAGTCGAAGAATTTTGCTTCAATTAACCATCTTTGATGGTAAAATAGTATTGCGAGAGACACTAATGGGCTAGTTTTACACTTTTGGTTCTCGATAATTATTATAAGAATAAATCACTTCCAAGCCTTATCTTACAATAGGATCCTATTTTTATAATCCTACATAATCCTTTGAAGGGAGAATTAATTTTTTTCTTCTATTACCATATAAATATGTTATTAAAATACGAGTTTATTTTCGTTATTAATTGAAAATGTGTATTTACGATCTCGACCATGTACTACTATAAGATATTTAATAAGATTTTGTATAACTTTATTGTATTTTTTAGTAGGGATGATGGCTTTATATCTCATTCTCTTAAATATTTCTAATAACTCTCCTCTATTGAATTCTTTACCTAGCATCAATTTATTAAATGTGAATCCAACTTTAAGCAAGTCTTAAGAGCATTCAAAATACAATCAGTATTTTAATTTATCCTGCTGTGACTTATTTTAAAACTATAATTTATGAAATGATATTGCTGTGATAAAGCCTTTTCCTTAGGAAAATAGAAAATTTGGCATTTTGTATACATGCAATAATTCTAAATGTTGCATCAAATTTAGGCCCGTAATTCCTATAATTGTTAATACTAAAGTATAAATTAATTTCCTATTGATTTGATATATATATCTTTGAAAGGATTAATAGTAGCAATGTGAATATGAATGAAATTGCAGTATGACTAATAGAAAACTGTGCTGATCGATTAAATCAATTTGTTTTGACTTTTTTCTTCTGAATTTTTGAGATATATCTGTTTGTAGAAGAGAATTGTGATAACTGATGCCATCATAGCTGAGAATAATACGTCTGAAGCATAGTGGGCACCAACCACAATTCGAGATAAACCGACAAAAATCGCCCATCCAAGAACTAAAACCGTAGTAATTATTCTAACAGGATGTTTCAACTTACGATGTTTAACAAGAATCAACAATGGCACAAACATAAAAGACATACTTGTATGCCCTGAAGGAAAACTTTGATTTCCTGTTATACCTTGAGGGATAAACCATGGTGTAAAATCAATGAAGCTAGGAGCAAGATCTCTAAATCTAATACGCCCCCAAAAGAGCTTCATAAGTTGAACTATAATTAGAGGATTCAACACTGCTAGGATTGTAATAACCGCAGAGATCTTCCTGAAATTCTGCCAATCTTTATTAAACATGAAAATAAGGAATATAGTTACACAAATAAATATAGCTCCTCCATCAAGAATTAAATCTTGCTCATCAAAAACAAATCCCAGAATAAAAAGGAGAAAGCCAATAGCTATTGTTACGTATGCGGGAATTTTTTGCTTCTTTATATCCTTATTATAACTACCTATTAAGGTAGGTATAGCAATACCTATTAATCCATATCCTGGTGCTTCTCCATAATCAGCTCCAAAAATACCCCACGCCGAATTTTCATCTACCAAAGCAATTGAGATATTAAGATCAAAAAATCCAAAAAAAACAGCTAAAATAATCCAGACAAGTATAACAAAAATTAATAGTTTATTTATAGGCTTTATCATAGGTCATATCTGCATTTATTGTTGTATAACAATACCTTTCGATTTTAGTATATAAAAAATTTATCCTTTAATTTGATCCCTTAGATTGATGAAAATATCAGGATAGTCAGTATAAATTGCATCGACACCTTTATTTTTGAACTTAAATTTTAACACTTTTTTCATGCGGGATTTTGCATTAACTCCCCAGATATAGCATTTAAGACCATTATCAATAATTTCTTTAAAGTTATCAAAACTAGACCTTAAAAATACTAAGTTGATTGCATAAACTTCCTTTTCTTTTAAAAAATCGAAATTTACAGTATTTCTGTTAACTTCCATAATAATTTCAGGTAGAGTATGGACAATTTTTACATTTTTATTATAATTCCTTAATCTTGAAATACATTTTAACCGACGATCTGTTATTTCAATTTTATCGAGTATTTTAAATCTCCTTGCAATATCAATGAGTTTGAATCCTGCTAATTTATCTTGTATATCAAAACTATATCTTAATGAATGATTATCTTGAAATAATTCAAATAAGTCCTGAACAGTAGGGATTTCTCGATTATCTGGAAACTTAATAGACCTTAGCTTTTTCAGTGTTATTCTCTTTAAATTATATTTCTGTGAATTTAAGTCAATATAATAATCATGATAACAAATTAATTCCTTGTCTTTAGTTTCTTGTACATCTGTTTCGATTCCTGCCCCCATTCTTACTGCTTCTTTAAAAGAGGGAAGAGTATTTTCTATCTCATACCCTGAAGCACCTCGATGACCAAAGACATATGGTTTCATACAATTAATTTGAGAAAAATTATTGAAAATAATAGTTTTTATAGAAATCTAAATTACATTTATTACTTAAAATTTACCTTACTTTCAGATTATTATGGCACATAACAATAATGAAGTGCAAACAAATGAAAAAAAATCATTTTCAGTCAAATTTAAAAATTATATTAAAAATTTATTTGATTTCTCGAATTTTGATGCTAAAACAATCGTGTACATTACTTTATTTATTGTTTTAATAGTTGCATCTTTAATTTTATTATACGTAATATTCTTTGTAGATAATACAATATTATACCGATTTGTTGTAGTTTTTTTTGTGAATCCCGTATATAATTTAGGAGCCATTGGCATCTTTCTTTTTATAGCTATAATGGGAATTCAAGGTCTTCTCGTCCCTTTACCTTCTGAGGTTGTCCTTTTAGCCACGGGTATGATATGGGGTTGGGAGTGGGGTGGATTAATGGGCGTTATTGGTTCAATGGCTGCAGGGTTATTATGTTATTATGTAAGTAAAAAAGGAGGAAGACCTTTAGCAGAAAAATTTGTGGGTGAAAAAGCTATTGATATAGCTGATGATTTTATCCGAAAACACGGTATTAAAGCAATTATTATAACAAGATTTATTCCACTTATACCCTTTGATGTGATTTCATACACTTCAGGTTTGGTTGATATTGATGTAAAAAGTTATTCTATCGGTACGTTGATTGGCTCAATCTTTAGAGCATTTTTTTATGCAACCTTAGGTTGGTTATTATTTATGAGATTTAATCTTACTCTGCCATTAGATTTTGATACCCTGCCTTTAAATGTGATTATCGATCAATCTAACTACTTTAATACAGTACTCTTAATAATATTAGCAGCTTTTGGTCTTATGATAGTTCTTTATTATCTACTAATTAAGAAGTTAGAGAAGAAACGAAATCTGATAAAAGAGCAACAGCAGTAGTTTTTATTATATTTAGTTTATAATACTGTGATATTATTTCTTTTTTTATATCTTCCTCTAAATATTATTTCCCATGAATAATAAAGAAAAACCATCTCAAGAAATAAAATTTAGAGATCTTGATGAATTGAACTTAAATGAATTTTATAGAGTTTTAAATAAGGCGATAAGTTCCAATAATATTCAATCTGTTTACGAGCTCTCAAAGTCTTTCACTAGATATCTATTTAAAAAATTAAATAACTAAAATTTTTTTTTAAATTGGTCAAGTTCTTCTACGTTTCACATATCCTGAGAGATTAAAAAGTAAAATCTTTTCAGAAAATTTTATATTTTTTTGTATACAATTTTTGCTAATTATAATTTTTGTGTACAAACTTTTTCATTTGTACGTTATTATCGTATATAAATTTTTCTTTTGTGCACCATTTATAAATCGGAAGACTATTCTTATGTTAGGTATAAAAGACTAGTAATATGAGGAAAGATAATGACAGTTAGCGGAGAACAGACAAATTATGAGGAAATATTGGTTTCTTCTCTAAGAGAGGATTTAGAATGGCTTGAACGAGAATTTGAGCTTCTGTTCAAATATAAAAAAGACAAAACTAAAAGAGATATTTCTCTTGGAAATCAAATTCTCGATAATGTGATTGATAATATTAAGACCAATAACAGCGAAGAATTACTTAATTTATTAGCAATTACATTAAACAAGATTGAACAGTCCTATCCTGAATTCTTCTAATTAAATTGAATTCTCCGAAATTTTCTATTTCTTATCTTCTACTTTTGTCTCTCTTTTTAACCTTTACTTTATTATTTCAATTTTTAACATGTAAGAATTGGTTTATTTTATTAGCAAATCAGTTTTAGATTCTTAAATGAAAACGAAAAAATATTATAATACAGAAACTCATTATTAAAGAGAGAAATAAACTAATATATTTTCACAAATCATTAAAATAGAGTTAAAGCATAACAACTATGGAAAGAATCATTTTAACTCATTGGAACACCCAAACGGGACCGGAACCAATTATTATTTATCCACCAGAGAAATCTTTCCCTCCAAATGAGGATTTTTTAAAAATTTGGGCAAAACATGAGCTAGATAAAGAAAGTTCTGTAATAGAATATACCCCTGAGAATGAGGATAAGACTTATGTCTCAGTTATACAGAGATTTGAAGGAGAAGTATATTTCCTTATTTTAGTTTATGATAAAGCAGACATCCGTGATGATATAACAAAAAGTTCCCCCGAAATTTTAGGACTTATTAGTAAAAATTTAATAGAATTAATTAATACAAATAAAATTACTCGTACTATTTCTGAAGCATTCAATACTATAAGAAACTATTCCAAATTGGATGAAGAAGAAAATCTTATAAATTTCTTTCAAGATCGAATTAAGTATACAATTTTACAAATTCTAAGAAAGGGTGTGATATCTCGATCTGCACTAATTAATATTTTAAAACATGAGTATGGTTTTTCCACGGTAAATATTGATTTAATATTAATTTCCTTCCTCCATGAAAATTTAGTACTTAAAAATAATGTGCCGGGAAGTAAAGAATGTTATTTTCTAATTAGGGATATTTCCTGTATTAAGATTCCTCCAAAAAGATTACCAGCAGAACAAATGGAGGAGACTTCATTAAGAAAATACCGAGAATCATTAAAAACTTATTATTTAGGCCAATATAATATCACAGATTTTGAAAATAAGACATTTCTTCAAACGGTACTTTTTGATAAAGATGTGTTTCTGCTGATAAAAACTCTTAGAAATAAGCATCTAACTGTAAATGATAGTTTAAATATTCTAAACAATAAGGAAGAACTTTTTAATGAGTTATTGGATGAGAAGTTTATTTATGAAGAAAAAGGTTTTGTTTTCCTTTTTTCTGATGTTCGATTTATCAAGTTTAAACCATCTTATATCATCGGAAATTTAGTGGAAAGATATCAAAATCAGGATATTTCTTTAAATGAATATATGGAGCATTTAAAGTTATTATCAGAACAGCCAGATGAGCTTTTGCCTATAGATTATGAAATTGTGTAGAAACTTTTAAAATTTCTATAGTCTATTCCAATTTGAACTAAAGAAAATAAAAATATATATAGTATAAGATCTAATTTTATACCATTTATTTATATTATATCTCAAAAAAGAGTGAATGTATATGGCACTTGAATTAGTAGATTACTTACAAGGAAGTTTTAGCCTTATTTTCGTTATTATATCTGTTATAATAGGAATTACTATCTTATCTAAATATTCTAAATTCAAAAACAGATTATATATATTAGTAGGAATATCTTGGATTGGTGTAGCAAACCCTTGGATGCCAGATTCAATCTCATTTCTAATGAATCTTTTTGTTCAGCAATCCTTAGATATCGGATTGTATTTTATAATTGGGAACTGTTTTATACCTATTGCTCTTATAACTTGGTTGACAGCTTTTACTGACATGATTTATAGGGATGCACAGAAAAAGATTTTGATAATCACGATTGTCCTTTCAATAATTTTTGAAATAATTTTTTTCACATTGTTCTTTACAGATATGGATTTGATCGGAGTTATTAATCCTAGTAGACCTTTTACAGTTGAGTTTGATCTATTCATTACAATATATCTTTTAATTGTAATATTAGTGATGTTAATTACAGGAATCATTTTTGCTCAAAAATCGGTTAAATTAGAGGATCGAGAAGTGAGATTGAAAGGTAAATTACTCCGTGCAGCATTTATTACATTTACTGTTGCTGCTATATTGGATTCTTTATTAGGATCTATTTTTGAAGATCCTACTGATCCTTTATTATCAATATTAGTCGTAGTTGTTCGGATTTTACTAATATTTAGCGCATTAGAATTCTATGGAGGATTTTTACTTCCTAAGTGGATGAAAGAAATTTTTATGAAAAAGGTATAAAATCTTTTTTCTTTTTTTTTTTGAATCGATTCACTATATTAAGAATTTACAATAGAGGAATCTGTAACCTTTTTGTTAGTAGGAGCTTCACCATCACCATAAATATGATATAATCCAGCTCTTCTAGCAATTTCATAAAAACTACGATAAATATCTTTTTCTTGATCGAATAATGCACAAGTTTTATAAATTAAAGGATTCCATATATATAACTCATGTCCAGGTTCGTACCACAGATTTTCTTGTTTTAATATTTGTATAAAATCATTTTCATTAATTATATCTTTAAGATCTTGTTTGTTCAGCATTAATACAATAGGGATTTTTTTGATGAGTTTATTATTTGTTATATTTTTTAGTTCTTGAAGAAATTCAATATTATCTTCAAAAAATTTTATTTGAGAATCAACCACAAAAACAACAGCATCAGTCTCAGCTTCGAGATTCCCAAACACCTTAATACGTAGTGGAGCGAATGATTTTTGACCAGCAACCGTATATACTCTATAGAATACCTTGTTCTTTTGTGTTGATTGAAAAAGACCCCTATCAAAATAAAGAGTTGTACCACTTGTTCTATCAATTTTTTGTAGTTCATGCACTGGCATTATTTCTCTTTTCCCATCTTTTGTTAATTGATAAAGAGTTTCTAATATTGTAGTTTTTCCAGATCCCCCCATACCATAATAAACTATTTTCAAATAAACGTTTCCATCTTTATGTTGAACCATTAGAGGATCTCCAAGATATAAATGAAATGCTCTTTTAAATAAATACGACTAATATTAATAAAATCATTTTCAGAATTAAAGATATTCTATCAAAAAATTATTTATTAGAATACAATCATTTTTTTACAATGAACAATGATTCTCTCATAGAATAAGAGGTTCAGTACGAAAAGTTAGAATAACAAAAAATCATGGATGAATATACTGATTCAGATTGGAACTGGGATTTTTATAAAGAACTTGTAGAAGATGTTGAGGAAAACAAAAACATAATTCAGTGCATATCTTGTGGAAAATGTGTTGGAGATTGTCCCGCTACAAAAGTTTCTAATTTTAATATCCGTAAAATTATAAGAAAAGTCCTTAGAGGAGATAAAAGTGTTTTAAAGGATTCTGATATTTGGTATTGTTATCTGTGTGAAAGATGTAAAAGAGTTTGCCCAAGAGATAATATTAATATTCCTTTGTTAATCATAAATTTAAGAAATGAAAGTTTTAAAAAAGGATTTGGGCCAAAATATAACGATCTACGTAAATATGTAGAAATGTCTGAAAGATTTTTGACCAATGGTACTGTACTGGATGATCCTTTAGATGGGGGGTTACCACCAGAACGCATGAAAGAATTAAATGAAATATGTAATTTTGCACGAATAAAGTATGTATTCAAAGCAAGCAAAAATAAAACTAAAGAAAGAAAAAAGAAAAAATAAGATTAGAGTTTAATAGCATGGAAGTAGTTGATTTAACTTTAAATTTGGATGAAATAGCTAATGAATACCCTGAAAATCCTTTAGACTATTTTAAAAATAAAAAATTGTGTCTTTTTAAGGCTTGCTTGGAAAAATATTTTCCGGGAGTAAGATGGGGCATACAAGATCTCTTAGAAGAACTTCAATTAAACGTAAATATGAGTATGAATCAATCATGTTGCTCTGGTACTTTTTTTCAAAGAAATTTAATAACAAGAGCACAATTTGCTGCTATTAATGAGAGGAATTTAAATGAAATGAATCAGATAGCTGATATTGTGTTATTTAGTTGTAATGGATGCTATAATAGTCTATTAAGAGGACGAGAATTTCTAAAAATTCCTGAGGTAAAAAAAAAAGCAAATAATATACTAAATGGATTAAAGAATAAGGGAATAGGTAATAGCTATCCAAATAAATATGAGATTCTTGAAAATTTCAGTCTTAAATTAGTACATGATTTAGATTTTCTATATTTAATTCGAAATGATGTTCTTAACTCTTTAAAGTTTGATTTGAAAGACTTAAAAGTTGCTATCCATTATGGATGTCATTATTTGAATTTATCTAGAGATAAAAGAAATGTAGAAGAGTATATAAGGAATAGGACTAAATTAGACGAATTAATCCATCTTTTTGGTGGTATACCCGTCGATTATCAAGAAAGAGATAGTTGTTGTGGGTGGGGAGCATCCCAACTCATAATTAATCCCCGTGAAGCACTAAAAATAACTGCTAATAAACTTAAAAGTGCTCAAAATGTAGGCGCAGATTTTATGATAACCCCATGTCCAACTTGTCTATATACTCTTAGTAAACCCGAATATCGAGAAAAGATGCAAAAATGGTTTGGGGATGATTTGGACATTCCTACAATACATTTAAATGAACTAATAGCCATTTTACGTGGATGTGAAGAAGAACGTTGTATTACCCTCAGACGAAAAACACCTCGCTTAGAGGAAATCTTTGAAATTATAACAAAAGATTAATGTGATAGAAAAAAAGATTCTATTACATAACAAACCCAAATCATTTCTTAATTTATGACTTAAGAAGAAATGCTTATTTAAACTTTTGCTAAACTAAAATCTTAAAATAAATTTTATTTTTTACTTTAACGATTGTTTAAAATAAAATTACTCAACTCATTTTGATCCCTTAATCTTATGAAAAAAGAACTAGATACCCAATATGCTCCTGCAAAACGGAAAAATCTTGAGGAAATTAAGAAGGAAGCGAATGAGTTCTTCAAGAATTATTTTGAAGAAATACTTAATTCAATTCCATTTATTGCCCTAATAGTTAATGAAGAGCGTCAGGTGGTTTTTTTAAATCAAACTGTTATTCAACAATTCGGTATAATTAATGTCGAAGAAGCTATGGGTTCTAGACCTGGAGAAATATTTAAGTGTATTCATTCACAAGATTATATTCATGGATGTGGTACTGGTCAAGATTGCCGTTATTGTGGTGCTGTAAATGCTATACTTCAGAGTTTAAAAACTAACACAAAAACATCTTCTGAGACTCGTATTACATCCAATTTTGATGGAAATCTAATTTCATTTGATTTGTTTGTCACAGCACAACCATTTGAATTAAAAGGAAAACAATTTGTGATGGTTTTTCTATCAGATATTAGCAGTCAAAAACGCCAAGAGTTATTGGAGAGGTCTTTTCTACACGACTTTTTAAATATGTTAACCGTAATAACTGGATTTGTTGATATTTTTCCACTTGAAGGTTTAAACTCTCAACAAATGCAGTACTTTAGTCAGATAAAGAAAACTTCCCAACTTTTAGTTGAAGAGTTCTCTGCTCACAGGGATCTCATAGCTGCAGAAAAAAATGAACTTAATATTGATCTAAAAAATCATAATCCTTTAGATATTATGACATCTACGGTTGAAATTATAGAAAATCATAATGTTGCAAAAGAAAAAGAAATTATCATTGATAGCAATTCTGCTTCAGATATGATCCAAACAGATAAAAGATTACTTTCTCGAATATTAATTAACCTTC
The DNA here is from genome assembly GCA_019058425.1 of Promethearchaeota archaeon. Classification (GTDB taxonomy): domain Archaea; phylum Asgardarchaeota; class Lokiarchaeia; order Sigyniarchaeales; family SOKP01; genus Loki-b32. The sequence goes on from JAHPYZ010000036.1 coordinate 10,557, forward strand.
TCAAAAATGCCTTAGAAGCAAGTGGTCCTGGTGAAACTATAAAGATTGGCAGTCAAATTTCAAACCAGACTATAATTTTTTGGGTAAAGAATTCAGATGCTATGACCGCTAGTGTTGAGAGTCAGATCTTTCAGAGATCCTTTTCAACAAAAGGTCCTGGAAGAGGCATAGGTACTTACAGTGTAAAACTACTTGCAGAACGATATCTAGGTGGAAAAGTCAATTTCCAATCCTCAGAACAAGAAGGAACTATATTTTATATTCATCTCCCGATAAGAAAAAAATAACGATTTGGATATTTCCATCTATTTCTACTACCTCATTCCATTCATTTCTGTTTCATAGGTTTCAATACTTTCTCAAGAGATAATGTTTCAGCAGGGGGATTCAAGAAAAATTTACCCTTTTGTATCCAATTTTTAAGAGTTTCTGCGATTTTTATTGATTTAGGAAGAGATGATAAAGAGGCGCATTTAATGCTTTTATCTTTTATTTTAATACGTCCACTTTTCAATTCCTTATATGATACCTGTCGGAGTATTGGTCTGTCTCTTCTTGGTATTCCATAATCTATAACATCCGTTATAATTTCATCATCATTAATAGCTGTTTTTTTAGCTAACCTTTCATTCAAAATTGGAATTGGAATTCCAACACCAATTAACATTGAAGTCCCATACTTTTCATAACCGACACCACTTATAAATTTTGAATTCATTTGTTTCAGATCTCCCTTCACAAATATAGTTCCCATTCTATTTCCAGGACAATGTTGAGTTCCTTCGCCAATAACATATCCAACACCTCCACCTAGAAAGATTCTGGTTCCTATCCCTATAGTTTCATAATCTGGATCATTACTTAATGGATTCAAACATCCTGCTCCCGCAAAATGGGCATTTCCAAATCGAGGCAACAATTTTCCCATATATGTATACAATGTTTTATCAGAACTATTTACAGCACATACATATCTCTGATAAGCATTTCTTGGATTGCATAAAATTGCTTGATTAATATCTTGAATAGTAATTTCTGTATCGATATTAGCTAAGGGATAACAATCTGTAGTATAAGAATTACCCTTTAATCTTACTGACTTTCCTGAGACTAAATCTTCAAGGACATGGCCACCACCATATTTAAAAGGTTTTATTTCCGACATCCTTGTACATCCTATATAACAATCAACCGCTCCATTTCCATGATATGCTTCTACATCGTTTAAAAATAATTTATTAAACTTAATAGGAGGGTCACTATGTCCAAAATTGAGAAATGCACCACTTGAACACATAGGACCAAAAGTCCCAGTAGTCACTACATCAACATCTTCAGCCGCCACCTTAATCCCTTTATCTTCCACAATTTTTATCATTTCTTCTGCTGTTGCTACCACACAATTACCATTTTTTATTTTTTCATTAATTTCTTCGTAACTTTTTGTCAAATTAGCACCTATACTTAGCTCTAAACTATTGATAATAAAAAAATATGCATAATTAATAATATTTAACTCAGATAATATTCATTAGATGCATATACTATGCATCTGTGCGATATTATGAGAAATATTTGAGAAGATTCATCACTTAGGAATAATTTTTATTTTTACTATGTTTTCCACAATTACAGAAATAAAAAAGCAAATCATGAGTAATAAAACAATTGGCAATCTCAATTCTAAAAGGAATATAATTGCAATTTTATTGCTAATTTTAACCACTGTCCTCTGGGGAACCTCTTTTATTCTCACAAAAAATATAACTCAAGATATACCAATTTTTATTTATATAGGGTTAAGATTCGCAATTGCTTTATTAGGATTTGCCCCAGCTTATTCACATTTAAAAAAAATTAACAAAAAGATATTATTAATGAGTCTCGTTACTGGAATGCTCTATTTTTTTGGCCTTGCTGTTCAAACACATGGGCTTCAAACAACAACAGCGGGAAAAGCAGGTTTTATTACAGGATTAAGTGCTATTGTTGTTCCATTTATTGCATGGATTGGGTTTAAAAAAACATTAACTAAAAGAATTTGGATTGCTGTAATCTTGTCTGTCTTAGGTATGGCTTTTTTATTATTAGAAGGTGAATCGGGAATAATTATTGGTGATTTTATAGTACTGATCAGTGCGTTTATCTGGGCTTTTTATATTATATATAATGATAAATATGTAAGACTTGTGGATATTTATGCTTATTCAATTATTCAAATTTTAGTGGTTTCCTCTGCAAGTTTTATCACTTCATTAATAATACAAGAATCATATGTATTATTATCATATCCTCCAACGTTTTGGTATTTAATGATTTATCTCGGAATTGGTGTAATGACATTGACTATCTTTTTTCAAAATTGGAGTCAACAATACCAAGATCCTACTCAGACTGCAATTATTTTCACACTTGAACCTGTATTTGCAGCTTTATTTGGATTCCTTATTGGAAATGAAATCCTCTCAGTATTTGCTTGGATTGGTTGTGGATTAATTTTCATTGCAATTCTTATAACTGCTTTAAAAATGAATAATGATAGAAAGATCATAGAATAAATCCATCTGAAATATATCAAAATTTCCAATTTCCTGCACAATCTATTTTTTGATACATTAAGTACTTAATACGTGCTTAAATCCATAAAATTTTTACTTAAACACATATTTAAATAATTAAATAGCTATTAGGATCTAAATAAGGGTTGTTTTATCGGTATTTAATTATTTTATTTGAGAAAATATTATATTCCTCCTTGTTAGCATTAACCAAATTTTCGTGATATCAGAAATGTCCGCACACAAATTAAAACCAAAAGATCTAACCATATGTACAAAGTGCGGAAATGTGATGGTTAACAGAAGAATACGGACATATCACTCTGGTGAAGTTTCCTTTCAAAAGGTTTTGCAGTGTATTGTATGCCGTTATTGGATTGCTCAGGATTAAGGTTTTTCTTATTTTTTTGTAAGTGACTAGATTCTATTAAATCGTCAATCCCTTTCTTAATAAAATTAAATTTAATTTTTCAATAATATAAAGAAAAGGGAAGGGAAAAGAAATCTGAATAAAATTTTAAAATCAGGGAGAGAATTAAACTCGTTAGAGTCTAAAAGAGGGCGAATTTTGGCAACGGCCCGAGTGGGGCTCTCTAATTTTGATTGTATCCAATGTTTTTCAGATCACTTATAGATTCCCTTCTTAATTCATAGTATTTTTTACTAATATAAAAACCATAGTATTATATTTTATTTATGTTATGATAGCAAGAACAAGTTTTTATAACAAATTTGGGTACCAAATTTAAATTTTTGTACAAAATCTTTATTTTTAATTTTTTTAATGAGGTATGTACATTTAAGAGCATAAATTATTTTATTTCAAAAGCTCTGTAATCTTTAATTTTAGTCCGTCTTCTGCTGCTATAATATTCTTAATATTAGTGTTTTCTTGAAGTTTTTTTACTTGGCTAGGGACGTAATTTTTTGTCGATTTTACGCTATCCATATATGTCCCAAAATGAGTAATGATAAGACCACTAAGAGGAGGGTCAATCTTGTTAAGATAAGGGATAACTTCATCAGTACATAAATGTCTTTTACAAGTAATAGAATCTGGTCGCAAAAGGTTAAGTACTAAAATATCAGCACCAGAAAATTCCTCGGAAAAGCCTTCATAAACGCGTGTATCACTTGAGAACGCGATAGAATAATCCTTAAGGTTAAATCTAACTCCAAATCCCTCATTTTTCGGAGAATGAACTGTTTTGGTCCCAAATATATTAACATTTTTATAATTAAATGAGTCTCCTGCTTTGAATTTTACAATTTCTTCGAGCATGTTTAGATGGTATTCCGAAATATACTGTAAAACTTCACTTGTAGTAATTAATGTCCCTTTTTTATAGTAAATATAATTTCGATCATGCAAAATCTCTCGTGAACTTTCAATTATAGCACTTAAATCACTGTAGTGATCAACATGGCCATGAGTTACAATAAAGAGTTCTGTTTTTACAGGATCTTCATTAAACTGGTTTACTCGTACAGTCGCACCAGGTCCAGGATCTATATGGGATTGAATATCATTAAATTTATAGATAATACCTCCCGTGGCCCTGAATTGAGTTCTAATATGATGTCGACCTCCTCCTGATCCGAGAAAAACGAGTTCATCCACTTTATTTACCATTTTTATACTCAAAGAAGATTAATATTTACTTAGACTTACTAATTTTTTTGTTATTGTTTCAAATGCTTTTTCAACATTGAATCCTGTTTTTGCAGAGGTTTTAATGAAGTCTATCATATTGAAAGTATTCTTAAGATGAAGAGCACTATCATCATCTACAGCAATTATATCTTCAAGATCAAATTTCGTTCCTATTAGTAAAATTGGTAAATTTAAATCATGCAATCGAGCTATATTTACCCACTCAAGTATGTCTCCTATTCTGGGCATTCTTGTTAAATCAACTAATAAAAGTGCCCCTCGTGCCCCCATTACGAAATTTTCCAAAAGATACCTAAAGCGTTCTTGGCCTCCTAAATCCCACAATTGTAATAGACAACGTGCATTATCAAAATTAAGCTCTGTGGTATAAAAATCTACACCAACAGTCATTATGCTCGATTCATCAAACTTCCCATCTACATATCTTCTTAGTAGCGAAGTTTTTCCCACACTTGCATTACCAGTGATAAGAATTTTGAATATAAAGTTTTTCATGTTTGAATGGGTTTAAATATAAGTGATAAATATAAGAACACTTATTTATTTTAATACGTTAAAATAAAATCTAATTCAAATTTTTACTCTCATGTAGTTGAGAAATTAAAATTTCATCAATCTGAGATAGGATTGGTTTCAATTTTTCATTAGTGATATTTTGGATTTTAACTTTAGTATACTTCTCTTCTTTCATTTCTTTATAAGCCTGAATAGTTTGTTTCGTAATTTCTTGACCTTTTTTACCTAATTCGGCTAATTTTTGATGGTCAGGATTTTTAGTATTATATTTTTTAATTGGAAAGTCTAGTGGAAGCTTGAAGATATGTCTTGAACTTCTTATTATATCTACTTGTTTTGTCATTAGATTGGAGTTTAAAATAGCTGATAAATAAAAAGCTTCTTCGAGATCGTCGGTATCATAAAAGGATAAATCCCCCGTAATCAAGAAATCTCCTTGTATTACCGCTGAATTCAATATAGCCCCAGAATTATTATAAACTACTTTAATTTTAGATAATTGTCTTTGATTGATCAACTTTGACCATCGATCTAAATTTTCTATTAAAGATTCATGTTTTGTTGTTTCCTTTTTATATTTGATATACAGTTGATTAATTTTATCATAAAATAGTTTACTATACTTCTCTAATTCATCATAATTGAAATGAAAATTTGTTTTTGTAAGGGGTAAAAACACGTGGTAATAATCATATATATAAAACTTAACTAATTCTGTACTTTTTACTACTTTAAATATGTTATTATTTTCAATAGTCTCATTTTCAAATTCTATTTTATTCCAGGGAGCTTTAGCTCTTTTAAATATCCGGTCATCGGGATTTATAATTACTAATGAATTATCTACTTTACTATACTTTATAAATATTAGATTTCTCGGATTTAAATCCGCTCCTTTATGGAATAAATGTTTATAATGACTTTCTTCCAGTGGATATAAACGTTTGAAGTTATCTTGTGATATAAATTTCTTAGTATACGTCTTTCCCCCTTTTTCTTCAATATTATAAGGTAATAACAACTCTACTCTTTCTAATTTCAAATCTATATCATCAAAATATTCAACAATTTCGACACTATTTTTTATTTTAAAATGATAGTTTTCAATCACATCTGTTGTTTTTTTTTCAATTGTTTTAGATTTCTGTCCATATAAGCATATGAAATCGATATTAAATAATGCCTCTATTTTTCTATCAAAAGTCCAAATTTTTAGATCAGAAAAACCCTTAAAGTTACGAAATCTTGAAGCATGGGAGCCTGTAATAACTCCTTTCGTTATTACAAAAAAAATCTTCGCTCTTTCTTTCATAAATGTTTTATTTGCCTTAACAAAAAATAAAGTAGAAATTTCTAGATTTAGCAGATTCTTTGGAAGTGGTTTTAAATATAGTTGCTCAGAAAGTTCTTTCACTTTATTTTGATAATCAATAGTCTCTATATCACGATAGGTATACCATGGAGGATTTCCTATTATTAAATCAAATTTATTATTGAATTGCTTCTCTTCATGAAATAAAAAATCTAACACATACAAGTTCAAATTAATATCAGCAATAATTTCTTTTGTTAAATAAAATAGGTTTACTTTTGATACATAAATTGAGAGGGGATTTATATCATATCCATATATATTATTTATTGCTGCTATTTTTTTCTCTATACTCTTATTATGAGAAAGAATGTGCTTTACTGCTTCTGTCAAAAAATTTCCAGAACCACAACAAGGATCAAGGATGGTTTCTCCAAAAGAATAAACATCTCTAATCATCATTTTAACCAAAAATTGGGGAGTATAATATTCACCAGATTTATGTCTAACAAGTGGAGAAATTGCTCTTTGAATTAAATAATCAAAAATATACTCAGGGTTAATATCTAATTTGAAAACATAATCGGAAATCTTTAAAATAAGATTGGTAAAAATTGATAAATCCTCTTTTTCAGAAAGAAAGATTAATGGAATGTAATACTCAATCTCAAATAAATTAAGGTGTTTGAATTGAGCATTTAAATTAGCTTCAAAACTCTTTAAATTCTTTAATGATATTTTATTTGTTTTTACTAATTCTTCATTCTCTAGAATATATTTTGAGATAAAGATGTGTCCAATAAAATAAATTAGAGAAGTAACTATATATAAATGGGAATTTGCTTGTTTCTTACCATAGATCCTTTCAAAATCTTTTTGCCATATCTTAAATTCCAAATTATTTTGAATTTCATGTTTTTTTAATGTTTTTTCCAATTTTGCTATAGTGGTATTGATAAAATCAAAATCTAAATCTTTTTTATCACTCGGGTTTAGTACTTTAGCCAAAAATTTAAACTCCTATAAGTTTATAGCCTAATATAATCAATGAATTAATACTTAAATATTAAATAAATACATGTTTATTATTTATTAATCTAAAATTCAAGAGATGTTTTTAGTTTTGACTTCCACAGAGATTAAAATTTCTCGAACTCTCGAAAATGGAATTGAATTCTCATGTCAAATGTGCGGTAAGTGCTGTACAGGTTTCAACGAGGGAGAAGTCTATTTATATAAAGATGATATCCTTAGATTAACTGAATTTCTAAACATAGTAGGAACAAAAAGGTTACATGATTTCGCAAAGAAATATACTAAAGTTATAAATGACAGCTTTTTCTGGAAAGAACCTGGCAGAGAAAGAGGTAGAACTTATCATTTTAAAACATTGGGTTTTAGATTTACTGGAGAAGATGAGCATTGTCATTTTTTAATAGAAAATAAATGTAGTGTTCATGTTGCTCGACCATTCCAATGTAGATCCTTTCCTTTTTGGCAAATGATGGTATCCAACAGAAAGAATTTTGTGAATTATACTAAGAAATGTAAGGGTTTACAAGTTTTAAAGGGTAAATTTTACTCAAAAGAAGAAATTTTAAATTGGGCAACACAGGAATATGAAATTGAAAAGAAATACTTTTTAGAAATGAAAAAGAATAATTTTAATATCTTAAAAGTTCATCCCTATTTATCTAAAGAAATGCTTCAGGAGTAAAAACAAAGATGCCAGATGGATTCATTTTTATGAAATATGATGAACGGAGCGGTATGGAGATTAAAGCAAAATATCCTGAGGAAAAACTACAAATTTCTGATAAAACATTAATGCATATTTTAAACTTACATGAATTTAGTGAACAAGCAGGGATTGTAAGCTTAACTTTAGATAATATAAATTTTGTAACTTATTATTCTGGGGTAGATACAGATTATTTTTTTATTTTAATGTTAAATATATTAGAAAATCCAGAAGATTATGAAGAAATCTTAGAAGAAATCTCTCAGACCATTATAAAAAATCTTGATGAAGACAAATATCTTGAAATACTTCCTTCACTTTTTAATAAAACTATAGATTATCCTAAGAAGAAAAATGATTCTAATAAATAATTTAATTAAAAAAAATTAATTTGATTGATTTTCCAAATATAACTAATATATCTTCACTATTCAATTAAGATTTTAAGAAAAATAAAAAAAAAAAGATTAATTATTTAATTTAGAAGTCTAATACAAGTAAGAGAAATGAAATCATTAACCAATTACCGCTCCAACCTACAATTGGTGCTGAATCTGTTAAAACTACGTTTGCAGCTGCGGCACTTCCACTTACCCATGTAAAGAACACGAATCCAATTATTAGAACAACCCACCATTCCCAGGGGATTTTAATATCAACGAGATCAAATATGATGATTATTAAAATAATTGCTAATATTAGTCCAAACACCCCATTTAAAATCACAGGTGTTTGTAGTGCGGTAGGAAGATTTCCGAAACCCATAAATATAATAATGCAATCATAGATGCCAAAACCAGCTCCTACAAGTGTCATCATTTTGGATACTTTCCAACCTTGTTTCTCAGCTAGAAGATCAATTAATGCAGCACTTAATACAATTGCTCCAGCCCAGTAGGATATTGCAAGACCTACGAATCCGAATATAATAGTAACTACTCCAATAACAAGCAAAATCCACCAAGTAAATGGAAGGGAGATTGGTATTAGTTCCCAATAATTTAAACCCAGAAAAATCACAATGGCAAAAACAAGTTCTAATATACCAAAAAGCGCCCAGAGTTCGTTTCCAGCTACTGATGCTGTAGAAAAATAGGTAAAAGCATCAAAACCTAAGAAAAGCATTCCTATAAATGCCAGTAATTTTACTGGTGTGAGTTTTTCACCTTCACTCATAATTTTCACATTATTTATTTTTTTTTTAAATAATTCCGATTCGGAATTAGAGGTAAATTATTTTACCCACTTTAAAAGGTTTTACATACATCTTATTATATGCTTAATAGCATTATACTCGATCAAGTGAAAAGTGAATGATAATTCATAATTAATTCATAACATTCAAAAGTCTATTTTGTCGTAGATTGTAGGTTTTGTTATGACTTGAAATTAAGAATATTTATTCAAAACTCTCTAATTTGTTTTAAAATATTAATTGGTTGATTTTTAAAAATAATCTCAATAATTATTAGAAAATCATTTTTATATTACTTAAAGAAGAATATGATTTCTAATTGAGTAGTGAGATAAATATGAAAATTGGTCTATTCATTTGTGATTGCGGTAAAAATATTAGTGGAGTAATTGATAACGCTAAATTAATTACACACTTCGAGAAATACTCCGATGTAGTTGTCATTGGAGATCAGTATTTATGTTCTGAATTAGGTGTAAATAAAATAATTGATGAAATAAAGGAAAAAAAAGTTGATCGCGTCGTGATTGCTGCCTGTTCATTTAAATTACATGGATTATTGTTTCGTAAAACTATCGAAAAAGCTGGTATCAACCGATTTTTAATATCATTTGCTAACATACGAGAACAGAATTCATGGGTTCACTACGATGAGCCAGAAAAAGCAACAAGAAAAGCAATAGATCAAATAAATATGGCAATAGAAAGAGTTAAACTGTTAGAACCTTTAAAAGTTCAGTATTCTGACATTACACCCTCGGTTTTAATTATCGGGGGAGGAATTGCCGGAATTAAAGCTGCTTTAGCAATAGCCGATACTGGAAATCAAGTGTATTTAGTTGAAAAGGAACCAACAATTGGAGGTCATATGGCTTTATTTGATAAAACATTTCCAACGTTAGATTGTAGTATATGTATTTTAGGACCATTGATGACAGAGGTAAAAGATCATCCTAATATTGAATTACTGACTTACTCCACAATAGAAAATGTAGATGGTTTTATTGGAAATTTTGATGTTAAGATCAAGAAAAACCCCCGATTTATAAAAGAAGATGACTGTGTGGGGTGTTTTGACATCTGTAGAGATGTTTGTCCAATAGACATTGAAGAAACCTTTTTTCCACGAAAAGCTATAGATGTTCCTTATCCTCAAGCTATTCCTTTATTTCCAAATATTATCGAGGAGTATTGCATTGGTTGTAAAGCTTGTGCTCAAGCTTGCGATAGAGATGCTATCGATTTTGACCAAAAACCTGAAATTATAAGAGTAACTGTAGGATCTATAATTGTTGCAACTGGTTTGAAACCATTTGATCCATCAATCTTAGGAGAATTTAGCTATGAATTATATCCTGATGTAATCACTACTATGCAAATGGAAAGATTACTTAACAATGAGGGTCCAACTCATGGAAAAGTAGTAAAACCCTCCGATGGACAAATACCTAAAAGGGTTTCTTTTATATTATGTGTTGGTTCTCGGAATAAAAAAATTCATCATGATTATTGCAGTCAAGTTTGTTGTAATGAAGCTATTAAACAAGCGATACTTTTAAAAAAAGAAAATCCTGAAATAAAAATTAATATATATTACACTGATATTAGAGCTATTGGAAAAAACTGTGAGGAATTTTACAATAGAGGCCGAGAGGTTTTTGGAATACGCTTCATAAAAAGTAATATCTCAGCAGTTCTAAAAAGTGACATTTCAGATGAACTATTAGTCCGTGGTGAAGATATTATTGAAGGAACTCTTTTTCAAAATAAAACTGATTTAGTAGTGTTAGCAGTGGGTATAGAACCTGCCGAAGGGACAGATTTGATAAGTAATGTATTAAATATCTCCCAAGATCCATATGGTTTTTTATTAGAGAAACATTTGAAGGTAAATCCCTCTGAGACACTCGTTAATGGGATTTTTATTGCAGGAGCAATTCAAGGGCCTAAAGATATACCTAGTAGTATTGCCCAAGCAGAAAGTGCAGCATCTAAAGCAATAGCTTTAATTACGCGCCGTAAAGTCGAATTAGATCCTCATATTGTTTATTTTAACAAAGATAAATGCGACTTATGTAGACTTTGTGAAAATATATGTGAATTCAACGCATTAAAAATTGAAGACAATCAACTAAAGATTACTCAAGCTAATTGTTCAGGATGTGGGGCATGTGTGGCAATGTGTCCTTATGATGCACTCTATATTCCAGGTTTTCGAAAAGAACAATTTTCAGCCCAGTTAAAATCAGTTCTATCTGAAAAAAAAGAATTCCCTTTAATAATTACATTTTTATGCAATTGGTGTTCTTACGTAGGAGCAGATCTGGCAGGGACAAGCAAAATTAAATATCCAACAAATAGTAGGATTATTCATACCATGTGTACGGCCATGTTAAATCCATCAATAATTTTCGAGAGTTTCTTTTATGGTGCAGATGGAGTATTGATTGCGGGGTGTCATCCCCAAGATTGCCATTACGAAAGTGGCTTCATGAAAGCTCAAAATAGATATGAGAGTATAAAAGAAATGTTAGCTGAAGTAAACATAAATGAAAACCGTCTTAAAATTGTAAGTATCTCCGCGGGAGAAGGGGATAAATTTGCATCTCTGATAAATCAATTTAAGAATGAATTGATACAATTAGGTCCAATTCAACCTGGAGAATTTTTAAAACCTCCAACAACTAAAAATCATATAGAAGATAAAGCTAGACTAAATGAAATTTAAATAATCTCTTAAAAGTGATTGAAATAATTATCAATCTCCTTAAGAATAAATGTTAATTTTTTATTACTAGTTCTCTTATAAACCTTATTAATAGAATTTTTTTAATACAAACTATGGATCCTGATTTTTAATTTTAAAAAATTATAGCTTACCCGGTTAAATATGAGAATTAGAGCGATCACTCTTGGTCAAATCATACCTTTCCTATTTAAGAATGAATCAATACTCTCATTTTTGCAAGATAGATTAAGAAATTTCTCCGCGTTTGGTAAAGAGTTTAGTGATATGTTAAAAGAATATGATATTGAAGTTGATACTAAAAGAATCTGCTCACAACCACTTTTTTCATATGATAATAAATTGTTCTATGAAAAAAATTTGAAAGAAACACTTATAGATATAAATGAGCAATTATTATTTTTACAGCAAGTATTCAAAGATTATGGAATTGATTATTTTGCCTGCACTATGATGAGAGCTGACCATATTCAAGAATTAGGTATTTTTGAAAAGCTTTTGCTAAATGAAATCCCACAGTTCATTCAAAATAAGCGTAATTTTTTTACGTCTTTACCTGTGGCATCTGCTGATAAGGGCATTAACTTAACAGCTTTAAAATCAGGAGCAAAGGCAATTAAAAATTTATCAGATCCAGATCCCTTTAATAACTTACAATTTTGCATATCTGCGAATGTTAAGCCTAATACTCCATTCTTTCCAGCTGCATATCACTTATCAGAAAAGCCTGGTTTTTCTTTAGCTTTAGAAATGGCAGATGAAGTAATTAATGTTATTGAAGAATCAGATTCATTGAAAGATGCTCAACTTAACTTATTAGCAAAATTTAATGAAATTTATGATAATTTAACAAAAATTGCAGAAAAAGCAGCAAGAGAATTTGATATTGAGTTCAAAGGAATTGATTTAACCCCCGCTCCCTACCCTATAGCTAATAAAAGCATTGGAACTGCAATCGAAAAATTAGGGATTGAATATTTTGGAGCTAACGGAACATTAACGGCAGTAGCGCTAATAAAAAACTCTATACCGGTAAATAAAGAAAAAGCAATTGGATTTTCAGGATTTATGCAACCTGTTTTAGAAGATTTTATCTTATCAAAAAGATTGTCTGAAAATAAATTTAATCTGGATTCCCTCATATTATATTCTACTATGTGTGGAGCAGGTCTTGATGTTGTGCCACTTCCGGGTGATATTACCGAAAAAGAATTATTTTATATTCTACTAGATATTTGTACAATTTCTGTGACTTTGAATAAACCATTAACCTGTAGATTAATGCCAATACCAGGAAAAAGTGCAGGAGATGATGTAGAGTTTGATTTTGAATATTTTGCCCCTACGAAAATAATAGACTTTAGAAGAATTAAAGGGGAGAATAAGAATGATTTATTTAGTCGAAATGATAAAAATTTGAAATTTCTGTAATAAAATTTTTTAGAGAGAGTATCTAGTTTTTTTTTGGAAAACTTACAAAAATTATACTAGTATTAGTTCTATGAATGGGAAAAAGGAAAATAGACCATTGCGATTCTTCAATGAAGCTGTTGAATATATTGATAAATTCGATACCCAAGAAATATTTGTTAGAGAAAATAGAGTTTCATTGGAGAATAGAGATTCTAATTCAAATTTCTTAAGAGATGAAATGATAAATGAATTAAATAATCTAAGAGATCTTATTCGAAATAATCCTGATTTAAAAATTGAAAAATTAACTAAACCAGAAAAACAAATATTTTGGAACTTCTTAAAATTCTATTCAAAATGCCCTATTTGCGGAAATTTAAACCATTTCTTTAATTTAAAACGTGCATATTTTGATGAAGATAAGAAATTTTTAGTAAAAGAATTGTTAAGATTAATGACTTTAAATAGCAGAAAATTAAATAACTACAATTTACATCTAGGAGTCCCATGTTGTAATTGTTATAAACAATTCTTTGAGGAATAGATTAGAAGGTTATTATTTTTATTTTAAAAAATCAACCACTTTTCCACTTTGAGTGATTTCATAGTAAATTTCGTTAGATTTTTCAACCTTAATAGATTGAATACAAAAGGCTTTGATTAAAAAATCCATATTATAATTAAACACATATTCATCGTCAAGAATATTATCGTCACTAAGTTTTTTTACTAAATCATTTTTAGAAATTCGTTTTGTGCCATTTACTATATTAAGAATTTCACGACGAATTGGATGATTAACTGCCTTCAGGTAAAGGTCATGTAAATACCTTGTTCCTTCTACTGTTTTACTATATTGTTCCATTGTTTTATAGTTCTTGAAATCAGACTCATCAGGCATATTTAGGTAAAAGAATAAATAAAGAAAAACATTGGGTTTCTAAATAAAAATCTCCATATCTGTCTAAATTATAAGGCACTTTAAATAAATTAATTGAAAGTTAATTACTGAAAATATCAAAATATAAAATAAGCATCATTATGGAAAAAATAAAGGTATCTCATAGTCCCAAAATAGAATCAATTAGAAGTAAAGAGAAAGTCGGGCAGAAAATTGAAAGTTTGTGGGGAGACAATTCAATGGATATTAAAAAATCTAAGTATGAATCTAAAAAATTAATGATAAAACTAGAGACCAATGGTAAGGAGAAAAGAAAGATTATGTTAAAAATGGAGAGTGGAAGCCCAAATGTTCGTTCTAATAATTATTCTCTCATTTCTGAACTATTAAAGGAATTTTTTAATGGCTCTAATAATTTTGATTAAATAGACTTATATTTTTACTCAAATTATTTTCGGGTAATGAAAGTTTTGAGTAGAAATTAAAAGTAAAATATTTTATTTTAGGACTCCCTATTTCTTCATTAATTTTAAATCAAAAGTAAAATTAATGTGGAAAAAATGAATTTTGAAGAGATAAAAAACATGCTCGGCTCTGACGCGGATAAACTATTAAACCATGTATGTACTGGAATTCCTAAAGAAAATATCCATCATCCAGGACCTGATTTCGTGGATAGAGTCTTTCGCCATTCAGATAGAAATAATCTTGTATTAAATAATATGGAACGGTTATTTAGTCAAACTGGTAGATTATCAGGAACTGGATATCTTTCTATATTGCCAGTCGATCAAGGAATTGAACATACTGCTTCAGCAAGTTTTGCGGTTAATCCTTCATATTTTGATCCTGAGAATATTATCAAATTAGCAATTAATGGAGGGTGTAGTGGTGTTGCTTCTACTTTGGGTATTCTCGGGTCAGTCGCACGAAACTATGCTCATAAAATACCTTTTATAGTGAAGATCAATCACAATGAGTTATTAACAAAACCAGCACTTTCAGATCAAACTCTTTTTGCGAATGTAGAACAAGCATTTGATATGGGTGCAGCTGCGGTAGGAGCAACGATATATTTTGGATCTCCTGAATCGAGAAGACAGATACAAGAAATTAGTGAATCTTTTAGGTATGCTCATGAACTAGGATTAGTTTGCGTTCTATGGTGTTATTTAAGAAATAAAGAAGAATTCATTAGAGATGGAAAAGATTACCACACGGCAAATGATTTAGAAAGCCAAGCTAATTATCTGGGAGTCACTATCGAGGCAGACATTATAAAACAAAAATTATCAACTCTTAACCGAGGATTCTTAGATTTAAACTTTGGTAAAACAGATAAGCTAGTTTATGAAAAACTTGCTCCAGATAATCCAATTGATTGGAATAGGTATCAAGTTGCAAACTGCTATATGGGAAGAATAGGATTAATCAACTCAGGTGGAGAAGCTGGTGGGAATGACCTTCAAGATGCAGTTACTGCCGCAGTTATAAATAAGCGTTCTGGAGGTATGGGGTTAATTTTAGGGCGAAAAGCATTTAAAAAACCCACCCCTGAAGGTATTAAAATTCTAAATGCTGTACAAGACGTATATTTATGTCAAGATATAACTCTAGCTTAATAATTTAAATTAACTTTTATTTTTTTAAATCAAATATAATTTCAGAAAATCTTCATTTTTTTACCCATAATTTTTAAATAACTAAATTTTCTTCTAAAATCACGATAAGTAATTAAACAATTATTAAATCTTACGAGAAATTCTTTCTAATATCAATATAAGTAAATTAAAAATAAAAATAAGAATAACATTATTCATTATAATAGAAAATTAATTTTTATTTGAGATTACTATGGGAAAAGATAGGAATTTTAGACCGGATCCAAATTATAATCCATATAGAGTTAAACAGACACCTTCTGCCCCCAAAAGAACTTTTATTGATTTTAATACTAGAAGAATATGTCCAGCATGTGGATTAGACATTAAAATCAGCCATAATTTCTGTAAGCGGTGTGGTGTTGATTTGAGCGCTATAGAGCCAATCGGTAAAGATGAAATTTCAAAACAATTAGCTATAACAGCTGTTACTGATCCTGATCCAGGAGTTAGAAAGGAAGCAGTTGACACGTTAGGGAGTTTTGAAGATAATAGAGTATTAGGCGTTCTCACATATGTCTTATTAAATGACCCGGATGAAAACGTAAGAAGGGAAGCAGCAGATGAACTTGGAGACTTACATCATCCATACAGTTTAGATGTCTTTACAAAAGCACTGAAAGATGAAAGTGCATTAGTCAGGAAAGAAGCGATTGAAGGTTTAAAGAAAATCAAAAAGAAGACCAAGCCAAAGAAATTAGATGAAGGAAAACCAGAGAGTAGGGAAGATAAAGATGAAATAATCGAAGCAGAAGAAAAATTAAAAGAAATTCCAGAAGAAACTTCAGAAGATAGTAATACTGATTCTATTTAAGATATTATCTATTTTTTTTTACATTTTTAAACAAAATTGATAATGGAATGAAAAGTCAGATTTAAATCTAAAAATTAGAAGTTTAATCATCTTTACTTGGAATTTTCGGCAATTGTCTTCGGCTACTTGGCTTTTCATCTTCAGATTTCTCTAAAATTTCTACTATTTCAGCTTTTCTAGCAGTAGATGCTAATTCTATTTTCTTTTCTGCTGCATAAGCTTTAAGATCTTTTACAGTCATAGAATTAAAATCTACTTTTTCAGAAGAAATCGATTCTTCTGAGGTTTTCTTCATTGAGGCAGGTTTGGATGGCATGGGGGATAATCCTGAAGATGATGCCTTTTTTGGAGCACTAATATATTCATCCTCCTTTTCTAAAACTTCTATTGCTTCGACAATTCCGTTATTTTCATCAAAATAAACTCTTAACACATGATTATCCAATTCTATCATTTCTTTTGGAACCTTTTTAACTGCTTCCCAATCAGTTTCTTCAACATCTTTACCAAATACTTTAGCAACCTTAGATACTGCTGCGTACAGCGTATGACCTAGAATGAGATTTGATCTTTTTAAACCATCAGATACTTCTGTTTTCAGAATTTTATCTTTAATTTTTTTCGTTTCTTCTTCTGATATACCTACTCCTTTAGGAATTCTTGTTGGTTTTGGTAGTGGTGATTTTGGATATTGAGTCCGCGGTTTTGGGGCACTAGTAGAAAATGATGAAACCACCACGTCATTACTGGTATCTTGTAATGCTGGTGAAAAATATTCATCTTCTACTTTTGGTTTTGGTGATTTTGGAGCAGTATCTGTGATAACGGCTTCAACCATTCTTTCTCGTTCAATATTTCGGACATATCTCATATCTGCCAAGCGTTCAGTTACTTCCATTGATTCCAATCTGAAAGCATTTAAAAATTCTGTCGGCTCATCTCCGGCATCCACCGAAACAATTTTACAGCGATGGTATCTTGCATCCTTCATTAACTCTTCTTGGAGTGAAGAAGCTACTCTTGAACTAATAAATCTTTTTCGAACAGGTGATTTTGGGCCTTTCCAAATGAAAATCCTTCGTAAATCTTCACGAATTATAACCAGAACTTGTTCTGGATGAAGATTTTCTTGGAGCTGATCTTCAGGAAAATCCAGCTTTACTTTCTCTCCAGAATCATCTAATTCATATACCATAAATGTCTCATATTCAGTCATTTTCTTACAATAGGGAAACTAATCTGTGTAGTTTTAATTTTAATGATCGTAATTAATATTTTTATAAAATAATTTGAAATTTCTTTTCAAACTTATTTATTTTAAAGAAAATATAAATTAAATGATTTTAAATCTTTTTTTTTAAAAAATCCGAAGGAATCTTTTTTGAGTGTATGTTAAAATTGGAAAAAAAAAATCAAATTTATTTTAGTTATCATGAAGGACATTATCTATTGATAATACAAATCCTACCAAGATTCTTCGATCAGTTACGTTATCAAGTATTTTTAAAGCATATGTATCTTTAAAATCTAAAAGTCCTCCTAGGAACAAATCTCTCCATCTATCTGCTTTTTCAATTTCAGCAACGACGTTACCTGTTGTTACGTCATATACTTTAAATGAGAATCCCATAAATTTCCCTTGGGCACGGAACCATTGATTACCTTCGGGATCTTCAAGGAAAAACACAGGTCTGAAAAATGATAAGATTTTCTTCTTTATTCGGGCGATCAAATTTCCCTGAGGGTCTTTTAAGTCTTGAGCCCCCCGTGCTGATATAATTTTAGCGTGAATTGTCGCTGAAATTGTACCATCAACTTCCTGCAATTCAACTCTCCGTCTGATGCTCAGGATTACCCTTTTCATTCGGCCAATGATTTGATTATTCTCATCTAAGATTTCGCCGGAGCCCCAATCCCAATACTTTTAAAGAATCAAGGTAATTCCTTGAATTTTTCTTTAAGGATATAGTAGTTCCGGTTAATATCAAAAAGTCCTCCGGGACGACTAGATGGTGGTACTCGAGAAACAGCTGGTGTCGGTTGTGTAGGTGCTGTTTGTCCTTGTCTGACGCTATCTGGTATGGGCGACCCGCACTTCTCACAGAAGTTCTGTGACAGGTCTTTTATTTCTGCACCACAATCTTTACAATATGGCATTTTTTTTTACCTTTAATTTTATTATTGTTTTATTCTATGAATAATAAATTGTTCTAATAAAGTTTAGGGTAGAATAGTTAATCCAAATTTGTTCATGAAAATATTTTAATTAGATAAGGCTTAATTAATATTAACAAAAAAGAATTAGAGATTTAAAATGTCAAGCCAAAGTGGAATGAAAATTCCAAAATTGTTGAAATTAAAGGATTATATTACACTTATAGGTACTTCTTTAGGAATTATTGCTTTGGTTTGCGCTTGTATCGGTCACCCTGATTTAATTTCCTTAGGATTCTTTTTGGTAACAATCACACTCGGTACTGATATGATAGATGGTTATATTGCTCGTAAAACAAAAACAGTAAATGAAATGGGTAAGGAAATGGATTCTTTGAGTGATTCTTTAACCTTTGGGATTGCACCTGCAATTTTAATGTATCAAGCATTTAAGACCAATACACTTTTTGATATTGTAATTGTAATTGGATCAATATGTTTTGCTTTTGGAGCAATTCTTAGGCTAGCTCGTTTTAACATCTCAGAAAATCCAGGTTATACTGGAGTACCTACACCCATTAGTGCATTATTGATCATAACCTTTTTTTATACGAATTATTTTTATTCATTCGCTATGGGTGAATTTTATGGATTTTCTTCTGTTATTTTACCTGTTATTATGATTTTAGTTGGGTGGTTTAATATAACAACTTATATTCACTTTGGTGAGAAAGATAAAGCGACCTATCTTCTTTTTTTCATTGTCGCTCCATTATGTCCAACTTTCGGAATTATTGGAATAAGTTCACCTAATTATATTACATCGATTGTTGTATCGATTTTCTTCTTATGTTCATTTATAATTCTAATGA
This sequence comes from Promethearchaeota archaeon, assembly GCA_019058425.1. GTDB lineage: Archaea > Asgardarchaeota > Lokiarchaeia > Sigyniarchaeales > SOKP01 > Loki-b32. Next base: position 30,115 of record JAHPYZ010000036.1, read on the forward strand.
TAACAATTATTAGAGGATTTTTCCTTTATTTTAGAGTTAAAAATAAGACAAGCAATCCAACATAATAACTTGCCTTAAAAATATTATAAAAGAGAATAATGCTTATTTAGAAAAGTTTCTTTTTCCAGCTTTCGATTTCCTCAATAATTTCTTTTTTATCATTCTCGTTTAGTAAAGCAAGCTTTTCCTTGTATTTATTTATCATGCTTCTTACCTTATGCAATGTTACTGAAAATCCTTTTTTTTCTAGGATTAAATCAGCAATATCCTGAAGATGTTTGCCAAAATCATCCCCCTTAAGATTTCCTAGTTTATCAATCAATCTGTTAAACGCATCATTTATCTCTATTCCTGCTTGATCACCCGCTTTAGGTTGTACGGCTGTTAAAAAGGTTATCTTTTCTTGGAGTTTTTGCTTTAAATCAGTGATTTTGGGTGAAACAAAAGGGGATTCTTGAGTTCCTGTAGGTGAGGTTTTCGTAGACCTTTTATCTTCTTGAGAAATTTCTTGAATTTGAGTTGGTATGGAAACTGGAGTGACAGGCTCAATTTCTGGTGTTTTTTTAATTACTTCTTGTGATTGAAATTCTGTAGGGATTATCGGTTTAACAGTACTCAACGATTTCATTGGTTTTGATACTTGACTTGTTTGAGTTTTCCCTACTTGAGTAGCATGAAATGAATCTGAATAAGCTTCTTCCCATATATTTCTTAAAACAGGATCCAATATCTTAGCTAAAGGCATAAATGAGGTTCTAACTCCAACAAAATCTTCTAAAGGATTATCTGAATCTTGAATTACTCCAATTATAATCAAATGATTATCTGCCTTTATAA